>NZ_JAXCHV010000005.1:0-162752 GCF_035984795.1 Cryobacterium sp. MP_3.1 | reverse complement strand
AAATCAACAAACGACGACCGCGTACCTGCAGGAAACGTCTTCGGCATCAGCAACTCCTTCGAATCAGGATGTTGCAACGACCGTATGACTTTGCCGACGTCCAGGGGGCCTCAACTGGCAAGTCGGCGCAGCATCTCCCCGGCGGACCGTTGGTGAGGGCGGCGCCAGCTTGCGCGTTTTGCGGCAAAGAAGCCCTTCGCGAGCGGGTTGAGGGGTCCTGTGAAGCACGTCGACGCAATGCTCATCGCCGAGATGCCGCAAAGATGCGCTTCCCGGGCGGGCGCGGGCGATTTTTCCGCAAGTGGGCACCGCGTGCGTTGCCGAGATGAAGCAAACGGCCCCTTGACGCACTGTCAAGGGGCCGTTTGCGGCAAGTCGATGCGCGGGGCGCGCGAGTTACGCGGTGGGCGCCTGCGGGGAGCGGCGGCGGGTGCGGCTGCGGCGACGCGGCGCACTGTTGCCGTCGTGGTGCTCTGAGCCGCCACCGTCGTGGGTGCCGGCCGCCGGGGTGGCGGCGGGGGCATCCGGGTTGGTGCTCGAGCCCACGCGCACGCGGGTGCGGGGAGCCTGGTCCGCGGAGCGACCCGAACCGGAGCGATCGGCGGAACGACCGTCAGAGCGACCACCGGAACGGCTGTCGCTGCGGCCGCCACGACCGGAGTCGCGTCCGGCCGGTGCACCGGCGACGGCTTCCTTGATCGGGGTCGCACGCAGGCGGCCCTTCGACCCGGCGGGGATCTTCAGGTCGGTGTAGAGGTGCGGCGACGAGGAGTAGGTTTCCTGCGGCTCCGGGGTGCCGAAGTCGAGGGCCTTGTTGATCAGTGTCCACTTGGGCATGTCGTCCCAGTCCACGAAGGTGACGGCGATGCCGGTCTTGCCGGCGCGGCCGGTGCGACCCACGCGGTGCAGGTAGGCCTTCTCGTCCTCGGGGATCGTGTGGTTGATCACGTGGGTGACGTCGTCCACGTCGATGCCGCGCGCGGCGACATCCGTGGCGATCAGGATGTCTTTCTTGCCGGCCTTGAACGACGCCATGGCGCGCTCGCGCTGCTCCTGGTTGAGGTCGCCGTGCACGGCGGTGGCGTTGAAGCCACGGTCACCGAGTTCTTCGACGAGCTTGGCGGCGGCACGCTTGGTGCGGGTGAAGATCACGGTCTTGCCGCGGCCCTCTGCCATCAGGATGCGGCCGATGACCTCGTCCTTGTCCATGTTGTGCGCGCGGTACACGAGGTGCTCGATGTTGGCCTGCATGAGGCCCTCGTCGGGGTCGCTCGCACGGATGTGGATGGGCTTGGTCATGAACCGGCGGGCCAGCGCCACGATCGGGCCCGGCATGGTGGCCGAGAACAGCATCGTGTGGCGGGTGGACGGCGTCTGCGAGAACAGCTTCTCGATGTCGGCGAGGAAGCCGAGGTCGAGCATCTTGTCGGCCTCGTCGAGCACCATTTCGCGCACGTTGGCGAGGCTGAGCAGGCGCTGGCTGGCGAGGTCGAGCAGACGCCCGGGGGTGCCGACGACGATCTGCGCGCCGGCCTTGAGCTGCTCGATCTGGCCCTCGTAGGCCTTGCCGCCGTAGATGGAGACGATGGTGGTGCCACGGTTGCTCGCGGCGAGTTCGAGGTCTTCACTGACCTGGACGCACAGCTCGCGGGTGGGCACGACGACGAGCGCCTGCACACCGGGCTCGGGGTTGAGGCCGAGACGCTGGATCAGCGGCAGACCGAAGCCCAGGGTCTTGCCGGTACCGGTCTTGGCCTGGCCGATGATGTCCTGGCCGCTGAGGGCGAGGGGGATCGTCTGGGTCTGGATGGGGAACGGTTCGAGGATGCCCTTGGCGGCGAGAGCCTCGACCATGTCCTGGTCGATATTGAGTTCGGAAAAGGTCACGTTTTGGTTGCCTGTCTAGCTCGAAGCGGGATGCGCCCGTCTTTGCCTCAGGCGCAAGTCCACCGATCCTGCGCCGGTGAATGACACCAGACTATAGTGCGGCCCTGGGCAACAGCCCGTGGGCGCACCGCACCAGGCTCGTTATTCGCAACGAAGCCGGGGACGTGGACCTATGCTTGGCAAGTGATCTCCTGGTTAGGTGAACGCCCGAAACGGGCAGAGACGCCGCGGCTGTCGGCCCGGGGCGACCGGCGCGCCACCACGAAGGTGGACATCACCGAACTGGTGCCGGACCTGCTCACCTACCTCGGCCAGGCCGCATATTTCGAACTGGGCATGTTCGAGAGCCTGTCGACGGCGGTCATCACGGCGCCCACCCTCGCCGCCAAGGAGGGCCTGAGCCTGGCCGCCGGGCGTGCGCTGTCCAAGCACCACGGACTCATCGACGAGATCCGCCGCCGCGACGGTGAACCGGCCAGTGTGATGGGCCCGTTCGTTCCCGCACTGGACAACTTTCGCGCGATCACCGCGGGCGAGGACTGGCAGGAGCTGCTGCTCAGCTGCTACCTGACCGGCGGCCTGCTCGACGACTTCTTCATCAGGCTCTCCGACGCGTTGCCCGGCGATGTCGGCCCGCGCATCGCCCACCTGCTCGGCGAGCACGGCGGCGCCGACGTGCTGGTGCACGAGCTGGCCGCGGCCATCGCCGCGCAGCCGGCGCTCGAGTCCCGTCTGGCACTGTGGGGTCGACGCCTGGTCGGCGACACCCTGCTCGTGGCACGCTCGGCCATGGCGGTGACGCAGGACTCCCGCATCGAACCGGTCTTCACCGAACTGATCGCCGCGCACACCCGACGGATGGACGGCCTCGGCCTCACCGCGTGACAGCCGCTCGCGGCCACGCGAAAAAGACCCTCATCGAGATCGATGAGGGTCTTTTCGTCAGCTGACGTTACGCCGGCAGCCCGGTCCGGCTGATCGTGTGCAGCATGGCCAGGTCCGCGGCCTCGCGGCGACGGCCCAGAACCACGTCCACCACGACGGCCGCGACGGCGGCGACCACGAAGGACACCCACCAGATCCAGCCGCCGTCCCACGCCCAGCCGAGCCAGGTCAGCACGACCCAGACCAGCGACGCGACACCGGTACCCACGGCCGGCACCAACACGGAACCGTGCGTGAGGCGACGGGGCAGGGCGTACCGAGCCGCCAGCCCGAGCAGCGCGCCGCCGAGGGCGACGAACAGGAGCTCCATCGCTGGTTTAGGCTACGAAGCCGACGCGGCGGGAGGACTCAGAGCCCAGCTCGACGTAGGCGAGGCCGATGGTGGGGACGATGTACACGTGCCCCTTCTTGTCACTGAGCTTGAGGTATCCGGTCTGCCCCGCGAGGGCGGCCGCGACGGTCTCCTCGATCTCGTTGGCGGGCTGGGCCGTCTCGAAGCTGATCTCCCGGGGGGAGTTGAAAATGCCAATGCGAATGTCCACGGATGCGCCTTTCGGTTGCCTACCCGCTCAGATTACGACATGCCCCACGCTCGGCCCGCTACGTTCACTGTCGGCGCAACCCGTTACCGTTGGACCGTGATGAACCCGGTGTCCGAACTGCTCGACGATCCCGCCGTCTCCGACCCTGCTGAGGCACCGGCGCGGTCGGCCGAACCGGGTGTGCCCGGCCATACCCTCGGCCTGGATACCTCCCAGGATGCCGTTCTGCGGCTGGACCTGGACAGGTCGGCCGCCGTGATCGGCGCCCCGGGCTCTGGCAAGACCCACACCCTCGTCGAGTTCGTCGCCGACAGGGTGCTGACCCACGGAATCTCGCCCAGCGAAGTGCTGGTGCTGGTGCCCACCCGCACCGGCGCCACCGTGCTTCGCGACAGGCTGGCCCTGCGCCTCAGGGTGCCCACCAACGGCCCGCTGGCCCGCACCATGAACTCCGTGGCCTTCCAGATCGTGCGGGACGCCGAGGTGGCGGCCGGCCGCACCAGCCCGACCCTGCTCACCGGCGGCGAGCAGGACCAGATCATCGCCGAGATCCTGGCCGGGGACATCGCCTCCGGCACCGGACCGGCCTGGCCCAGCCCGCTCGACGCCGAGGTGCGCAGTCTGCGCGGCTTCCGCACCGAACTGCGCGACCTGATGATGCGCGCCGTGGAGTACGGCGTCACCCCGGCACGGCTGGCCACCCTCGCCGCCGCGAACGACCGCCCGGAGTGGGCCGCCGCGGCCGCCTTCATCGACGACTACCAGGACATCAAGGACCAGAGCCGGCCCGGCCAGTTCGACTCCACCGAGCTCGTGCAGTTCGCCGCGGCGATCGTGCAGAACGCCCCGCGCCTGCCGGCCAGGCCGGCGGGCACCGCCGGACCCACGACCCTGGCCGCCGTGACGCCGGGCAACCCGCTCGGCCCGCTCGGTGCGCTCAAACTGATCGTGCTCGACGACGCCCAGGAGGCCACCGAGTCCACTCTGGCGTTGCTGGCCCAGTTCGCCGCCCGTGGCGTCACGATCGTGGCGTTCGGCGATCCCGACCTGAGCACAGGGTCGTTCCGCGGCGCCCACCCGGATGCCCTCGGCCGGCTCGGCCACTACCTGCGACTGCCCGACGTGGCCACCCTCACCCTCGACACCGTGTACCGGCACGGCACCGAGCTGCGCGCGGTCATCCGCGAGTTCACCGGCCGGATCGGCGCCGCCGCCGCCGGCACCCAACGCGCGGCCGCCAGTGCCGAGCTCGCACCGACCACTCCGGAAACCGCCGCAGCGCCGCTCGCCGTGCAGACCGTCGTCACCGCCAGCCCCGCCGACCAGCTTGCCGTGATCGCCCGGCGCCTGCGCGAACGCCACGTGCTCGACGGCCTGCCCTGGGGGCGGATGGCCGTGATCGTGCGCACCGGCGCGCTCGTGCCGGCGCTGTCCAAGGGGCTGGCCGCGCTCGAGGTGCCCACCCAGGTGGCCGCCGCGCAGACCGCCCTCCGCGACGAACCGGCCGTGCGCGCCTTCGTCCTCGCCCTCGACATCACCCTGGGCCGCCGCCCGCTCGACGCCGACGCGGCGGTGGACCTGCTCCGCGGCCCGTTCGGCGGCCTCGACCCGATCACCCTGCGACGGCTGCGCGCGGCGCTGCGCCAACAGGAACTCAGCCACGAGGAACTCACCGCCGACGGCGCCCGCACCGCGGACGACCTGCTTGTGGAGGTCTTCCACAACCCGGCCCTGCTCGAACGCATCGACAACCGCACCGCCCGGCGCGCCGCATCCTGCGCCAAGAACCTCCGGCAGACCCGCACCGCCTACGCCGCCGGCGCCACCATCGAGGAACTGCTCTGGGGCCTCTGGCAGCGCAGCGGCCTCGCCCCGGCCTGGGCCGAGCAGTCCACCGGCACCGGCATCGACGCCGACGAGGCCAACCACAACCTCGACGCCGTCGTGGCCCTGTTCTCCGCCGCGCAGCGTTTCGTCGAACGCACCCCGGCCGCCCCGCCCGTGCTCTTCGTCGAACACCTCGTCGACACCGATGTGCCCGAAGACACCCTCGCCCCCCGTGCCCTGGCCGAGTCCGTGCTCGTCTCCACCCCCAGTGGCACCATCGGCCGCGACTTCGACCTGGTCGTGCTCGCCGGAGTGCAGGAGAACGTCTGGCCCGACCTGCGCATCCGCGGTTCGCTGCTCGGCGCCGGCGACCTTGCCCTGCTGGCAGCGGGGGAGACCCCCGACCCGGCCGGCGCCCGCACGAGTGTGCTGCACGACGAGCTGCGGATGTTCGCCCAGGCCGCCTCCCGCAGCACCACCGAGCTGCTGGTGACCGCCGTCGACAACGACGAGAACCAGCCCTCCGCGTTCCTGCGTCTGCTGCCGGAGCCTGACCCCGCCCCGCTGGCCCGGTACCCGCTGTCGCTGCGCGGGTTGGTCGGGCGCCTCCGCCGGGACCTCACCCAGACCCTGCGACCCCGGCTGCAGCCCGCCACCGGGGCCGAGGCCGACCCCGTCGCCGCGCTGCCCGCCGTGTTGCCGGCCAGGGCCACGGATGCCGCGGCCACCCTGGCCCGCCTGGCCAGCGAGAAGGTGCCCGGCGCGTCACCCGACGACTGGTACGGTCTCCGCCCGGCCAGCACGGTCCGACCGCTCAACGATCCCGAGGCCGGCGACGGACCCGTGCGCGTGTCGCCGTCGCGGATGAGCGCGTTCGAAACCTGCCCGCTGCACTGGCTGATCGGCCAGATCGGCGGCGGCGACTCCAGCACCGCGGCCAACCTCGGCACCATCATCCACAAGGTGATGGAGGACGCCACCGACCCGGCCCGCACGCCGGACCCGGCCGGGATCACCGCCGACGCGCTCTGGGCCGGCGTCGAGGCCCGCTGGGACGAACTCGTCTTCGACGCCGACTGGCAGTCCAGGGTGCAGAAGACCCAGGCCCGCGAACTCACCGACAGGCTCGCCGCGTACCTCGGCGACGGTGCCCGCGACGGCACCCGACTACTCAGCGCTGAGGGCCGGTTCGCCCTGGAGCTGGACGGCGCCGTGCTCTCCGGCACCATCGACAGGGTGGAGAGGCTGCCGGACGGCCGCGCCGTGATCGTGGACCTGAAGACCGGCAAGGGCGACCCAACCAGCGACACCGGGGTGGCCGAGCATCCGCAGCTCGGCGCCTACCAGTTGGCCTTCTCGGCGGGTGTCATCGACGGCCTCGAACCCGGCATGGAGCTGGCCGGTGCGCGCCTGGTGATCGTGTCCTCCGGCACCCAGAAGCAGAACTACCGAAATCCCACCCAGCCGGCCTTCAGTCTGGACGAACTGGCGGCCTTCACCACCAGGGTCACCGACGACGCCGCCGGCATGGGCGGGGCCACCTTCGTGGCCGAGATCGCCGACCACTGCCTCAACCCCCGCTCCTACGGCTCGTGCCGGATCCATGTCATCAAGCAGGTCAGCTCATGAGTACTCCGTCTTCTTCTCAGAACCGGGCGGTCTCCGCCCTCGACATCGCGGCGGCGCTGAAGATGTTCCCGCCCACGAGCGAGCAGCAGGCCGTGATCGAGGCGCCTCTCACGCCCACCCTGGTGGTGGCCGGTGCCGGCAGCGGCAAGACCGAGACCATGGCCAATCGGGTGCTCTGGCTGCTGGCCAACGGGCATGCCAGACCGGACCAGATCCTCGGCCTCACCTTCACCCGCAAGGCCGCCGGCGAGCTGGCCGAACGCATCAACGATCGCATCCGCCAGCTCAGCGAGGCCGGGCTGATGCCCACGGGCGACGATGCGGACACCACACCGTCGGCGCCCGGCTCCGTGCCTAGCCTCGACTCAGCCGACCTGTTCAACGCTCCCGCGGTCTCCACCTACAACTCGTTCGCCAGCCGGCTGTTCACCGACAACGCGCTGCTGCTCGGCCGCGAACCCGAATCGGTGCTGCTCAGCGAAACCAGCGCCTGGCTGCTCGCCCGCCGGGTGGTCGTGGCCAACGGCGACGGTCGGCTCGTGCAGTACGGCAAGGGCGTCGACGCCGTCACCGACGCTGTGCTCTCGCTCAGCCGCGCCCTGGCTGAGAACCCGCCCCCGTTCGTGCCCGGCGAGGAGCCGGTGCCGCACGACCTCGCGCGCCTGGCGAACAGCTTCGGCTACCTCGCCGACCTGCCCTACGGCAACCCGCGTAAGAAGAAGGCCTACGACTCGGTGCTCGAGGCCATCAGCGCCGTCGCTCCGCTGCCGGTGCTGGCCGAGCTGGCGGATGCCTACGGGTCCGAGAAACGCCGCCAGGGCCTGATCGAGTTCTCCGATCAGGTGGCCCTGGCCCTGCAGGTCTGCCGCAAGGTGCCGGCCGTGGTGGCCCGCTACCGCGAGCAGTACCGCATCGTGTTGCTCGACGAGTACCAAGACACCTCGGTGCTGCAGACCGAACTGTTGCGCACCCTGTTCGCCCACCACCCGGTGATGGCCGTCGGTGACCCGCACCAGTCCATCTACGGTTGGCGGGGCGCGAGCTCCGCCAACCTGCTCGGCTTCTCCACCGACTTCGCCGCTCTGGCCAACACCGAGGCGCCGTCGATGTCGCTCTCGTTCACCTGGCGGAACCCGGTCGCGGTCCTCGAGACCGCCAACACCCTGGTCGCGCCGCTGAGCGCGCAGCTGCGCGCCCGCCCCGACGGCATCCAGGTGGAGACCCTCAAGGTGCCGCCCGGCAAGGCCGCCGGCCGGGTGGACGCGGCAATGTACGAGAGCATCGCCGACGAGGCCGCCGCGATCGCCCGCTGGTTCGCCGCCAGGCTCGGCACGGCGCCGGCCGATGTGGATGCTGAGCCGGAGTCCGGCGCGATGCTGTTCCGCGCCCGCCGGGACATGGAGTTCTACGCCGAGGTGCTGCGCGAACACGGTGTGCCCGCGCACGTGCTCGGCCTCGGCGGCCTGCTGTCGACCCCGGAGGTGGCCGACGTGCTCGCCGTGCTGCGCGTGGTGCACGACCCGTCGGCCGGCAGCGACCTGATCAGGCTGCTCACCGGCGGCCGCTGGCGGATCGGCGTGCGCGACCTGCAGGCCCTCTCCGGTGTGGCGGGCTGGCTGGCCACGCACGACTGGGCGCAGAAGGCCGTGACCGACGAACTCAAGGCCAAGCTGCGCGCCTCCGTGGCCACCGAGGAGAGCCGGTCGCTCGTGGACGCTCTGGACTTCGTCGCCTCCGTGCCCGAAACGCACGGCCAGCTGGCCGCCTTCAGCGACGAGGGCCGCCAGCGCCTGCGCCAGGCCGGTCGGCAGCTGGCCTGGCTCCGCAGCCGATCGGGCCTGGGCCTGCTCGACTTCGTGCGTTTGATCGAACAGGAGACCCTGCTCGACCTGGAACTGGTCGCCAACGAGAGCCACGGCCGGGCCCTGGCCAACCTGTATGCCTTCCACGATGCCGTCTCGGCGTTCCTGGACAGCGACGAGCTGGGCACCCTGGCCAGCTTCCTGCGCTGGCTGGCCCGCGCTGAACGCCAGGACGACCTCGGCCCGCGCGGCGAGGCCGCCGAACCGGGCACCGTGCAGCTGCTCACCATCCACGGCTCCAAGGGGCTGGAGTGGGACTACGTCGCCATTCCCGGGCTGACCGAGAAGACCCTGCCCGCGCCAAGCCGGGAGACGACGGGCTGGTTGCGCTTCGGTGAGCTGCCCTACCCCTGCCGGGGCGACCGGGCGGAGCTGCCGGAACTCAAACGCCTCGGCCATGAGACCCAGATGTCGTTCGACATCGATTTCGGGCTGTACAAAGAGCAGCTCGCCGACCGGCACGACGCCGAGGAACGCCGGCTGATCTACGTGGCCACCACCCGCGCCCAGCAGCAGTTGCTGCTCACCGGGGCGTTCTGGGGCGGCGGCACGACCGTGCGGAAGGCCAGCCGGTACCTGCTCGAACTGGCCGAGGCGGGGCTCATCGACACCCTGCCGGAGGGCAGCGAGTTCGAGGAGAAGCCTCAGACGGACCAAGACGCCACCGAGGTGTGGCCGTTCGACCCGCTCGGCACCCGACGCCCCGTCGTCGAGGCCGCCGCCGCCCTGGTGCGCGCGCACGACGACACGGGCACGGATGCCGACAACGACGTCGCCCGCATCGAAACGCCCTGGTCGCGGGAGGTGACCCTGCTGCTGGCGGAACGTGCCCAGCGCCTGGCCGGACCCGGCACCCTCGACGTGCCCACCCGCATCCCGGCCTCCAGGTTCAAGGACTACGTCGACGACCCCGCCGCGGTGCTCGCCAGGCTGCGCCGGCCGATGCCGGAGCGGCCGTACCGGGCCACCCGCCTGGGCACCCTGTTCCATTCCTGGGTCGAACAGCGCTCCGCCGGGGCCTCATCCGGTGACCTCATCGACGTCGGGCCGGACGAACTCGACGTCGACACCGACACCGACACCGGTGACGGGCTGCCGCTCGAGCTGGAACAGCTGGACCGGTTCAAGGCCACCTTCGAGAGGTCGCCCTGGGCGACGCTGGCACCAGAGGAGGTGGAGATCGAGATCCACCACGTGCTGGGCGACCAGGTCTTCATCTGCAAGCTCGACGCCGTCTACAAGACCCCCACCGGCTATCAGGTGGTGGACTGGAAGACCGGCAAGGCGCCCAAGGACGCGGCCGATCTCGAACTCAAGCAGACCCAGCTGGCCCTGTACCGGCTCGCCTACGCCCGGTGGAAGGGCATCGACCCGGCCATCGTCGACGCCGTCTTCTACTTCGTCGCCGACGACCGCATCGTCGCGCCCGAACGGCTCTACTCCGAGGCGGACCTCTTGGCGGCCTGGTCGTCGGTGGCCGCGACATCCGCGCCGCCGGCCGTGGCGATCGGGCCCGTCGTGTCGTCGGTGTAGTCGGTGTCGAAGCCGGTGCCGTCGAAGCTGGTGACCCTGCTGAACGACCCCGTGTCGGCGAACTCGCTGGTGCCGTACTCGGAGCTGTCGTCGCTGTTGCGACCGGCGGACCCGGTGGCCTGGGTGCGCGGGGTGTCCTTGAGCATCGACTCGACGTCGGAGACGCTGAGGATGGGCCCGGTGTCGGGAGAGAGCGAGTTCATGGTGTGGCTGTGCACGTTGTCGACCAGACCGTCGAGCATCGACACCGCGTCGTCGACGATGGCCTCGTCGTGGGTGTCGACGCCGTGCAGCAGCCAGCGGACCAGTTCCAGCTCGGCGTAGAGCATCGCCCGCTGGGTGATCAGCGGGTCGTTGCCCTGCCGCGCCGCGGTGTAGGTGGCCACGGCCGTCTCGGCCGCATCGCCGCGCGCGGCGAGCAGCCAGTTGAGGTCGCGGGCCGGGTCGCCGACACAGAGTCCAGACCAGCCGAGCACCCCGCACACGGCGTCGTCGCTGATCAGGAAGGACTCCGCGGTGAGTGACCCGTGGATCACCGTCGGCGCGAACTGCCAGAGAGCGTTGTCGTCGGTGGCGAGTTCCCAGCGCCGCAGCAGCGCTGCGGGCAGCTTGCCGGTGTTCGCGGCCCGGTCGATCAGGTCGATGGTGGCGGTGCGGCAATCCTGGGCGCTCTGCTGCACGAGGCCGGCGTCGCCGATGAATGCCGACGGCAGCCCGTGGATGGCGGCGATCGCGCGGCCGATCGACCCGGACACTCCCTCATGGCCGGTGAGGGCATCCGCATCATACGAGGCGCCGGGCAGACGCTCGTAGACCACGGCCCTGGTGCCTTCGAACGGCGCCTGGCCCACAAAGACCGGCACGTCGAACGGCAGCCTGCTGCGGTTGCCCGTGGTCAGGGCGCGCAACGCCACGAGGTCGGCTGACTGCTCGGTTTCGGCCGCCTGCGACGTGGGAACCCTGATGATCAGTTCCTTCTCATCGCGGGTGATCAGCAGGGCAGAGTCGAACAACCCGCCGCCGCCGAGACTGTGGTTTCGGGCGTGGGCGACGTCGAGCTCCGGCACTGCATTGGTGGCCAACGCGGCTAGAGTGAGGTGGGATCTGGCCATGCCTTCTAGGTTAGGTCGAGTTCCTCCCGGTGAGGCCATTCGCCACGCCTGCAGACAACTTCGGCACGTGTTGCCCGATTCTTGAGGGGTCTCATGTCGTTCAGGTTCACGGCCACGCTGCCACTGTCCAGGCACGCCGTTGATCGCGACAACGACGCCCGCGCCCAACCCGATTTGTTCGAGCGGCTCTGGGCGGATGCCGGCACCCGGGTTCTGCCGCTCTGGCGCGGTACCGTGCTGCTCGCCGCCGCCGCCGGGAACGACCGACCCCGGCTGTTGTTGGTCGCGCCGGCCGATCTCAGCACCGACCCGGCGGCCGCCCTGCGGGTATACCTCGGCCTGTCGCTGGACGCCGACGCCGCCGAACCCGTCGGCACCCCGCTCGTGGCCGTGCCGCTGGACGATGACCAGGCTGCCGCGCTGGAACCCGACGCGTCCAGGTGGGTGGGCCTTCGCGACTACGCCACCCTGCTCTCGGACCGGGACACCGGCATCCTCACCGAATCCCTCGGCATCCTGCACTGGCACGATTCGCACCCGCACTGCCCGCGCTGCGGCGCGGCGACCGACGTGACCACCGGCGGTTGGGTGCGACACTGCCCCGAGGACGGCAGCCAGATCTTCCCTCGCACCGACGCGGCCGTGATCGTGCTGATCACCGACGACCGTGACAGGGTGCTGCTGGGCTCGAACGCCATGTGGGAGGCGAACCGGTATTCGCTGCTGGCCGGCTTCGTCGAACCCGGCGAATCGTTCGAGTCCGCCGTGGTGCGCGAGGTGTTCGAGGAATCCGGCATGCGGGTCACCGACCCGGTCTACCGCGGGTCGCAGCCGTGGCCGTTTCCGGCGTCGATCATGGTCGGCTTCACCGCCCGCCTGGCCGATGGCCGGCAGGCCGGCTCTCTGGTGCCCGACGGCACCGAGATCCTGGATCTGCGCTGGTTCAGCCGCGCCGAGCTCGCCGACCCCGAAAACGGCATCATGCTGCCCGGCCCATCGTCGATCGCCCGCGCGCTCCTCGACGACTGGCTGGCTCAGCCGGAGCAGCCCGGTGTCTGACCGGTTGACCCCCACCGCCGAGTCCTTGCTCACCGGACTCGACGAGCAACAGCGCATCGCCGCCGAAGCCCTGATCGGGCCCGTCTGCATGCTCGCCGGCGCCGGCACCGGCAAGACCCGCGCCATCACCCACCGCATCGCCTACGGCGTGATGAGCGGCGCCTACTCCCCGAACCGGGTGATGGCGCTGACCTTCACCGCCCGCTCCGCCGCGGAGCTCCGCGGCCGGCTCCGCCAGCTCGGCGCCGGTGGCGTCGCCGCGCGCACCTTCCACGCGGCCGCGCTGAGCCAGCTGAACTACTTCTGGCCGCACGTCGTCGGCGGCCAAGCGCCCCGCATCCTCGAGGGCAAGGGCCGGCTGCTCGGTCACGCCGCCGAGGTCCTCAAACTCAAGCTGGACACCGCCACCCTGCGTGACCTGGCCGGCGAGATCGAGTGGCGCAAGACCAGCGGCCTCAGCCTGGACCAGTACGCCACCGCCGGCCGCGCCCTGCCCGGTCGGCTCGACATCGACCAGACCCTGGACATGCAGGCCGGCTACGAACGGCTCAAGGACGACCGCAAACAGATCGACTTCGAGGACGTGCTGCTGGCCATGGCCGGCATGATCGAAGCCGAACCCTCCGTGGCGCTGCAGGTGCGGGAGCAGTACCGGTTCTTCGTCGTCGACGAGTTCCAGGACGTCTCCCCGCTGCAGTACGACCTGCTCAAACTGTGGCTCGGCGACCGGCGGGACCTGTGCGTGGTCGGCGATGCCAGTCAGACCATCTACTCCTTCGCCGGTGCCCGGAGCGACTACCTGCTCGACTTTCCCAAGCACTACGAGGACGCCACCGTGGTGCGCCTGGAACAGAACTACCGGTCAACCGCCGCCATCGTCGCCACCGCCAACCAGCTGATGCGCGGCCGGCCCGGCGCGCTGTCGTTGCACGCCGCCGTCGCCGAGACCGGGGTGGAGCCCGCCGTGCGGGAGTACCCCAACGACATGGCCGAGGCCCGCGGGGTGGCCCAGAGCATCTTCGAACTCGTCGAAGCCGGGGTGCCACCGGAGAACATCGCGGTGTTGTACAGGGTCAACGTGCAGGCCGCGCTGCTCGAGACCGCACTCGGTGATGTCGGCGTGAGCTTCCAGATCCGCGGATCGAAGCGGTTCTTCGACCTGCCCGAGGTGAAGCAGGCGGTGATGTCGCTGCGCGCGGCCTCCGTGTCGATCATGGGCGAACCGCTCTTCAAATCGGTCAGCGACGTGTTGCGGGGCCTGGGCTGGAGCCAGACCGCGCCGGAAACCCGCGGCGCGGTGCGCGATCGTTGGGAGGCGTTGAACGCGATCATGGGGCTCGTCGACCAGGCCGCCCCCGGCACCACCTTCCGTCAGTTCACCGACGAGCTGATGGAACGACAGGCCGGCCAGCACGAACCGACCGTCGCGGCGGTCACCCTGGCCACCCTGCACTCGGCCAAGGGACTGGAATGGGACGCCGTGTTCGTGGTGGGGCTCTCCGAGGGCCTGGTGCCGATCAGCTACGCCGGCACCTTCGAGCAGGTCGACGAGGAACGCCGGTTGCTCTACGTGGGTGTCACCCGGGCGCGGAAACGCCTCTCGCTCAGCTGGTCCGCGGCCGGAAGCCAGCAGCGTTCCCCGCGAGAACGATCACGCTTTCTGGCAGAAATCGGCATCCGCACCGCTCGTGCGGCCGGTGCGCGCGGCGTCTGACCGTCAACGCTTCAGCGTCGATCGCCAGCGATGCGGCCGCGAACTCGTTCGAGGACGCGAACACCCGCTCGTGCACGATGCCGGCCGCCGTCGCGGCCACCTCGATGCCCAGCCGAGGCGTTTCGGTGGGTGCCGTGCGGTGCAGCAACTGGCTGGCGATCGCGGGCCAGGCCGGGTCGTGGTCGACGTGCTCGAGGTCCAGGCAGGTCAGGCACGGGCCGGCCCCGGGCTCCACGAGCGGGCCGACCCGAACCTCGGTGTCGCTGAACAGCACCGGCAGGTGCGGCACATCCCGCCGCAACCAGTGACCGTGCCGCTCCGGGGCGAGCACGAAGTGGTCCACGATCACGGCCAGGTCGGGGAGCTGCCCTGGCGTCGCAACCGTGATGCCCAGGTCGACCAGCAGGTGCCGGATGCGGTCGGCGGTGGCGCCGGCGCCGTCCACGCAGACCACCGGACGGGCGCCGCGGCGCACCGGGGTGGCCCTCCTGCTGCCGAACCAGGTGGCGGTGAGCGGGGCGGTGTTCGTACCGGGCTCCGCCGGCTGCGTGTCGAGGCCGACCAGCGCGGGGGCCAGGGCGGAGAGCAGGGCGGCGGTCGCCGCATCCGTCGCGCCGGACTGTCGCCCGAGCATCAGGGCACCCGACCGGGGAATCCCCACCCGGAGAGCAGCGATGACGCTCTCCAGCGGAGCCGTCACCCCCGGCACGATCGCCAATGGCCGGTCGATTCCCAGCTGGATGGTGTCCGGCGTGCGCCAGACAAGCGGATACCGCGGGTCGAGTCGAAGGATCATCCGGCGATCTTCCCTCAGACCGGCCGGCGCCGTCGGATCCATCCACAGGTCCGGATTGCCGCCCGGGAATATGCAGGTCCAGCCCAGACTCCACCCCTAGGCTGACGCAATGATTGAGAAGACCGCACGCCGCGTACTGGTCACCGGAGCCACAGGCTACATCGGGGGCCGACTGGTTCCCAAACTCCTCGAGGCCGGTTATACGGTGCGGGTGCTCGTGCGCTCGCCCCAGAAACTGACCGACGTGCCGTGGGCCGACGACGTCGAGATCGTCGAAGGCGACCTCGGCGACCGGGCCTCGGTGGCCAGGGCCAGCGCCGACATCGACGTGCTCTACTACCTGGTGCACTCGATGGGAGCCAAGGGCGACTTCGAGCAGACCGAACGCACCGCGGCCCTGAACGTGGCCGGCGCCGCGGCCGAGGCGAAGGTTTCGCGCATCGTCTACCTCGGCGGCCTGCACCCCGACAGCCCGACCCTCTCGCCGCACCTGCGTTCCCGCGCCGAGGTCGGCCGCATCCTGCTGGACTCCGGCGTGCCCACTGTCGCCTTCCAGGCCGGGGTCGTCATCGGCTCCGGGTCGACGTCGTTCGAGATGATCCGGCACCTGACCGATGTGCTGCCGTACATGCCGGCGCCACGGTGGGTGCGCAACTTCATCCAGCCCATCGCGGTGCGCGACGTTTTGCACTACCTCGTCGCCGCCGCCGAGGTGCCCGCGGACGTCAACCGCACCTTCGACATCGGCGGCCCCGACGTGCTGCGGTACGGCCAGATGATGAACGGCTACGCCGTCGAAGCCGGCCTGCATCAGCGCCCGATCGCGCCGCTGCCGGTGCTCACCCCGTGGCTCGCGTCGCAGTGGGTCAACCTGGTCACGCCCATCCCGCGCAGCCTGGCCGTGCCCATCATCGCGTCGCTGCAATACGACTGCGTCATGCACGAACACGACATCGACGCGGTGATCCCGCCGCCGGCCGGCGGCCTCACCACCTATCGCCGGGCCGTGCGCCTGGCGCTGGGCCGGGTGCGCGACGGCGACGTGGAAACCAGCTGGCAGAACGCCGCGACGGAAGGGGCGTCGAGCAACCCGCTGCCCAGCGACCCCGACTGGGCCGGTCACCTCGTGTACACCGACCTCAAGGAGAAGCGCACCTCCGCCAAGCCGGCGGACCTGTGGCGGGTCATCGAGAGCATCGGTGGGGAGAACGGTTGGTACTCGTTCCCGCTGGCCTGGGCGGTGCGCGGTTGGATGGACAAGGTCGTCGGGGGAGTGGGCCTGCGCCGCGGCCGCCGGCATCCCGACCGCCTGCAGACCGGCGACGTGCTCGACTTCTGGCGCGTCGAACGCATCGATCGGGGCAGCTTTCTGCGGTTGCGCGCCGAGATGCGGGTGCCCGGCCGGGCCTGGCTCGAGATGCGTGCCGAACCCACGGATGACGGTGGCTCGATCTACCGCCAGCGTGCGGTGTTCTTCCCGCGCGGACTCGGCGGCCGGCTGTACTGGTTCTCGATCCTGCCGTTCCACGGCGTGATCTTCAGCGGCATGGCCAACCGCATCACCGCCGCCGCCGAAACCGAAGCTGCCGAAACCGAAACCGCAACCCTGGACACCCAGCCGGGGACCCCGGTCGGTGCCCCGCCGGCGGCCACGACAGCGGAGGCGGCCGTCGGCTCCTGACCCGGCCCCGCTGACCGCTCATCCGTCCGGCGAGCTCGACGGGGAGCCGGCTGACGGGACCTTGCCAGCTTCGACCCTAGCCACCGTGCACCGCGGAGCGCATCATGGAAGCAAGCGGTGAGGAGTCCAGATGTCCGGTGCGGTGGTGTTCGTCGGCGATGGCCTCAGCGCGGGTGCTCGATGGGAGGAACGGTTCCCCGACCTCGAGGTGCGGAACCTGGGCGTGAACGGGGACACGACCGACGAGGTCCTGGGCCGGCTCGATCAGGTTGTTGACGCCGACCCCGATGCCGTCGTCCTGCAGGTGGGTACCAACGACGTGGGCTGGAACCGTTCGGACGAGTACATCGTGCGCAACATTGAGACCATCCTGTGCACCCTGCGCAAGCAGCTGCCCGGCACCCGTCTGCTCATCCAGTCCGTGCCCCCGAGGGAGAAGGAGTTCGTGCCCGTGATCCGGTCGGTCAACCGACACCTGCGCCAGTTCGCGCCGACCGTCAAGGCTCGCTACCTGGATCTCTGGCCGGTGTTGGCCGCCGAGGACGGTACGCTCAGCGCCGAATGGTCGGCCGATCACCTGCACCTCATCGAAGCCGGTTACGTCGTCTGGTTCACCGAGCTTCGGCCCGCACTCGTCGACCTGCTCGAACGCCCGCCGGAAACACTGTCCGTCAGCCGGCACCCCGCCTGACGCACCCGTCGCGGCACTGGAGCGAAACGCACGCCGCCGGTGACCGGTGCCCGACCGCCTCGCTAGCATGAGAGCATGCACCGACCTGTCAGTTTCCGCCTCCGACTGTCGTTGGCAGCGACGATTCTCGCCGGGCTCACCCTCCTGGGCGCGGGCCCTGCGACGGCACTGGCCGCCCCGGCCGGCACTGCCGGCGCGACATTCGCGCCCCAGTCGGTCTCGGCCGGCGTCGACGATTTCAGTTTTGCGTCCCTGCACGCCGACTACAGGCTCGGCCGCGACGAGGAGGGCCATTCCACCCTGGCCACCACCGAAACCCTTGTCGCCCAGTTTCCCGAGACCGACCAGAACAAAGGCATCCGGCGGCAGATCCCCACCCACTACCGGGGCGAGCCCACCAACCCGACCAACGTCAGGGTCACCGACGAGAACGGTACCGAGCGGGACTTCGACACCGACACCGACAGCGACGACTCCGATGACGAGTTCCTCACCATCACCATCGCCGCCGACGACTTCGTCCACGGCGAACAGACCTACGTCATCAGCTACACCCAGAAGAACATCGCCCACTTCCCCGACGACACCACGGATGAGGAGTTCTTCTGGGAGGTGAACGGCACCGGATGGGCGCAGCCGTTCGGCACCGTCTCCGCCACGGTGCACGTGGCAGCTGACCTGGTTCCCGCCCTCACCGGTCAGACCGCCTGCTACCAGGGCGTGTCGACATCCGGCGCGACCTGCGACACGCTCCAGAGCGCCGCCGACGGCGACGAATGGGTCATCGAGGCCACCGCACGCGACCTGGGTCCGCACGAGGGCCTCGCCGTCGCTGTGGGCTTCGACGAGGGAACCTTCGTCCCCAGGGACGATTCGTTCACCGCCAACGCGTTCCCGACGATCGCGTTGCTCGCGGCGCTGGCCGCGCTGGCCACGGCCGTGATCGGCGTCGCCCTGCGCAACACACGCTGGCGCAACCAGCCGGGCCGACCCACCATCATCGCCGAATACCTGCCGCCGACGGGCGTGAACCTGCTGCAGGCCGGCGGCGTTCTCGGCGCCAAGGCCGACGGCAAGTCCCTCACCGCCCAGTTCCTGCAGTTCGCCGTGAACGGAAATGTGCGGGTCCTCGAGGGCGACGGCAAGAACCACTACCTCCTCGAGCTGCGCAGCCGGGCGGGCCTTGACCCCACCGAGCGTGCCGTTCTCGACGCCCTGTTCGCCGCCCATCGGCCCATCGGCATCACGCGGGACTTCAAGAAGACGGACGCGAAACTGGGCACCGCCCTGACGGCCGCCAAGAGTGAGGCCCGCAAACAGCTGCTCACCGACGGACTGCGCGAGAAGAAGGGCGGCGCCCTCCGCGGGTGGCTGCTCGGTGTGGCCATCGTCGCCGGCTTCGTCGCGATGATCGCGAGCATAGTGTCGTTCGCCACCGAGGTCGCCGGCGCGTGGCCCGCGCTGCTCCTGGTCGTTGGCCTGGTCGCCGCGATTGTCACGATTGCCGTGACCGCCGACGTGCGCCCGCTCACGGCCCGCGGCGCCGAACTGCGCGACTACCTGAAGGGCGTCTCCCTGTACATCTCACTGGCCGAAGCGGACCGACTTCGGGTGCTGCAGAGCCCCGAAGGCGCCCTGCGCACCCCCTCCCGGCCGAAGGAGACTCCCGGTGCGGTGGCGACCGACCCCGTGCAGGTGCTCAAGCTCTATGAGCGACTGCTGCCCTTCGCCGTGCTGACCGGTCAAGAGAAGGAGTGGTCCAAGGTGCTGGGCGACTACTACGCCGGTGCCCACCAGCAGCCGGACTGGTACGTCGGCACCGCGCCGTTCAGCGCCGCGTATTTCGCCACCGGCGTCTCGGCGTTCGCGACGTCAGCGTCGACGGGGATCGCAACCAGCTCGGCCGGTTCCGGTTCGAGCGGTGGTGGCTCCGTCGGCGGCGGCGGAGGCGGCGGCGGGGGAGGGGGCGTCTGATGGGCACCCCGGCAGAACCTACCTACACCCGCTCGGCCCTGGCGCCCGGCCTGCTCGGCGCGATAGCCCTGCTGGCCGGACTGGCCCTGCTCGATGTCGACAGCTTTGTGATCATCCGCTACATCGTCAGCATCCTGGCCCTCATCATCTGCGTCTTCGTCATTCAGGCCAGGGCATGGTGGTGGCTCATCGGGCTGGTGCCGATCGCGGTGCTGTGGAATCCGATCGTCGTGATCGAACTGCACGGGCAGGGCTGGGTGTCCGCTCAGTTCATCGCCGCTCTGGTCTTCATCATCGTCGGAATCCGGACCAAGGTCCCGACCGCTGTGCACCGCTAAATCCGGGGGCGGGCATAGACTAAGGATGCGTCTGGAGCCGGGCTCGACCGTGGCCCCGCGGCCATCAGTGCACAAGTGACTGAAAAGCTGCGGCGTCCCGCTGTTCGATCATGGGGTTCGGCGTATCGATCGCACAGGCATCCTGCGGATGCGCAACACGACCAGCGCGCATTGAGTGATGCGCTGGTGTGAAGTGGAGAAAAATGGCACACACCCGCCCCAACGGAGCGGGCCGCGCTGGAGCCGGCAGCGGTCGAACACGTCAACGACCGCGCTCGCGCGACGACGACGCCCCGATCATCCCGATCCTCGCCCGCAAGGTGCGCGAGGTCGAAGCCAAGGCTCAGAGCGGCACCAAGCTCGGCCCCACCAACCGCACGAAGTACCAGGTCATCGCGCTGCTGATGCGCGAAGAACGCGCCCGCGTGAAGACCGACCCCGAACTGACCGACGCGAACCGCGCCGAACTTCTCAAACGCCTCGACGGTATCGCCCAGATCCTTGCGAAGACCGCCGCCCGCGACACCAGTCTGATCACCCTGCTCGAACCGGATGCCGGCGTCTCCACCGTCGCGCAGCGGTTCCGCCGCGACTGGCTGCTGGAATCGGGCGCGGAACTCAGCCCGGACGAGCTCATCATCACCCGCGAACCCGAGGCCAAGCCTGAGGTGCCGCAGAACCAGGTCATCCCGCAGTCCGTGCGTGCCCGCCAGATGGCCAATCCTTTCCTGGCCCCCGACTTCAGCGCCGTGAAGGCCGCACCGGTGTCCTCGGCTCGTCGCCTGGCCAACTGGGAGCTGCTCGGCCCGCTGTTCAAGGCCTTCGAGTTCGGTTCCGGCGGCCAGGCCGCCAGCATGGACCTGCCCGAAGCGCCCAACGTCGACAGGTTCTCTCCGCGCGGCATGGAGCTCATGCGCCACCAGGCACGGTTCGTCGAAAGCGCCCGCCTCGGCCACCGCAGCTACCTGCTCGCCGACGAGCCCGGCCTGGGCAAGACCGCGCAGAGCCTGCTCGCCGCCTCCGTCGCCGGTGCCTACCCGCTGCTGGCGATCGTGCCCAACGTCGTGAAGATGAACTGGGTGCGGGAGGTCGAACTGTGGACGCCGCACCGGCGCGCCACGGTCATCCACGGTGACGGCGACACCCTCGACGCCTTCGCCGATGTCGTCGTGGTCAACTACGACGTTCTCGACCGGCACCTGGCCTGGCTCGGCACCCTGGGCTTCAAGGGCATGGTCGTCGACGAGGCCCACTTCATCAAGAACCTGCAGTCGCAGCGGTCCAAGCACGTGCTCAGCCTCGCCGAGCAGATCCGCCGCCGCACCCCGGGCAACAACCCGCTGCTGATGGCGCTGACCGGAACCCCGCTGATCAACGACGTCGACGACTTCCGCGCCATCTGGCAGTTCCTCGGCTGGATCGACGGCGACAAGCCGACCGCCAAGCTCATGACACGCCTGGAGGAAACCGGGCTCACCCCCGCTGATGCCGGCTTCTACACCGCGGCCCGCGCCGCGGTCATCGACATGGGCATCGTGCGCCGCCGCAAGGTCGACGTCGCCGCCGATCTGCCCGCCAAGCGCATCGCCGACCTCCCGGTGGAGCTCGACAGCGAACTGGGCCGCTCCATCCAGAAGGCCGAACGTGAGCTCGGCGCCCGCCTGGTGCAGCGGTACAAGGCCCTCGTCGCCGCGCGCCACCCCGGCGTGCGCAACCCGGAGATCGACGACGAGCAGCGCGCCGCGTACATCCGCGCCGTCGCCCACGCCGATCTCGAGGAATCCAAGGGCACCAGCACCGGTGAGAACGTGTTCACCATGGTGCGCAAGATCGGTCAGGCCAAGGCCGGGCTCGCCGCGGACTACGCGGCCCAGCTGGCCCACTCGGTGGGCAAGGTGGTGTTCTTCGCCAAGCACATCGACGTGATGGATGCCGCGGAGGAGATCTTCGCCAAACGGGGCCTCCGCACGGTATCGCTGCGGGGCGATCAGAGTGCCCTGGCCCGCCAGGCCGCGATCGACTCGTTCAACACCGACCCCGAGGTCGCCATCGTGGTGTGCTCGCTGACGGCGGCCGGAGTCGGCGTGAACCTGCAGGCAGCATCCAACGTGGTGCTCGCCGAACTGAGCTGGACGGCGGCCGAGCAGACGCAGGCCATCGACCGGGTGCACCGGATCGGCCAGGCCGAACCTGTCACCGCCTGGCGGATCATCGCCGCTCACACTATTGACGCGCGCATCGCCGAACTCATCGGCAGCAAGCAGGGCCTCGCGGCCCGCGCGCTCGACGGGGCAGACGAAGACGTCTCCGCGGCAGATTCAGTTCAGGCCAGCGCGTTGGTCTACGTACTCACGCAGGCGCTGGACGGTGAGCTGTAACACCGGGCCGGAAGTCCCTATCTCAGAGCAGCGCCGCCGGTGTTGACTTGATCCAGGCCAATGCTCGCCGCCATGATGGTGGACGGGCGATCCGCCGAAACACACATGCATGTAATAAGGAGTAGCCAAGAAATGAAGATCGGTATCCTCACCAGCGGCGGAGACTGCCCGGGCCTCAACGCAGTGATTCGGGGTGCCGTCCTCAAGGGAGGACGCGCATACGACTCAGAGTTCGTGGGCATCCGCAACGGCTGGCGCGGGCTGGTACAGGGCGAGTTCATGAAGCTCGACCGGCACAGCGTTCGTGGCCTGTCCCGCCAGGGCGGCACCATCCTGGGTAGCTCGCGCACCAACCCTTACGAGGGCGAGAACGCGGGCCCGGAGAACATCCAGAAGACCATGGACGCCGAGGGTATCGACGCCATCATCGCCATCGGCGGAGAGGGCACCCTCACGGCGGCCCGCCGCCTCACGGATGCCGGTATCAAGATCGTCGGCGTGCCCAAGACCATCGACAACGACCTCGCCGCCACCGACTACTCCTTCGGCTTCAACACCGCGGTCGAGATCGCCACCGAGGCCATCGACCGTCTCCGCACCACCGCTGACTCCCACGGCCGCTGCATGGTCGTCGAGGTCATGGGCCGCCACGTGGGCTGGATCGCCCTGCACTCCGGCATGGCCGGCGGAGCACACGCCATCCTCATCCCCGAGCAGCCGCAGACCATCGAGCAGATCTGCGAGTGGGTCGAGAGCGTCCGCGACCGCGGCCGCGCGCCGGTCCTCGTGGTTTCCGAAGGATTCCTGCTCGCCGAAATGGGCGAGGCGCACTCGCACAAGGGCCTGGACGCGTTCAACCGTCCGCGCCTCGGCGGCATCAGCGAGCTCATCGCCCCGATGATCGAAGAGCGCACCGGCATCGAAGCGCGGGCGACCGTGCTCGGCCACACCCAGCGTGGTGGCGCCCCCTCGGCCTACGACCGGGTGCTGGCCACCCGTCTCGGCATGTCAGCGGTCGACGCCGTCATCGAGGGCAAGTGGGGTTCGATGGTTTCCCTCAAGGGCACCGACATCCGCAACGTCAGCATCGCCGACGCCACGATGGACCTCAACCGGGTCACCCAGGAGCGTTACGACGAAGCGGCCGTGCTCTTCGGCTAAACCCGTACTCGTCACAGAACTGCCCGGACGACTCAGGTCGGCCGGGCAGTTTCTGTGTGACGAAAAGTCAGGCGGCGGGTGCGAGCTTGGCCTGCACCTGCGCGAGCGACGGGTTCGTCGCGGCCGAGCCATCCGGGAACAGCACTGTCGGCACGGTGCGGTTGCCGCCGTTGAGGCTCATCACGAGCTCTGACGTGCCGTCGACCTCTTCGACGTTCACCTCGGTGTAGCCGATGCCGACCTTGTCGAGCTGGCTTTTCAGGCGCGAGCAGTAGCCGCACCAGGTGGTGGTGAACATCGTGATAGTTCCGGTCTCAGGCACAAAATCCATGGGTACAGCGTAACCGAGGATTCTGGAGCCACGCGGGGCGCTCGCTACGATGACACCATGACCGACCTGCCCCAGGTGTGCGTGTGCTACCTCACCCGCCTCTCCGAGACCGGCGAGCCCCAGGTTCTGCTCGGCCGCAAGAAGAAGGGTCTGGGTCTGGGCAACATCGTCGGGCTCGGCGGCAAGCTCGAACCCGGCGAATCCGCCCTGGATGCCGCGGTGCGGGAGATCGAGGAAGAGTCGGGCCTGACCGTGGGAGCCGACGCGCTCACCCCGATGGGGGTGCTCACCTACCTGTTCCCGCACAAACCTGCCTGGAGCCAGCGGTCGAACGTCTTCGTCACCGACCGGTTCAGCGGCATTCCGCGCGAATCCGACGAGCTGAACCCTGAATGGTTCACGATCGCCCGGCTACCCGTCGACGAGATGTGGGATGACGCCAAGCACTGGCTGCCCGGTGTGCTGGCCGGACAGCGAGTCGAGGCCACCTTCACCTTCGGTGCGGACCTCGCCACCGTCGTGGCCCGCGACTGACGTCCTGCCGCCTGAATTCCGGGTGAACGGCGAATGAACGCACCCTGAATTGACCTGCCCGCCTCAGGCTGTCAGGATCAACGAGGCCCGGTTTCGAGCCAGCCATCTCTCTTGCGTGCCGGTTATGTATGTACCCGACCACGGTTCGGGTAATACAAGGAAAGACGCCGGTGGATTTCACCCTTATCGTCGCGCTGGTCATCGCACTGGCACTCATCTTCGACTTCACCAACGGATTCCACGACACGGCCAACGCCATGGCCACCCCGATCGCAACCGGGGCCATGAAGCCCAAGGTCGCGGTCGGTGTTGCGGCAGTCCTCAACCTCGTCGGAGCGTTCCTGTCCACCGAGGTCGCCAAGACGGTCTCCGGCGGCATCATCAAGGAGGGTGACGGAGGAATCCAGATCAGCCCGGAAATGATCTTCGCCGGACTGAT
The DNA here is from genome assembly GCF_035984795.1 of Cryobacterium sp. MP_3.1. Lineage (NCBI taxonomy): Bacteria > Bacillati > Actinomycetota > Actinomycetes > Micrococcales > Microbacteriaceae > Cryobacterium > Cryobacterium sp. MP_3.1. Next base: position 138,319 of record NZ_JAXCHV010000005.1, on the reverse strand, counting down.
CGGCGCGATCGTCTGGAACCTGATCACCTGGCTGCGCGGCCTGCCGTCCAGTTCCAGTCACGCCCTGTTCGGCGGCCTCATCGGCGCCACCATCATCGGGGTGGGGGCGCAGGCCGTGGCCTTCGACGTCGTCCTGGCCAAGGTGATCCTGCCCGCGCTGATCGCTCCGATCACCGTCGGCATCGTCGCGTACCTCGCCACCCGCCTGGCCTACGCCATCACCCGCCGCGACGCCGGCAAGCCTGATGGCCGCGGCGGCTTCCGCTACGCGCAGATCTTCTCCTCGTCGCTGGTGGCCCTCTCGCACGGCACCAACGACGCACAGAAGACCATGGGCGTGATCACACTGACCCTCATCGCCGGCGGTTACCAGGCCGTGGGTTCGGGCCCGCAGTTCTGGGTGGTGGCCTGCTGCGCCCTCGCGATCGCGATCGGTACCTACACCGGCGGCTGGCGCATCATCCTCACCATGGGCCGTGGGCTCACCGAGATCAAGCCCGCCCAGGGCTTCGCCGCCGAGACCAGCACCGCCGCGACCATCCTCGCGTCCAGCCACCTCGGCTTCGCTCTCTCCACCACCCAGGTCGCCTCCGGGTCGGTCATCGGCTCCGGCTTGGGCCGACGCGGCTCCACGGTGCGTTGGGGCATGGCCGGCCAGATCGCGCTGGGCTGGCTGCTCACCCTGCCGGCTTCCGCCATCATGGGCGCGTTCGCCGCAGGTCTCGCCCTGCTCGGCCCGATCGGCATCGTGCTCGACGTCGTCATCGGCACGGCCGTGGTCTACGTGCTCTTCCAGTGGTCCAAGCGCGACAGGATCTCACACGACAACCTGCACGACATCGATGACGCGGGCCACGTCGTGAAGATCAAAAAAACGCCCCGCAAACCGTCCCGCAAGGACCGACAGAAGGTTGCACTGTGATCGACTGGGCCGCTTTCCTCGTTGTCGCGGCAGCCGCGCTGGTATCCTCGGCCGTCGTCGTCTCGCTCTACTCGCTGGGCCTGCGCCTGCTCACCACGGCCGGGCGCATCCCGACGGTGGAACCCGCCGAGTTCACCGGCGCGATCACCGTGCTCAGCCCGGCGCGGGCCGCTAAGGACGCCAAACGCGCCCGTAAGGCCCTCAAGGCCAACCCGCTCACCGACATCCAGAAGTCGGTCGCTCAGTACGCCGGCTACCTCTGCTTCGCGCTGTGCGGCCTGATCGTGCTCTACGGCGTCTACCTGATCGTCCCCGCCCTGCACCGGTAACGACCAGCCCCGCGAACCGAGAGAAAGCCCCGAAAAACCGCTCGGGAAGGTGCTCAGCTCACAGTTCGCGGGCCGGAAGCGGGCTACGCCGTGCGGCGCACCCGGGCCACCCAGGTCATCACGTGGTAGATCACGATGGCGGCCACGGTGCCCAGCGCGATGCCGTTGAACGTGAGGGTGCCGGCGCTGAAGGTGTAGTCGGCGATGCCGATGATCAGGGCGGTGGCGGCGGTGAACTGGTTGACCGGCTTACTGAAGTCCACCTTGTTGTCGAGCCAGATCTTCACGCCGATGATGCCGATGAGCCCGTACAGGGCCGTCGTGACGCCGCCGAGCACTCCCGCCGGGATGGTGCTGATGACGGCGCCGATCTTGGGGGAGAGGCCCAGCAGCACCGCGGTGATGCCGGCCACCCAGTACGCGGCCGTGGAGTAGATCCGGGTGGCGGCCATCACGCCGATGTTCTCGCCGTAGGTGGTGGTGCCGGAGCCGCCGCCGAAGCCCGCCAGCACCGTGGCGAGACCGTCGGCGAGCAGCGCACGGCCGGTGAGCTTGTTGACCGAGCTGTCGGTCATCTGCGCGACACCGCGGATGTGGCCCACGTTCTCGGCGATCAGCACCAGCACCACGGGCAGGAACGCCGGCAGGATCGCCCACACCGCGGGATTCTCGAACGGGTTCGTCGGCAGGGTCAGCGGCGGCAGGCCGACCCAGGCGGCGTCACCGACGGCACTGAAGTCCACCTCGCCCTGGATGACCGCGGCGATGTAACCGACGATGACGCCCAGGAAGATCGACAGCCGGCCGAGGATGCCGCGGAACAGCACCGTGGAGAGGATGACGGCGGCGAGGGTGATCAGCGCGGTGAGCGGCGCCAGGGTGAAGTTGGCCTTCGCCACCGGTGCCAGGTTGAAGCCGATCAGCGCGACGATCGCACCGGACACCACCGGCGGCATCAGGGCGTCGATCCAGCCGGCCCCGGTGAACTGCACGATGGCGCCGACCACGGCCAGCAGCACTCCGACGGCCAGGATGCCGAACAGCGCGCTGCCCATGCCCGCGGTGGCGACGGCGGCAGTGATCGGGGCGATGAACGCGAACGACGACCCGAGGTAGGACGGCAGTTTGTTGCGCGTGATCAGCAGGAACAGGATGGTGCCGATACCGGAGAAGAGGATGGTGGTGCTCGGCGGGAAACCGGTGATCAACGGCACCAGGAAGGTGGCGCCGAACATCGCGACCACGTGCTGGGCACCGATGCCGATCGTGATCGGCCAATTCAGGCGTTCGCCGGGGGCCACGACGTCGGTGGGGCCGACGGTCTTGCCGTCGCCGTGCAGGGTCCATGGCAGTGCCATTGCTGTCTCGTTTCTCTGGGATCCGGCCGCCCGCATACCTCGCGCGGCCCTAGCTGAGCGTAGTGCTCCGCCGGCCGGGCCACCGAGTTTGCCCCGGGGTCAGCGGACCGGATTAGGATCACCCCATGACTTCGCATACCGGCGCCCGCGCTCTCGATCCGCTCGAGATCCGGGTGTCCGGCGGGCTGGTGCGCGGCGTCAGCGAGCGCGGAATCCGCGCGTGGCGAGGCATTCCCTATGCGGCTGCTCCGGTGGGCCCACTGCGTTTCCGCGCCCCCGCGGCGTCTCCGCCCTGGCCGGGCGTGCGCGACGCGACGGAGTTCGGACCCGTCGCCACCCAGAGCCATAAGGGCCAGTTCCTCGGCGCGCACCCGCGTATCCCGCAGAGCGAAGACTGCCTGGCCCTCAACGTGATCGCCCCGGATGCGCCGATCGACGACGGTGCGCTTCGCCCCGTGATGGTGTTCGTGCACGGCGGTGCCTACAGCGTCGGGTCGTCGCGCGAGAATCCCCGCCAGGGTGAGGGACTGGTCCGCCGCGCCGGGATCCTGTACGTGAGCATGAACTACAGGCTGGGCGCGCTCGGTTACCTCGACTTCAGTCGCTACTCCACGCCCGAGCGGCCGTTCGAGAGCAACCTGGGTCTCCGAGACCAGGTCGCGGCGCTCGCCTGGGTGCGCGCCAACATCCGTGCGTTCGGCGGCGACCCGGAGGCGGTGACCCTGTTCGGCGAATCGGCCGGCGGCAACGCGGTGACCACCCTGATGACCGTGCCGGCGGCCGCGGGGCTGTTCCAGCGGGCCATCGCCCAGAGCGCCCCGCCGAACGCCGTGTACCCGCCGGCGCTGACCGCCGAGTGGGCGGCGACATTCGTGCGCATCCTCGCCGAGCAGGCCCCGGCTGCCCCGGCAGCGCCGACCGCCGGCGCAGGGCACCAGGCCGAACCGCCGGTGAGCTCGGGCCTGACCGACGCCGAGGCCGTGCGTCTGCTGGTGGACGCCGACCCCGCCCGCCTCGCCCAGGCCACCACCACCCTCACCGTGCGCTCGCCCGACCAATACCCAGGCACCATCCCGCTCTGCCCTGTCATCGACGGTGACTTCCTGCCCGAACGGCCGCTCGACGCGTTCCGCGACGGCCGGGCGCACCGCATCCCGCTGCTCATCGGTACCAACCAGCGCGAGGGTTCGCTGTTCAGCGGCCGCATCGACATTCTCGCGTCAACGCCGCCGCGCATGCGGGCGGTCTTCGCCAACACCAAGAAGAAGGCCAAGAAGGCCCTCAAGGCGCAGTACCCGGGCATCCCAGCGTCGCGGGCCGCGCTCGACTTCGGCGGTGACTACTCGTTCTGGTATCCGAGCGTGAAGGTGGGCGAGCGGCACTCCAGGTACGCCCCGGTGTACTTCTACAGGTTCGACGCCGCGCCCCGGCTGCTGCGTCGGATGGGCCTGGATGCCACCCACGGCCTCGAACTCTTCCCGCTCTTCGACAGACTGGACGGCTGGTTCGGCCGGGGCATGACGGTGCTGGGCGGCCGGCGGGAGTTCAAGGCCATCGGTGCGCGCATGCAGGGTTGGTGGCTGGGTTTCGCCGGCACGGGCGTTCCGGATGCCGCCTGGCCGCCGTACACCGAGGCCGACAGATTGACGCTGGTCATCGACAGCCGCGACCGGATCGAGGCCGATCCGCAGGCCGAACGGCGAGTCGCCTGGGGCAAATTCGTGCCGCACGTTTAGCCAGCCAGGTTGGGCCGATTATCACGGCCGCGGGACGCGTCGTAGAATAAGGCGTTTGGCACGCCGCCGCACACCGACCGGGAGAGCATCATTTCCGCATCAGAGCACGAGTCCACCGCCGCAGCCCCAACCGCCACGACAGGCACCTCGACCGGAACCCCATCGGCGTCCGGTCCATCCGAGCCCACGGGGCGCGGTACCAAGTCCGTGCTCGACCGGTATTTCGAGATCACTCGCCGCGGCTCCACCTGGGGCCGTGAGGTGCGTGGCGGCCTGGTCACCTTCGTCACGATGGCCTACATCGTCATCCTCAACCCGCTGATCCTCGGCGGCTTCAGCGCCGACCAGGCCGCGGTGGATGTCGCCGGCAACTGGCTGCCCAACGGCCAGGTCGCCGCGGTGACCGCGCTGACGGCCGGTGTGATGACCATCCTGTTCGGTGTCATCGCCCGCCTGCCGTTCGGTTTCGCCGCCGGGCTCGGCATCAACTCGTTCCTGGCCGTGAGCGTCGTGGGCCAGGTCACCTGGCCGGAGGCCATGGGCCTGGTCGTCATCAACGGCCTCATCATCGTGCTGCTGGCCTCCACGGGCCTGCGCGAAATGATCTTCACCGCCGTGCCCCGTCAGCTCAAGATCGCCATCACCGTGGGGATCGGCCTCTTCATCGCGTTCATCGGCCTGGTCGACTCCGGTTTCGTGCGCTCCAGCGGCGTCGCCTCCCCGCCCGTGCAACTGGGCGAGTCCGGTTCGGTCGCCAGCCTGCCCACCGCGGTGTTCGTGATCGGGCTTTTGCTGATCGGTGTGCTCGTGGCCCGCAAGGTCAAGGGGGCCCTGCTCATCGGTATCGTCGGCACCACGGTGCTCGCCGTGATCCTGGAGGCCGTCTTCAAGGTCGGTCCGTCGCTCGGCACCAACCCGGCCGGCTGGAACCTCAACGCCCCGGTGCTGCCGACCAGCTTCGTAGCGCTGCCCGACCTGTCCCTCGTGGGCGAGGTGAGCTTCGGCGCGTTCGAGCGCATCGGTGTTCTTGCGGCAGTGATGCTGGTCTTCACCCTGGTGTTCACGAACTTCTTCGACGCCATGGGCACCATGACCGGGCTCTCCAACGAGGCCGGGGTCGCCGACAAGGACGGCAACTTCCCCCGGCTCAAGTCGGCGCTGATCGTCGAGGGCGTCGGTGCCGTCGTCGGTGGCGCCACTTCCTCCTCGTCGAACACTGTCTTCATCGAGTCCGGCGCCGGAATCGGTGAGGGCGCCCGAACGGGCTTCGCGAACGTCGTCACCGGGCTCCTGTTCCTGGCCGCGATGTTCTTCACCCCGCTCACTCAGATCGTTCCGCTCGAGGTGGCCGCAGCGGCCCTCGTGATCGTGGGCGCCATGATGGTGTCGCAGATCCGGTTCATCGACTTCAGCGACTTCTCCATCGTGCTGCCGGTGTTCCTCACCATCATCGTGATGCCGTTGAGCTACTCGATCGCCAACGGCATCGGCGCCGGCTTCATCAGCTGGGTCATCGTGCGCTCGCTTTCCGGCAAGGCGCGCGAGATCAGTCCGCTGCTCTGGGTCGTCGCGGTCGGCTTCCTGGTCTTCTTCGTGCGCGGTCCCGTCGAGGTCCTGTTCGGGGTCTAACGGATGCTGGCTTCTGGTGCGTGCGCCGTGCGAGGGGTGCGCTACTCCGGTAAGCCGCGGAGCTCCGCTGAAGGCTACGACGCCAGGGAACACGACGTCTTTCCCGAGGAGCCCGCCGCCGCGTAACTTGTGGGGTCGCACCTGCGTTTTCTTGCACAGACCCTGCCCGGAGACGACGGTTCCCTGCGTAGGGCAGGCGAAACGTGCGGCTCCGGTGCCGGGCCGGGGCCTCGCGATAGAGTGGGTCGGTCATGAGCCACAAGCTCTTCACCGACGGCAATGGAGCCCACGTGCACCCCACCAGCAGCATGTCCGCAAGAACCGAAACGACGAACGCCGAATTGACCATAGAAGACACGACCAGCCCACAGGATCTCAGCGCCGACATCCCCGCCGTCACCCCCGGCTTCCGCATCGAGCGCGACTCGCTCGGCCGCGTCGAGGTCCCCGCAGACGCCTACTGGGGTGTGCACACCAAGCGGGCGCTGGAGAACTTTCCCATCGCCAAGCGTCCGATCTCGGTCTACCCCGACTTCGTCGTGGCCCTCGCCTCGGTGAAGCAGGCCTGCGCCCGCGCGAACGCCGAGGTGGGTGCCCTCTCCCAAAAGCGGGCCGACTGGATCGACGCCGCCTGCCAGGAGATCATCGAGGGCAAGCACCACGACCAGTTCGTGGTGGGAGTCATGCAGGGCGGCGCCGGTACCTCCACCAACATGAACGCCAACGAGGTCATCTGCAACCTCGCGCTGGAAAACGCGGGCTACGGGCGCGGCCGCTACGACATTCTCAGCCCGATCGACCACGTCAACCGCAGCCAGTCCACCAACGACACCTATCCCACCGCGATCAAGATCGCCCTGGCGTTCTTCCTCAAGCACCTGCTCCGCGAACTGAAAGCGCTGCAGGGCTCCTTCTCGGTCAAGGCCGACGAGTTCGAGCAGATCCTCAAGGTGGGACGCACCCAGATGCAGGACGCGGTGCCGATGACCCTCGGCCAGGAGTTCCACGGCTTCGCCACGACCCTCGGCGAGGACTACGACAGGCTTACCGAGACGATCTGGCTTCTCGCCGAGGTCAACCTGGGCGCCACCGCGATCGGCACCGGCATCACGGCCGATCCCGGGTACGCGGCCGCGGCCATCCGCCACCTCAATCTGATCACCGGGCTCAAGCTGGAGGCGGCGCCGGACCTGATCGAGTCGACCAGCGATGCCGGCAGCTTCATGTCGTTCAGCGGCAACCTCAAGCGCAGCGCCATCAAGCTCTCCAAGATCTGCAATGACCTGCGCCTGCTCTCCTCCGGCCCGCAGGCCGGGTTCGGCGAGATCAACCTGCCGCCCCGCCAGGCCGGTTCGAGCATCATGCCCGGCAAGGTCAACCCGGTCATCCCCGAGGTCGTCAACCAGGTGGCCTTCGCCGTCGCCGGGGCGGATGTGACGGTGACGATGGCCGCAGAGGGCGGGCAGTTGCAGCTCAACGCTTTCGAACCCGTTATCGCGCACTACCTGTTCCAGAGCCTCACCTGGATGACCCAGGCGATGTGGACCCTGCGGGTGAACTGCATCGACGGCATCACCGCCAACGAGGACCGGCTCGCCGCGATGGTCGGCTCGAGTGTCGGCGTGATCACCGCGCTCATCCCGCACATCGGCTACGCGGCCGCCGCGGCGCTCGCTCAGACGGCGCTGCTCACCGGGCGCAACGTGTCCGACCTGGTGGTCGAGGCCAACCTGATGACCAGGGAAGACGTGATGCGCGAGCTCGAACCGGCCCGGTTGTCCGGGATGCGGCCCGACACCGGAACGTCCTCGATCCCCATCATCGAGTAGGCCCGCCGAGGAAAGGCGGGCGGCGCTACTCTGGTGCCGTGTCCCTGCGTGTGAGGCAACCGCTCCACAGGAACGAGCCGATCCGGCCCGATCGTCTCGCGATGCTCGACGCCGCCCTGCCCGACCTCGACTGGACGATCCTGCCGCCGGGCACCGAGCGGTTTAGGTTCCCCGCGCCCAGCGGCCGGCTGGCCGCCATCGCGCTGGGCCGGCGGGGCGACCCGCGGGTGCTGCTCGTGCCGGGGGCCACCGGGTCGAAGGAGGACTTCGTGCTGCTCGCGCCGCTGATCGCCGACGCCGGCTACAGGGTGGAGAGCTTCGACCTCGCCGGCCAGTACGAGTCCGCAGCGGCCGGGCCGGTGCCGGGCCGGCGTTTCGATTACGACCTCTTCGTTGCCGACCTGGTCGCGGTGCTGGAATCGGGGGAGAGGCCGGTGCACGTGCTCGGCTACTCGTTCGCCGGCCTCGTCGCCGAGCTGACCCTGGCGCGCCGGCCGGAACTGTTCGCCTCGCTGGTGTTGCTGACCACGCCACCGGGGCCCGGCCAGACCTTTCGCGGCGTGCGCTGGCTCGGCTCGATCAGCGGCCTGGTACCCGCGCACACCATCGCGTCCCTGATGATCTGGGGCATCGTCACCAACCGCAACCACACCCGGCCCGGCCGTCTCGACCTGGCGCGCAGGCGGTTCGGTTACACCCGGCGAGCCAGCCTCGACCAGATCATGGCTCTGATGAAGCACACCCCCGATGTGCGCAGGGAACTGGCCCGCAGCCGGGTGCCCAAGCTCATCGCCGTGGGCGACCGCGACCTGTGGAAGGTGGCGCAGCACCGGCGCTTCGCCCACCGGATCGGCGCGGACCTGCGCGTCTACCCGGCCGGGCACAGCCCCTGCGAGACCACCCCGCACCAGCTGGCCCGCGACCTGCTGGCTCTCTACGGGCGCGGTCGCTGACGGCGCAGCTTGCTGTGGTGAGTTGCCGCAAAACGACCCGTCAGGGCGCGCGAAGCAGTCTTTTGCGGCGACTCGCCGCGCGCCGGCGGATGCGCCAGGGCGAGTAGTCCGGCCAGCCTGAGAAGAGAGTGCGGCCGGCCCACGCCACCCGGCGGCCGAGCCCGCGCGGGGTCTCGAACGGGCGGGCGGAGATCGCGACCCTGAGGGAGCGGTCGAGAGTGACCGGTTCGTCGCGGCCCAGGTGCATGCTGAAGTCGAGGTCGTCGTGGACATCGTTGCGGGTGCGGCGAACTTTGTCGCGGTTGGCGGCCCAGACCCGTCGGCGCATCGCGAAATTCGATCCGAACAGCGGCGGGTGACCCAGCCAGAACCCCATCCAGCGGAAGTAGCCGCCGATGTAGATCCGGCCACCCAACCAGGCTGTGACGGGACCGCAGTTGTAGAAGTCGCCGGGACCGGTGTACACGGCGGTGTCGGGATGGGTCGTGAATCGGGCCTCGATCCGCTCCAGCCAGTCCACCGGCGGCACCGAGTCGGAGTCGAGCCGGGCGATCACGTCGCCGGTGGCCGCGTCGTAGCCGGCCGCGGTGGCCGGCCAGATTCCCCGCAGCGGTTCGCGGATCAGGCGCACACCGGCAGCGGTGGCCACGGCGGCCGTCGCATCCGTGCTGGCGTTGTCGACCACAATGATCTCGTCGGCCGGCCGACGCTGCTGAGACAGTGCGCGCAGACAGGTGCGCAGGAAGTCGGCATCGTTGTAGACCGGGATGACCACCGAGATGGTGACCGGTGGCCGGCCAGGCTCAGATCTCACGGCAGTGGGTCGTGAGGAGCCCGATCCGGTCGATGGAGACGGTGACGGTCGAGCCGTCCTTGAGGAACACCTGCGGCTTGCGGCTGTAGCCGGCGCCGCCGGGACTGCCGGTGGAGATCAGCGTGCCGGGCAGCAGCGTGGACGTCAGCGACAGGTAGGCGATGATCTCGGCAACCGTGCGCACCATGTCGCCGCTGGACGCGTCCTGCAGGATACGCCCGTCGACGTGGGTGGTCAGCCAGAGGTTCTGCGGGTCGGCGATCTCGTCTGCGGTGACCACCAGCGGGCCGGTGGGGGTGAACCCGTCGAATGACTTGCACCTGGACCACTGCGCCTCGGAAAACTGCAGGTCGCGGGCGGTGATGTCGTTCACGACGGTGTACCCGAAGACGTAGTCGAGGGCGTCGCGCACCGACACGTTGCGGGCGGGCCGGCCGATGATCACGCCGAGTTCGGCCTCGTAGTCGACCTGGCCGGTGAGGTCGCTCGGCCAGGAGATGATCGATTCGTGGCCGGTGAGCGAGTTCGGCCACAACGAGAACACCGTCGCGGCGGTCTCGCTGCGCAGCTTGAGCTCGGAGGAGTGGGCCGCGTAGTTGGCGCCGATCGCGATGATCTGCGGGGGGCGCAACACCGCAGACGAGTGCCGCAGATCGTCGATGGGGGTGAGGCTGGCACCGTGGGTCAGCGCGTTCGCGGTGAGCGCCCGCACCCTGTCGTATTCCGGGGCGCCCTTCTCGAGGAGGTCCTGGAGGTCGCGCGGGGCGTCATCGATCACCTCGTCGAGGAAGAGCGCCGCGTCGTCCACCACGATGGCTAGACGGGGGGTGGATTGGCCGTCAACTCTGAGATGCGCAAACTTCACTTCTTCAGCGTAACCGGCCAGAACCGTTCTCGCCGTGAACTGCCGGCCCGGCCGGTCGTGGGGCTCCCGCCGCCCGCCAGAGGTGCATGCCGGCGTAACTGCGCCACGGCGCCCAGACGCTGCCGTGAGCGGCGAGGTCCCTGGCCGTGGCGGGCAGGCCGAGTCGATCGGCGCCCTGGCGCAGGGCGAGGTCGCTGGTGAGCAGGATGTCGGGGCTGCCGAGAACCCGCATGGCCACGTACCCGGCCGTCCACGGTCCGATGCCGGGCAGGGCGGTCAGACGGGCTTGGAGATCGTCGCGGGTCTCGCCGACGTCGAGCACGAGGTCGCCCGCGGCCAACGCCGCGGCGACGCGGATGATCGTGTCGATGCGGGCCGCCGGGCCGCGCAGCACCTCGCGGCCGTGTTCGGCGATGCGGGCGGCGGTGGGGAAGAGCAGCTGTGGGGTCGCTGTGTCTGTGTCTGTGTCTGGGGCGGTGGCGGTGACGCCGGGCACCGGCTCGCCGAGGGCCGCACTGAGCCGGCCGAGGGCGGTGCGGGCGGCGGCCACTGACACCTGCTGGCCCAGCAGGGCCCGGAACAGGGTCTCCTCGGGGTCGAGGCTGCCCGGCACCCGGATGCCGGGGGTACCGTGCACGGAGCCGGCCAGGGCCGGGTCGTCGGCCAGGGCGCGATCGATGGCGTGAGCATCCGCGTCGAGGTCGCACAGGCGGCGCACCCGGCTCACGAGAGGTGAGAGGTCGGCGAGGCTGCTCAGCCGGGCGGTGCAGGCGACTGCGGGCGCCTCGAGGGTGCCCGCGACGGCCAGCTGCAGGGTGGCCCAGCCGTGGGGGAGCCGTAGGGTGCGTTCGTACCCGGCGGAGGTGGACCGTTCGACACCGTCGATGGCGCGCACACCCAGGAAGCCGAGCAGGCCCGTGCCGTCGAACGGTGCACGGGCGGGCAGCAGCAGGCTGATCCTCGTGCCGGTGCCGGTGCCGGTGCCGGTGCCGGTGCCGGTGCCGGTGTCCCGGTCGCGGCTGCCGGCCCGAACCCGGGCGGCGGCCCGCAGGGCCGACGGTGTGCGCTCGTACACCGCGGCGATGGTGTCGTTGAACTGCCGCACGCTGCCGAAACCGGCGGCGAATGCAATGTCGGCGACCGGCAGGTCGGTGCTCATGAGCAGCACGCGCGCGGTCTGCGCGCGGTGGGCGCGAGCCAACGCCAGGGGGCCGGCGCCCACCTCGGCGACCAGCACCCTGGTGAGGTGTCGCGGGGTGTAGCCGAGCCGGTTTGCCAGCCCGGGCACGCCCTCGCGTTCCACGGTGCCGTCTCCGATCAACCGCATCGCCCTGGCGGCGAGGTCATCACGGATGTTCCACGCCGGCGACCCCGGCACGGCGTCGGGCAGGCAGCGTTTGCACGCCCGCAGTCCCGCCTCATGAGCCGCGGCGGCCGTGAGGTAGAACGACACATTGCCGGGCTTGGGGGTCACGGCCGGGCAGCTTGGTCGGCAGTAGATGCCCGTGGAGTGCACGCCGGTGATGAACTGGCCGTCGAAGCGGGCGTCGCGGGAGGACATGGCCCGGTATCGTTCGGCGAAAACCGGGTCGTCGGGGGAGCTGGGCGCTGGTGTCACCCCCCAAGACTGACACGCGCACCGCACGACCGGTAGCGGGAATCAGACATCGGCGTTCGGGGCCTTCGCAGGGGCGGAAACTGTCCGGTTCGAACCGGTCCGGTCCCCGTAAACTGGCGGGCATGACCCTCGACCCGACCGGCCGACCGCTCGCCGTGCCCCAGCAGGACACCCCCATCCAGACGCCGGTGTGGAGTTCGCCGGTGCGGCGCACGAACCTGAGCACCGTCGTGTGGGCGAGCATCGGCATCGTGGTCGCCGCGCTCGCGCTGTTGCTGGTCCTGGTGTACCTCTCGACCTTCCTCGGTCCGGGCGCGGTGCTGGTCTGTCTGCTGCTGGCGCTCGTGCCCCTCACCCTGGTGGTGCTGGCGGTGCGTTGGATCGACCGGTGGGAACCGGAACCTCGGCCGGCGCTCTGGTTTGCCTTCCTCTGGGGCGCCGGCGTCTCAATCGTGACGGCGCTGGTGTTCGACCTCGGTGTGCAGATCGTCGTCGCGACCAGCGGCGTGGCCCGACCGGCGGGCGACTTCACGGCCGCCGTCATACAGGCTCCGCTCGTGGAGGAATCGGCAAAGGGATTCGGCATCCTGCTGTTGTTCTGGGTGATCCGCGGCCAGTTCAACGGACCGATCGACGGAGTCGTCTACGCGGCCATGATCGCCGCCGGCTTCGCGTTCTCGGAGAACATCCAGTATTTCGGTGTGGCGATGCTCGACGGCGGGATCGCCGACCTCGGCGTGACCTTCCTGTTGCGCGGGGTGATCTCCCCGTTCGCGCACGTGCTGTTCACGGCCTGCACCGGCCTGGCCATCGGCTTCGCCGCCCGGCGTGCGAGCGGGTCCAGTTATCTCGGCGCCGTGTTCATCGGCCTGGCCGCTGCGGTTCTGCTGCACGCGGTGTGGAACGGGGCGTTCTTCCTGCTCACCGACGACGCCTCCCTGGTGGGCTACTACTTCCTCGTACAGGTACCGATGTTCCTCGGCGCGATCCTGGTCATGGTCATGCTGCGGCGCAAGGAGGAGGCGCTGACGGTGCAACGGCTCAGCGACTATGCCGCCGTGGGCTGGTTCACCCCGGCGGAGGTGGCGATGCTGGCCACTCCCCGCGGCCGGCGCCAGGCACGGGCATGGGCACACGGCCAGCCGCAGGCGCGTCGCCTCGCGATGAACCGCTTCATCACGGATGCCACCCGGCTGGCTTCGGTGCGGCAACGACTGGTCAGCGCCCAGCTGCGCCCCTCCCGGCGCAGCGGCGCAGCGGCAGAGCCGGGGCCCACCCCCGACCAGGTCGAGGAGGCCCGGCTGCTGGGCCTGCTGATGGACGACCGCGCCCAGGTCATCGGCTGACCGTGCCCCCCGGCTACTCGGGCCCACGAGAAAACTCGCCGCCCGGTGGTGTGGCACTGCCGACAACTCTCCCGGTGCGGCGAGTTTCTATGCACTAAGACTGCACCTGGCCACGGCGTTCGCGCAAGGGGGAATTTCCAGGTGTGCGTCCGGAGCCGGAATCCGATTGGATGGTCTCATGACTGATTTGAACTCCAAGCCCGAACTCGACTTCCCGGAGGGCCCCGCGCCCGAACAGCTCGACATCGTCGACATCGTGGTAGGTGACGGTGCCGAGGCCACCGCCGGCGCCACCGTCGACGTGCACTACCTCGGCGTCGAATACGACACCGGCGAAGAATTCGACTCGTCCTGGAACCGCGGCCAGTCGATCAACTTCCCGCTGGGGTCCCTCATCGCCGGCTGGCAGCAGGGCATCCCCGGAATGAAGGTGGGCGGCCGTCGCAAGCTCACCGTGCCGCCGCACCTGGCCTACGGCCCGGCCGGATCCGGTCACCGGCTGTCCGGTAAGACCCTGATCTTCGTGATCGACCTGAACGGCGTCAGCTAGACCGTTCGACCCGCACCCGCCTGATGGGTGAGTGGTGGCCCCGGAGAATGCTGACGGCGCTCCGGGGCACCCCGGAAGATGTGGCACGCAGGCGCACCTGCGTGCCATTCTTCTGTGCCTGACGGCCTGGTGTGAGTGCGAAAAACGCCCTCGCGCTCAACGGTATCCCGCGCCGATAATGGGTCATGATCTCAATCGACTGTGCCCGTGCCCTGCAGCAGGCCGGATTGTCCTGGCATCCGGTATCCGGTGACTCGTTCCGCATCGAACGACCCGGCTTCGACTCCGAGGTCTTCACGGTCAGCGAGATGACCATCGAGGCGCACGAGTTCGATACCGGCACCATCCTCGGTTTCAACGGCACGACGGAGTGGGCGCTGGATTCGCTCGCGCTCGAGGATGCCCTGTGGCTGCCGCGGGAAGACCAGATGCGTGCGCTCCTGCGCGGCACGTTTCGCGCCCTGCACAGGCTCAGCGACGACCGGTACCGGGTGAGCGTGCACGTGCGCGGCGTCGACGAGGTGTTCGAGGCGGCCACCGCGGCGGATGCCTACGGCACTGCGGTGCTGATGCTCATCGGGCTCTCCGGCGAGGGCCGGGTGGCTCCGGCGGCGGCCAGCGACTAGCGCGGCTAGTACCGCTCCGGTTCCGGTTCCAGAGCGAACCGGCGCCCGCTCAGCTCGGTCGGGGTGATCTCAACCCAGATGTACTTGAGTGTGGGCACCAGCGGGCGGAGCGGGAGCGCGTTGGCGGCTTCGATCTCCGCCTGGGTGTCGAGGACCCGGGCGAGACCCTTCACGACAACGCTCCAGGCGTCGCCGCGCCCGATGGCGTCGGTCTCCAGAGCCACCTTGTTGTTCACGGTGAGGGCGAGAAGCTTGGTTCCCTCGGCCGTGCGGAACAGAAGCCGGTTGTCGGCCACGACGAAGTTCAGTGGAAAGATCTCGATGTCATCCGCGACGGCGGCGGCGAGACGGCCGAAGCTTGAGGACAGCAGCAACTCCCAGCACTCGTCCTCACTGAGAATGCGAACGGGATCAAGGTCGTTGTTGTCCATACCTCATAGTCCCACTTTGCGGTCCACTCGGCGAGTATGCCGAGTGGACCGCGGCGTGTTGCCCTACAGCTGGGTGGACCGGCGACGCACCAGCATCACGGTGAGGAGGATTCCACCGATCAACAGCGCTCCGGCCGCGATCAGGAACACCGGCAGGGCATCCGTACCGGTCTCGGCCAGTTCGGTGCCATAGCCGGCGCCGCTGCCGCCACCGCCGGCGACGGGGATCAGGGGGTTCGCCGACGGGGTGGGGGTCTGGCCTGCCTCGCCGGCAGGAGGCGTTGCCGAGGGGGTGGTGACCGGAGGCGTCGCCGAGGGGGTGGTGACCGGCGGTGTCGGGGTGGGGATGACGCTTCCGGCGGGCAGGATCCGGTGGGTGAGGGAAGCGGTGCAGGTCAGCAAGGAGCCGCCGCCGTTCACGGAATCGTTGCACTGACGGATGGTCACGGGCAGCGCCGCGCTGACCGTCGACGGATCGACCGTGCAGGTGACGCGAAGTGCGGCGCCGCCACCGTTGACGGAGCCGTTGCACTGGGTGATGGTGGCCGAGGTGGTGGTGGACACCGGAGCGCAGTTGAGCGTGGGCTCGGGTCCTTCCGCACCGGAACCGCCGCACTGGTCAACGGTTGCGGGGGACGTCGTGGCATCGCCGACGATGACGTTCTCCACCGATACGTTGCAGGTGGCGATCGACCCGCCGCCGTTGGCGGAGTTGTTGCACTGGTCGACGACGGTGGTGGCGGTGGGGAAGCTCACCGGGATGGTGGTGCAGAGCAGTTCGCCGACCGGGCCTTCACAGGTGCGCACGGTGATGTCCGAGCGGGACAGGCCGGTGTTGAGGTCGAGGTAGTTCGTGATGGTGACGTCACAGGCGATTTCGTTACCGCCGCCGTCCTGGATGTAGTTGCACTGGTTGACCGTGCCGGGCACCGGAGCCGCTGAGGCGGGCGCCTGGGTGGTGCCGAGGATCGCGGCGGCGGCAACCACCAGGCCGAACGTGACGGCGAGGCCGCGCCGCAGCAGGGCACCGGGTCGCCCGGCGGCTGGCCGGCCGGCTCTGCGGCGTGAAGCGGCGGCGCCCGCGACGCCAGGAAGTGATGATGCAGACGAATATGCCGTTGCCATGATGGCCCCCCTTGATGGGGCCCCGTGACCCCCTTTCGAGTCACGCTATCAGTATCGCCGGGCGTGCGTTATTACAGGGTGCTAACGACACGATGTTCGGTGGCCCGAGTCAGCGTTCGCTCGCCGCACGCACCCTGTCGATCAGGTCTTTCCAGGCGCCGTGCACCTGCGGTTCGGCGAGCACCACCTCGTGCGGGGCACACCGGATGCGGTACACATAACGGTCCGGCATCGGCGCGCTGTCTTCGGCCTCGTCCCAGGGCAGTTCCTCGAGGAAACGCACCCACGCGGCAGCATCCGGTTGCTCGTCAACCTGCACGTCCCAGGTGACCCGGAGCCCAGCGATGCCTCCGCTGCGTGAGACGACGACCTTCATGGCCCCATGGTACGTCCGGCCGGGGCCACGATCGGGGATGTCGGCATGATCGGAGGCGGCTTGCCAGCGAACGTTGAACCGACGCTGCCGCGTCAGGACGCAGCTCGCAGCGGATCGAGGACCACACCCACTCCGGTCCAGCCCGCCAGAACCGCGTCGTGCTCGGCAGAGCCGGCGCCGTAGCGGGTGATCGCGGCCGTCGCCGTCGCCGTCGCGAAAGCGGCGAAGTCGGCGTTCGCGGTGAGGGTGGGGCCGGTGAGTGTGTCGTACCAGATCTGCCCCGGTGCCTCCCACGCGTTGCCGCCGAGAGCCTCGGCGACCAGATAGAACGCCCGGTTCGGGATGCCCGAATTGAGGTGCACTCCGCCATAGTCGTCCTCGGTGTCGATGTAGCCGTCCATCGAGGCCGGCTGCGGATCGGTGCCGAGGACATCGTCGTCATAGGCGGTGCCCGGAGCCTTCATCGAACGCAGCGCCTGGCCCTGCACCTGCTCGGTGAAGAGCCCTGCACCGATCAACCAGCTCGCCGACCGGGTGTCCTGGCCGGCGGCGTACTGCTCGACGAGGGCGCCGAAGACATCCGACACCGATTCGTTGAGCGCACCGGACTGGCCCTGGTAGGCGAGGTTGGCGCTGTACTGGGTGACACCGTGGGTGAGCTCGTGCGCGATCACGCTCAACGAGATCGTGAACCTGTTGAAGACCTCGCCGTCGCCATCGCCGAACACCATCCGTTCGCCGTCCCAGAAGGCGTTGTCATAGTCCCGTCCGTAGTGCACCGTGGCGTCCAAAGGAAGGCCGCGCCCATCGATCGAGTCCCGCTGGTACTGGCTCCAGTAGAGGCCATGGGTGTCGCCCAGGCCGGTGTATGCCTCGTTGACCGCTACGTCGGCGACCGGGGGCTGGCCTTCGGTTCGCACGGTGCGGCCGGGCAGCCGCTGCAGCTGACCGGCGTCGCTGATGGTGCGGGTGCTGACGCCCGGCACGGCCTGGACGGGTAGCGCAGGCAGCGCGCTGGTGCGGCGCTCGACGCGCAGGCTGCGAATGGGGTCGTCGACGCGCAACGATCGCCGAGCGGCCTCGGCCGCGGCCTCGAAGCGCGGGTCCTCGACCGCGGCCAGGTGCTCGAGGAGGTAGGGCGGCACGACACCGCAGCGAAACGGCGGGGCGGATCGGCCATGGCGGTGCGGCCGGCCGGGGAACGGGACGGGGCTCTGAATCTGGTCTGTGCCTGTCATGCGGTGAGTCTGGCAGCACCGTCCGACATCCGCACCCCTCTCAGGTGACGACAGGGAGGTCGGTCGTCATATTGCCGACCAGCCGCCGTCCGACGCCAGGACGATGCCGGTCACATTGGCCGAGTCCGGACTGGCGAGCCAGGTGATGGTGGCTGCGAGTTGCTCCGAGGTGGCCACCGGAGGTAAAACGTGCTGGAACACCGGGCCGAGCACCGACCCGGCCAGGGGAGACCGCATCGGAGCCTCGATGTTCGTCTGCACCCCGCCGGGCGCGACGGCGTTGCAACGGATGCCCTGGGCCGAGTACATCACGGAGGTGTTGCGGGTCAGACCGATCACGGCGTGTTTGGACGCCGTGTAGGCGACCCCGGCCGCGCCGCCGCGGAGGCCGGCCTCGGACGTGACGTTGACGATCGACCCGCCGCCGCCGGCCACCATGATCGGCAGTGCCCCGCGGATCAGGCGCATCATGCCGGTCACGTTGATGCCGAAGACCCGCTCCCAGGTGGCGTCGTCGACCTCGGCGATCGGGAGGAAGCCGTCCATGACGCCGGCGACGTTGGCGACCACGTCGATGCGTCCGTTCGCCGCGGCGACCAGCCGGGTGGTGGTGTCCTGGTGACTGATGTCGCCGTCGACGGTCACGATGTCGAGGTCGCCGAACTGGTCGAGGAGTTCCTGCAGGCGGGCGGGAACCACGTCGCCGGCGATGACCCTGGCGCCCTCCCGAGCCAGTCGCACGGCTGTCGCCTTTCCGATCCCGGAGCCGGCTCCGGTGACGATGGCGGTCTGGCCGGCGAACCGGCCCGGGGTCACAATCGGGTCCATCGGAGTGCTCCTTTGCAGATCTTCCTCGAGTGCGGCGCGGCGCCGACGCACCAGTCATAGCACCGTCTGGTCGCCCCGGCGCGGGGCAGGCGGATGCGGGGACTCCGGCCGCCCGGCCGCCCGGTCGGTTTGTAGACTGCCGGTATGCGCCACGGAATCGTCATCCTGCCCCAGTTCGACTGGCCCCAAGCCCGCCGGAAATGGCAGGGCGCCGAGCAGTACGGTTTTGATCACGCCTGGACCTACGACCACCTGTCTTGGCGCAGCCTCGCCGATCAGCCGTGGCAGGCCACCATCCCCACCCTGGCGGCCGCGGCGGCGGTCACCGACCGGATCCGGTTGGGCACCTTCGTCGCCTCGCCGAACTTTCGGCATCCGGTGCCGTTCGCCAAGGAGGTCGCCACCGTCGACGACATCTCCGGCGGGCGGATGCTGCTCGGGCTGGGATCGGGCGGAACGGGCTTCGATGCCTTCGTTCTCGGGCAACCGACCTACACCCCGCGTCAGCGGCACGAGAGGTTTGCCGAGTTCGTCACCGACCTCGACCTGCTGCTGCGCCACGAGACGCCGGGAGCGGGTGGTTTCGACTTCGCGGGCGACTGGTTCACCGCGGTGGACGCCCGAATGGTGGGCCGGCCGGCGCAGCAGCCCCGGGTTCCGTTCGTGATCGCCGCCAACGGGCCGAAGGGCCTCAAACTCGTCGCCGAACACGGTGCGGGCTGGGTGACCACGGGCGCAGACGGTGCCGTGGGCGAAGAGTGGTGGAGCGCGGTGGCGGCGCTGGTCCACCGGCTGGAAGACACCCTCGCCGCGGCGGACCGGGCGCCGGGCTCTCTGGACCGCTACCTCTCGCTCGACAGCGGCGGGGCGTACTCGCTGGAGAGTGTCGGTGCCTTCGACGACGCCGTCGGCCGGGCCGGCGAGCTCGGCTTCACCGACGTGATCAGTCACTGGCCCCGGCCCGACGGCATCTATGCCGGCTCGGAGTCGGTCCTCGACGAGGTCGCCAGCCGCCTCGCCTGAGCGCAGCCCACACCCCACACCCCACTCGCCACGCGCAGCAGGCTCGCCGAATTGCCGCAAAGTGCCCCTTCGGTGCGGGCGAAGCGGCACTTTGGCGCAAGTCGGCGCCGCACGCTTCGCCGAGTTACTTCACAGGGCCGCTTCAGGGCGGGCGAAGGGACATTTTGCGGCACGTGGTTGCCGGCGGGCTCGCAGAGCGGGTTCGCAGGGCGGGCTCGCGGGCAGCGGCGCCCTGTCTAGACGTCGATGCGGTAGCCGCGTTTGATCACCGTGGCGACCAGCGCCGGCGCCGGCAGGGACTGGCGCAGCCGGCTGATGGCCACATCGACGGCGTGGTCGTCCTGGATCTCGGGCAGCGCGGCCGTCAGATCGGCGCGGGAGAGTACCGACCCCCGTGCGGCGAGCAGGGCGCGCAGAAGAGTGAGCGACGTCGGGGGCAGCAGGGCGGATGCGCCGGCGACAGACACCCGCCGTCCGCGCAGTTCCACCGGACCGTGCCGGCTGTCCAGGCGCAGAACCCGCTCGTCGGCGAGGTAATCGCAGACCAGCTTGATCAGCGCACCCATGCGGAACCGTTCCGGCACGATCGGGGTGATCCCGGCCGCGAGCAGGGGGGCGGCGGTGACATGCCCGACCGCGGCGGCCACGACAGGTCCGCGCAGGGCCTCCTGCAGAGCTTCGAGCCGGCCGACGCCATCCGCCGCGCCGAAGAGCGCCTCGACAGCGGGTGCGCTGGTGAAGGTGACGGCGTCAAGCGACCCGGTGCAGACCGCGTCGATGAGTTTGAGCACCCGGCTGGAGTCGTCGGGCAGCAACCACCGGTACGGCGCGACGGTGAGCACCGTGGCACCGGCGTCGAGCAGCCGCCGGATCTGGGACTCGTCGGTGAACCCGTGCAGCTGCACGGCCACCGTCAGCCCGGCCGCGCCCTCGCCGAGCACCTTGTCCACGAGCGAGCTGGTGGTTTCCTCGTCGCTCATGCCGGAGTCGTCAAGGTTGGCGGCGCGGATGGCGCCGCGAGCCTTGGGGCCGCGCACGAGGATGCGGCTGTTCTCGAGGGTCTCGGTGAGGTCGTGGCCGAGCCCTGCCGCATCCGCTGCTTCGAGCCAGCGACGGATGCCGTACGACGTGGTCGCCAGCAGGATGTCCGGCCGGCCGGCGATGATCGCCGCGGTATCGGCGGTGATCTGCGAGTCGTCGGCCGCGGCAGCGATGCGGATCGCCGGGGCATGCAGAACATCGGCGCCGCGTCGTTCGAACGCGGCGATGAGGTCCTCACTCCGGCGGTCGGACGTGACTCCGATGCGGAAGCCCTCGAGCTGGTCCGGTCGGAAGCCGGGCAGCCCCGCTTCTGTTCCGATGTCGTTAACTGTGTCTCCGATGGTTCTGGTGGCTGACGTGTCAGGCAGGGTTACCTCTGGCCTGAGAGTGTAGCGGCGTTTGCGAGCACTTCAACGGCCGCGGCGTCGTCGCACTGGGCCAGCCGCACGACCTCGCCGATCACGAGCACGGCGGGGGGAGCGGGCGCCGACCTCGCCGGCGACCCTCACCACGGTTTCGATGTCGGCAATGGTGGTGCGCTGGTGCGCGGAGAAGCCGCGCTCGATGATGGCGATGGGCATGTCGGCGCGCATGCCGTGCCGGGCCAGGCCGCTGGCCAGGTGCGGCAGGGTACCCACGCCCATCAGCACCACGATGGTGCCGCCCAGGCCCACCAGGTGGGCCAGCTCCTCCTCGCTGAGCGGCAGGTGACCGCTGAGCACCGTGAACAGGCGGGAGACGTCGCGGTGGGTGACCGGGATACCCGCCAGCGCCGGCACGGAGATGGCGCTGGTGACCCCGGAGATCACGGTGACCGGAACTCCGGCGGCGCGGCAGGCGGCCATTTCTTCACCGCCACGGCCGAACACGAAAGGGTCGCCGCCCTTGAGGCGCACGACGGTGAGGCCGGCGCGGGCGCTGGTCACGAGCAACTGCTCGATCTCGGCCTGCGGTACGGCGTGGTGGCCCGGATGTTTGCCCACGTTCACCAGTTCGGCTCCGGGCGCCCACTCGTCGAGCCTGTCGTGCGGACCGAGCCTGTCGTAGTAGACGATGTCGGCGCCGCGGAGCGCGGTGAGCGCGGCGACGGTGAGCAGGTCGTCGTCGCCGGGACCGCCGCCGACGAGGGTGACGTGCCCGGGCCTGGACACCGGGGCGGCCGCCTCCCGGGTGAGCCAGACCGATTTCTCGGCGCAGGCGGCGACGAGCAGCGGCTCGTCGTGCGCGGGCAGGTCGACGGCCACGACGAGGTCAACGGCGGAGACCAGGTCGCGCCAGCCGCGCGGCGAATGCGGCCAGGCCACGGCGCGCACGAGAGGGTTGGGCACCTCGTAGGTGTCTGCCGCGAGGTAGAGCACGGCGCCCGCAGCGCGGTACCGGGCGATGACCCGGCGGGCGGGGCGGCTCCCGCCGATGATGAGCACGCGGCGACCGGTCACGTTCAGACCGATGTCGAGGGTTGGATTCGGCATGGCACTATTCTCCGTCTACTGGAGCGGTGTGAGCGGTTGTGTGTCGCCCGGAGTCGTTCCGCCCGGTTGAAGGCAGGTCGGTGTCGTTCCGGTCGGCCGGCCGCAGAGGGATCCGGGCGCCGGAGAGCAGCACCGGCCCGGTGACCGGGGCGGTGTCGTCGGGCTCGTTGACGCTGACACCGAAGAAGTCAGCGCCGGTCTGCACCGTGCCGGTCTGTACAGTGCTGGTCTGACCCGCATCCGTCGGTGCCGCGTCCGCCAGCGCCGCGCGCTCGCCGGGCCAGGCCGGGCGCGGCTGGCCGCGCTCGAGCACCTGCACGATCGCCGGGTCCGGCGTGGTGGGCGCGTTCACGAACGAGCGGAACCGGCGGAGCCTCTCCGGATCCTTCAGGGTCGCCGCCCATTCGTCCTCGTAGCTGCCCACGTGCGCGGCCATGGCCAGTTCCAGTTCGGCGGCCAGGCCCAGGCTGTCGTTCACGACAACATCGCGCACATGCTCGAGCCCACCGGGCAACTCCTCCTGCCACCGCGCGGTGCGCTGCAGCCTGTCGCCGGTGCGGATGTAGTACATCAGGTACCTGTCGATGTAGGCGATCAGGGTGTCGTCGTCGAGGTCCTGGGCGAGCAGTTGTGCGTGCGCCGGCTGGAAGCCGCCGTTGCCGCCCACGTACAGGTTCCAACCCACATCCGTGGCGATGATGCCGATGTCCTTACCACGGGCCTCGGCGCACTCACGGGCGCAGCCGGAGACGCCGAGCTTGAATTTGTGCGGCGACCGCAGCCCCCGGTAGCGCAGCTCCAACTGGATGGCCATCGATACCGAGTCCTGCACGCCGAACCGGCACCAGGTGCTGCCCACGCAGCTCTTCACCGTGCGCAACGACTTGCCGTAGGCCTGACCGGATTCGAAACCGGCGTCCACCAGGATCGTCCAGATCTCGGGCAGCTGCTCGAGACGGGCACCGAACAGGTCAATCCGCTGCCCGCCGGTGATCTTCGTATAGAGGTTGTACTGCTCGGCGACCTCGGCGATCACCTTGAGCTTGGCCGGGGTGATCTCCCCGCCCGGGATGCGCGGCACCACCGAGTATGTGCCGTCCTTCTGCATGTTGGCCAGGGCGCGGTCATTCGTGTCCTGCAGGCCGCCACGGCCGGCATCCAGCACATAGCCGTTGGTCTGGGTGGCCAGGATCGACGCGATGGTGGGCTTGCAGATGTCGCAGCCGAGGCCGGTACCGAAGCGCTCCATGATGTCGTCGAACGAGGTGAGCTGCAGGATGCGCACACTCTCGAACAGTTCGCTGCGGCTGAACGCGATGTGCTCGCAGAGGGCCTTGGACACCTCGACGCCGGCCTTGCGCAGCTCGGTCTCGAGGATCTTCTTGACCAGGGGGACGCAGGAGCCGCACTGGGTGCCGGCACGGGTGCAGGCCTTGAGCGGGCCTAGTTCGGTGCAGGCCTCGCCGTGGTCGCCGCGGACGGCTTCGCGCACCGCGCCGACCGACACGTTGTTGCAGGAGCAGAGCTGCACATCGTCGGGCAGGTCGCTGTTCGCGGGCGGTTCGGCGCCGGCGGCGGAGAGGTAGGCGCCGGGCTCCGCGGGCAGTTCGCGGCCCAACAGGGGCCGGAGCGAGGTGTACGGCGAGGCGTCGCCGACGAAGATGCCGCCGAGCAGGGTCTTGGCGTCTCCGGTGACCACGATCTTTTGGTACAGGCCGCGGGCCGGGTCGGCGTAGACCACCTCGAGACAGTGTTCGGTGCGGCCGAGGGCGTCACCGAAGCTGGCGACCTCCACCCCGGAGAGCTTGAGCTTGGTGGCATCGTCGATGCCGGGGAAGACGGCTTCGCCGCCGTGCAGCCGATCGGCGGTGACCTCGGCCATGGCGTTGGCCGGGGCGACCAGTCCCACGCAGACGCCGTCGATGCTGGCGACCTCGCCGATGGCCCAGATCCCGGCTACCGAGGTGCGGCAGTCGTCGCCGATGACGATGCCGCCGCGCGGGCCGAGCTCCAGACCCGCGGCCCTGGCGAGTTCGTCGCGCGGGGTGATGCCGATGGAGAAGACCACGAGGTCGGCGTGCAGCTGGCTGCCGTTGGTGAGCGAGACACCGAGGACCCGGCCGGTGGGGGAGCGCAGGATCTCGGTGGGCCGGGTGCCGAGCGCCAGGGCGATGCCCTGCGCGCCGATCAGTCGGCCGAGCGCCTGGCCGGCGCCCTCGTCGAGTTGCGCCGACATCAGCCAGTCACCCGAGTGCACCAGGGTGGATGCGGCGCCGAGCCTGGCGAGACCGCCGGCGGCTTCCAGGCCGAGCAGTCCGCCGCCGACGACGACGACATTGGCCGGGCGCCCCAGGCGCTCGCGCAGCCGGCCGATCTCGCCGACGAGGAAATCGACGTCTTCGATGGTGCGGTACACATGACCGGCCTCGGCGCCGGGGATGGGCGGCACGGTGGCGGCGGAGCCGGTGGCGAAGACGAGGTCGTCGTACCGCACCCGTTCACCGTCGGCGAGGGTGATCGCCTGTGCCGCGGTGTCGAGGCCGACGACGCTGCTGCCGCCGCGGTAACTGATCAAGGCGGCGTCCCACAGGGCGGTGTCGCCGAGGGTGAGGTCTTCGGAGTCGACCAGGCGGCGGGACAGCGCCACCCTGTCGTAGGGCAGGTGCGGTTCCTCGCCGAATACAGTCACGGTGTGCTCGACGGTCCCGGTGTTGCCGGATGCGGTGGCGCGGGCGGCCATCGCCTCGGTGAACCGGTGCGCGGCGGGGCCGCCGCCGATCACCACGACGCGTCGGGGCGTGCCGGGGACGTCTGCGGCGGCGTCGGCCGCTGCGGGGGTGACGTGGTCCATGGAGTGCCTTTCCGAGTGGTGAGCTGTTCCGTCAGCCTAAATTTCGGCGATTTCCCGACCGTGTCGCCCGGGTAACGGAGTGTGACGGGGTCCTCACGTCGTTTCGGGCAGCGTGAGAGGTCTTCGTTACGCGATCGTCACGGCCCCGCACGATGACCGACACGAGGTCTGCCTACCGTGGATGCCAGGCCGCACCGACGTCGCCGTGACCCAGACCGTGTCATTCGCCCGCAGAACCACTGGAGGACCCCGTGCACACAACGCCCACCCACCCGCACGACTCTGCTGGCTCCGCGGACTGGACCAGCGTCTGCGACCTCGACCGACTCGAACCGCTGTGGGCCGAGGCAGCGCTGATCGACGGCGTGCAGGTGGCCCTGGTGCTGCTGCCCGACGGCCACCTGTTCGCAGTATCCAACCAGGACCCCGCCACGGGCTCCTGCGTGATGAGCCGCGGCATCGTCGGGTCGCGCGGGGACCGGCCCACCCTGGCCTCCCCACTGCACAAGCAGGTTTATGACCTCGAAACCGGGGAGTGCTTCACCTCTGCCGACTACGCCCTGCCCACCTTCCCGGTGCGCGTCGATCACGGCACCGTGCAGATCCAGGTGCCGGGCAGCGCGCACGGCCGGGCCGGCGAGCGGGCCGAGACCGAGCTGTCCGACACCGTGGAATTCGCCGCAGCATGACGACCGCCCCGGTGTTGCTCGCGACCTCGCACGGCACCAGCGACCCGGCCGGTCAGCGGGCCGTCCTGGCCCTGGTCGACGCCGTGGCCGCCGCGGCGCCGCACCTCACCGTGCGGGGCGGTTACGTCGATGTGCAGAGCCCGGATGTGCCCAGCTGCCTCCGCGCCATCGCCGCCGAGTCCTGCCCCAGCGACACCGGCCCTACCGACTCAGGCCCCGCCGATGGAGCCGACCGCCCCGTCGTGATCGTTCCCCTGCTGCTCTCGGCCGGCTACCACGTGCGCGTCGACCTGGCCGAGGCCGCCGACGACGCCGGGCAACCCGTCCGGGTCACCGGGGCACTCGGCCCCGACTGGCGGCTGGCCCGCATCCTGGCCGACCGCTTGCACGAGGTCGGCCTCAGGCCCGACGACACCGTGGTGCTGGCCGCGGCCGGATCCACCGATGCCGACGCGGTCGCCGACTGCCACGCCATGGGCGACCGCCTCGCCGCCGTGCTCGGCCGCCCGGTGACCGTCGGGTTCATCTCTGCCGCCCAGCCCCGCCTCGCCGCAGCCGTGCTCGCCGCCCGCGCCGCAGCACCGGTGCGGGTCGTGGTGGCCACCTACCTGCTGGCCCCCGGCTACTTCGCCGGCTTGGCCGAACGGTGCGGCGCGGATGTGGTGAGCCGCCCGCTGCTGGTGGACGGCGAGGCACCGCCGCGCGAGCTGGTGGACGTCGTCATCGACCTCTACTCCTCCAGCGCTCGACTCGAGCTGGCCCTGGCCGGTCTGCCCTGGTCGTTCAGCCGCGGCCGCACCGACTGACGCGAGCCGGTACCGGTACGCCGGTGTCGGTACGCCGGTGTCAGTACGCCTCTGTCAGTAGGGTCGAGGCATGAACCTCGATGCCTATCCGACCAGAGTGATGCTGATGGCCGAGTACTGCGCCGGGCTCCCGTTGTGGGACCGCTCCCCGTCGCCCGACGCGTGGGGCGGTCCATTGCCTCGCGGTGTCCTCGGCCTGTCCGACGACCTGGAGAACCGTCTGGTCGGCTGGAACTCGCGATACGAGCTGCTGATGGGGCAGAACCAACAGGAGTGGCCGTCGCCGGCCGAGCACCTCGCTTTTGTCGTCGACGGACACCTCCTTGCCGCGGAGCTCCAACAAGAGTTCGGATCAGCCGTCGTCGTTCTCTACCTGGACGCGGACGCGGAGCGCTCCCGTGCTCCCCAGACCTCACGTGCTCCCCAGGCCTCCCGTGCTCCCCAGACCTCCCGTGCTTCCCAGACCGCCACCCCGCCTGCCGCGGCCTGGCACGCCGTCGGCGGGGACGGTCAGACGTTCAGCCCGGCGCCCCCGCGATCGTCAATCGTGGAGCAGATGTGGGCGATGCCCGACGCCGAGTTCAGAGCTATGACCCGCACCGTCGATGTTGCGGCGTGGGTGTGGACGCCCGGCCGTACACCGACGCGGATTCTCCTCGAGCCGCGGGACGGCGGCCTCCCGCTGCGGAACCGGTCGCCTCTCCTCGACTTGGTCGACGACAGTCTTGAACCGGCGGTGCTGGGCCTGTCCGGGCCGCTCGTCGGCCGACTGGCCGACTGGAACGAACGCTGGATCGCGGTGACGGAGCCGACTCTGGGTTACCTGATCGACGGGCACGACCTTGCCGCTGCGGTGCAAACCGAGGTGGGACCCGACATTCAGGTCTTGTTCCCGGAGGCCGATCGGGCCACGTCACAGCCCAGCAACGAGATGCGCCAGATGCTGCACCGAGTGCAGGCCCTCCGCGCCGCGGACGGCTCCGAGTAGGCCCGCGTTCCGGCGAGCGCCGGAGGAGGATGTGAGGCCGGGACCGACCGGGATACCCGGTCCCGCCTGGCTTTGTGTCGGTCATGTGACGGAGGCCTATCAGCGGCCCGTTGCGGGTGTGAGTACACGGTGATCGAACGGTAACTGCGGCATCCGCTGCCGGAAACACTGCCTGCGTAACGTCGGCGACACGTACTCACAGTGCACCATTTCTCGCGAGGAGAACCTGATGACCCCGACGACCGGCACCGCGACAGCCCCGCCCGCCACGTTCACCGCCCCCGCCGCATCCGCCGAACTGGTGCACCGCCCGGGCCGGTGGATCGACAACTGGAACGCCGAGAACCCCCAGCAGTGGGCCAATGGGGGCAAGGCCATCGCCTCCCGCAACCTCAAGTGGTCGATCTTCGCCGAATTCCTCGGCTTCGTCATCTGGCAGCTCTGGAGCATCGTGGTGGTGCAGCTGCCGAACGCGGGCTTCACCTTCGACACCGGCCAGATCTTCTGGCTCATCTCCATCCCCACGCTCGTGGGGGCCACCATGCGGTTTCCGTACACCTTCCTGGTGCCCAAGTTCGGCGGCCGCAACTGGACCATCATCTCCGCGGGCCTGCTCCTCATCCCGTCGATCGCCCTGGGCTTCGCTGTGGGCAACCCGGACACCCCGTTCCCGGTCATGCTTCTCATCGCAGCGCTCGCCGGGCTCGGCGGCGGCAACTTCGCCAGCTCGATGTCGAACATCACCTACTTCTACCCGCAGAGCCAGAAGGGTTACGCACTCGGCCTCAACGCCGCCGGCGGCAACCTCGGTGCCGCTGTGGCTCAGTTGATCGTTCCGATCGTGATCACCCTCGGCGCCCTCGGCACGCTCAACCTGCCGCTGGCGGGGTTCTTCTGGGTGCCGTTCATCCTGCTCGCCATGTTCGGCGCCTGGAAGTACATGGACAACCTCTCCAACGCCAAGGCCGACTTCGCCGGCTCGATCGCCGCGGTGAAGGAACCGCACCTGTGGATCATGGCGTTCCTCTACATCGGCACCTTCGGCTCGTTCATCGGCTTCGCGAGCGTCTTCCCCAAGCTGATCGCCGACCAGTTCCCCGACTACTCCTCCTTCCAGGTCGTCTCCGCGTCACTCTCGCTCGCCTTTCTCGGCGCGCTCACCGGCTCCCTGGCCCGACCGTTCGGCGGCCGCCTCGCGGACCGGTTCGGCGGCGCCCTGGTCACCGTCTTCGCCTTCGGCGTGATGGCCGCCGGGGCGGTGCTGGTGAACCTGGTACTGCCACTCGGTAACTTCTGGCTCTTCCTGGTCACCTTCCTGCTGATCTTCGTGGCCACCGGGGTCGGCAACGGCTCCACCTACCGCATGATCCCCAGCGTCTTCGCCGCCAGGAGCGGGGTCGCGGATGCGCACAAGGACTCCGGCGATGTCGGCACGCAGCGGAAGACCGCGGCCGCGCTCGGCCTGATCTCCGCGATCGGGGCCTACGGCGGGTTCGTCATCCCGCAGGTGCTCGGCTTCTCGAAGACCTCCACGGGTGACTACTCCAGCGCGATCTACGCCTTCGCCGGCGCCTACCTGGTGATGATGGCCGTCACCGCGTTCGTCTACCTCCGCCGCAACTCCTCCGTGGCCGGACACCGCATCTAGCTCCCGCAGCATCCGCGAAAGCGGTCGTTCGGTTGCTTCAGCACGACCGAAGCAACCGAACGGCCGCTCTCGCGAACCCGTACCAACACGAAAGGCACCTCCGTGACCCCCGTCGACACGCACTGCCCGTACTGCGCACTGCAGTGCGCGATGACGCTCACACCCTCGCCCGCCAGCACCCCCGCCCGGCCCGCGGATGCGATCGGACTGCCGGTCACCATCGCCGGCCGGGCCTTCCCCACCAACCGCGGTGGCCTCTGCAAAAAGGGCTGGACCGCGGCCGACCTGCTCGGCTCGGCCGACCGCATCCGGCAGCCCATGCTCCGTGCGTCCGACGGCAGCTTCGCCCCGGTCTCCTGGACCGAGGCGCTCGACCTTGTTGCCGAAAAGCTCCGCACGAGCCGGGCCGAGCACGGCGCCGACTCCGTGGGCGTCTTCGGAGGCGGGGGCCTGACCAACGAGAAGGCCTACCAGCTGGGCAAGTTCACCCGGCTGGCGCTCGGTTCCTCCCGAATCGATTACAACGGCCGGTTCTGTATGTCCAGCGCCGCGGCGGCCGGCAACCGCGCCTTCGGCCTCGACCGGGGCCTGCCGTTCCGGGTGGAGGACCTCGACGCGGCCGACACCATCCTGATGCTCGGCTCCAATGTGGCGCAGACCATGCCGCCGTTCATCGGCCACCTCGATGGTGCCCGGCAGGCCGGCGGTCTCATCGTCGTGGACCCGCGCCGCACCGCCACCGCCCGGCTCACCGACGACGGCGCCGGCATGCACGTGCAGCCGGCCCCCGGCACCGACCTGGTGCTGCTGCTCGGGCTCACCCACCTGGTCCTCGCCGAACGTCTCGCCGACACCGACTACCTCGCCCGGCGCACCACCGGCCTCGACCAGTTGCGCTTCAGTGTCGCCGGCTGGTACCCGCAGCGGGTGCAGGAACACACCGGTGTTCCGGTCTGGCAGCTGCAGGGCCTCGCCCGTCGGCTCGCCGCCGGAAAGGGCACCTACATCCTCACCGGCCGGGGCGTCGAGCAGCACGTCGACGGTACCGACACCGCCACCGCCGCGATCAACCTCGCGCTGGTGCTCGGCCTCGTCGGCACGACGCACTCCGGCTACGGAACCCTCACCGGCCAGGGCAACGGGCAGGGCGGCCGGGAGCACGGCCAGAAGTGCGACCAGCTGCCCGGCTACCGCAAGATCACCGACCCCGCCGCCCGCGCCCACGTCGCCGGGGTCTGGGGTGTGACGCCCGAGCAGATCCCGGGTGCGGGCATCCCCGCCGTCGAACTGTTGAACGCGCTCGGCCAACCCGGCGGCATCCGCACCCTGCTCGTGCACGGTGCCAACGTCGTGGTCTCCGCGCCCGACGCCGACAGGGTGCGCCAGGGCCTGGCGGCTCTCGACTTCCTGGTGGTCAGCGACTTCTTCTTCTCCGAGACCGCCGCCCTGGCCGACGTAGTGCTGCCGGTCACCCAGTGGGCCGAGGAGGAGGGCACCATGACCTCGCTCGAGGGCCGGATTCTCCGCCGCCAACGTGCGATCGACCCGCCGGCCGGGGTGCGCAGCGAACTGTGGATCTTCCAGGAGCTCGCCCGGCGCCTGGACGCCCCCGGCGTGTACAGCGCCGAACCCGGCGAGGTCTTCGACGAACTCTGCCGGGCCACCGAGGGCGGCATCGCCGACTACTCAGGCCTCGGCTACGCCCTGCTCGACACGGGGGAGCCCGCGTACTGGCCCTACCCGGCCGGCTCCGGCGGCACCCCGCGGCTCTTCCTCGAGCGGTTCGTTCACGACGACGGCCGCGCGCGCATCGTCGCCGTGACCCCGCGCGCCGTGGCGGCGCCGGCCCAGACGCGGGGTGCGCTCACCCTGATCACCGGCCGGCTGCTCGAGCACTACCAATCCGGTGCGCAGACCCGCCGGGTGGCCGAGCTGTCGGAGGCCCAGCCCGAGGCCCGGATGCAGGTGCACCCGGCCACCGCCGCGAGCCTGGGTCTGATCGACGGCGGTTGGGTCGAGCTGGCCAACGAGCGTGGCATCGTGCGGTGCCGCGCGCAGCTGAGCGCCGACATCCGGCCTGACACTGTGTTCCTGCCCTTCCACTTTCCCGCCGACCAGCGCGCCAACCTGCTCACCGCCGGCGCCACCGACCCGGTCTCCGGCATGCCCGAGTTCAAACGCACCGCCGTGCGGGTACGGGCAATCGATGCGCCCGGCCTGTCGGCTCCCGACCACGAGAGGGCGATGGCGGATGCCTGACCACACTTCTGCCGAGCTGCCCGATTCCCCCGGCCCGGCCGCCCCCGAACGCATCGTCGTCGTGGGCTACGGCCCGGTCGGCGCCCGGTTCGTCGACGAGCTCCTGCCGCTCGTCGAGGCCGGTCTGGCCGAGCTCACCGTCGTCGGAGTCGAAGAGGTGCACGCCTACAACCGGGTGCTCCTGGCCGATTACGCCGTGGGTCGCACCGACCGGGACACCCTCGACCTCACCGACGGCAGCCGGGCCCTGGCTGCCGGCGCGCGCATCCTCACCGGCACCACGGTGACCGAAGTGAAGCGCACCATCCGTACGGTCACGCTCGGCGACGGCAGCTCAGTGCCGTACGACAGGCTGGTGCTGGCCACCGGGGCGCGCGCGAATGTGCCCACCCTGGACGGCGTCAAGCGGGTGCGGCGCGGCCTGATAAAACCCGGTGCGGATGCCGGCGGCCTCGGCGCCGCTGCACTGGATTGGGCCGGCGCGCCGCTGCCCTGCGGTGTCAGCGCGCTCCGCGACCTCGCCGACGCCGCCACCGTGCTGGCGGCCGTGCAGGCCGGTCAGCGCATCGTGGTGCTCGGTGCCGGAGTGCTCGGCATGGAGATCGCGCTCGCGGCCGCGGCCGCCGGCGCCGAGGTCTGCGTGGTCTTTCACGGCGAGATTCCGATGAACCGCAACCTCGACCGCGGCGGCGGCTCGGTGCTCACCCGGAGCGCCCGCCGGGCGGGCGTCACCATGGTCAACCACGCCCGCGCCGAGAGCGTGTTGTTTCACCACGACGACGACGGCGTGGAACGCTTCGAAGCCCTCATCTGCGCCGACGGCAAGCAGATCAGCGGCGACCTGCTGCTGCTTTCCTGCGGTGTGGGTGCCCGCACCGAACTCGCCCACCTGGCCGGGCTGCCCGTATCCACCGGCATCCTGGTCGACGAGTCGCTGCGAAGCTGGGCGGATGCGGCGATCCACGCCATCGGGGACTGCGCTCATGTGGCTGGCCGTCCGGCCGATGCCGACTCCGGTGCAGCGTGGAACGGCGCCAGGATGGCACCGGCCGGTGGGCCGTCCGGTCTGATCGGGCCGGGCTGGCGGCAGGCCGACAGCCTCGCGGCCCGGTTCAGCGCCGAGATCAGGGCGGGTGTCGCAGCGGGCCGGCCGGCCGTGCTAGCTGCCGCCGTGACCGCTGAACCGGCACCGGCGCTTGCGGCCGGACCGGGCGCATCCGTCGTGATGCTCAAGGCCGAGGGCATCGACGTGGTCGCCGCCGGTGATACCGCGGCCGACCCGTTCGACGTCGATGCCAGGTGCGACGACGCCGGATACGGCGGCACCGCGCACACGCACGGATGCTCGTCCGATCCGGCGCCCCTGGCCGTCGCGCAGTGGGCCGACCCCGAGCACGGCCGCTACGTGAAAATGGTCACTCGCGGCGGCATCCTCACCGGCTTCGTCTGTGTGGGCATGCCCCGTACCGGTGCCGAGCTCACCCTGTTGTTCGAGCGCGGCAGTGAGCTGCCCGCCGATCGGTCGGTGCTGCTGCGGTTCGATGGTCCCGACTACGACCCCGCGACCGCGGGCGACGCCTTCGCGCCGGAGTCCACGGTCTGTTGGTGCAACGGTGTCACGGTGGAGGCGATCACCACCTCGGCGCAGGCCGGCAACACCACCGTGGCCTGCATCGGCACGGCCACCCGCGCGGGGACCGGCTGCGGCGGCTGCAAGGGCCGCATCGGCGAGGTGCTCGAGCGCTTCGCGGCGCAGATCGTCGGCTGAGCCCGCAGCGCCGACGTGCCGGAAAGCAGCCCGTCGGCGCCAAAAGGGAGGAGGGTGCGACATCTCGGCGCAGGGCCCTGCGATGACTTGCCACTTGAGGCCCCTGCAGCGCAGCGGAGAGGGCGTGAACTGGCAAGTCGCGGGGCGCGCTGCAGGCGAGATGGCAGTTGGCGCCCCTTCGGGCTTGCGGAGAGGGCCCGAAGTGGCAACTCGGGTGGGCTGGGGGTCCCATGCGCCCGAAGGAGCGTTTTGGCGGAACTCGGCGTTGCGGGCTCGAGCGCTTCGCCGCCCAGAGTGTGCCCTGAACGTTGCCGGGTCCTTGCCGTGAGCGCCGGATGCTGATAGCCCTGAGGGGGTAAGTCCAGTGTTTCCGGGCTCCGGCGCGACAGTGCCGGCTGATCCCGGCCGGCGAAAGGGATGCCCAGGATGACGCCCAAAAAAGTGACCACGAACCCACCGTTTGGGGCCAACCAGGCGCGCGAGAAGAGCCCGGTCCACCTCGACGACGCCGACGAGGCGGGGGAGTCCACCCTCGAGGTCGGTTCGCCCAAGTCCTGGGCGGCGGGCGTGCCCGGAGTGCTGCACTCCACCATCCCGGCGCTGGCGGGCATGGGCGTCAGCCGCAGCCGCAAGACCCTGCTGGCGATGAACCAAAAAGACGGCTTCGACTGCATGAGCTGCGCCTGGCCTGACCCCACCCACCGCAAGACCTTCGAGTTCTGCGAGAACGGCGCCAAGGCCGTCACCTGGGAGGCGACTCCCGTCACCATCGGGAGCGAATTCTGGGCCGAGCATCCGGTCAGCGACCTGCGTGACCGCTCGGAATACTGGCTGGGCATGCAGGGGCGGCTGACCGAACCGGTCTACAAGGCCGCCGGCGACGACCACTACCGGCCGCTGAGCTGGGCCGAGGCGTTCAGACTGCTCGCCGAGAAGCTCAACGGGCTGGACTCGCCGGATCAGGCCGCCTTCTACACCAGCGGCCGCACCTCGAACGAGGCCGCGTTCGCCTACCAACTCTTTGTGCGCGCCTTCGGCACCAACAACCTGCCCGACTGCTCCAACATGTGCCACGAGTCGTCCGGCTGGGCGATGGGGCAAACCATCGGCATCGGCAAGGCAACCATCACCTATGACGACTTCGGCAAGGCCGACCTGATCATCGTGATGGGCCAGAATCCGGGCACCAACCATCCCCGGATGCTGACCGCCCTGGAGGAGGCGAAGGAGAACGGCGCCGAGATCGTCGCGGTCAATCCGATGCCGGAGGCCGGGCTCAGACGGTACAAGAACCCGCAGAAGGTGAAGGGCATCATCGGGCACGGCACCGAAATGGCCGACCAATTTGTGCAGGTGCGGCTCGGCGGCGACATGGCCCTGTTACAGGCGGTGTCCAAGCGGGTGCTCGCCGCGGAGGCCGCGAACCCGGGCACCGTGCTCGACCACGAGTTCCTGCGCGAGCACTGCCAGGGGCTGGAGGAACTCACCGCGCACCTCGCCCAGGTCGACGAGAAGGCCGTGCTGGCCGCCACCGGCCTGCAAACCGCCGACATCGACGAGCTCGCCGCCCGGTACCTTCGGGCCGAAAAGGTGATCATCACCTGGGCGATGGGGCTCACCCAGCACAAAAAGGGCGTCGCCACGATCAAGGAGATCATCAACCTGCTGCTGCTGCGCGGCAACATCGGCAAGCCCGGCGCGGGTGCATCGCCGATCCGCGGGCACAGCAACGTGCAGGGCGACCGCACCATGGGCATCTGGGAGCAGATGCCGCCGGCGTTCCTCGACGCCATCGAACGGGAGTTCGGCTTCGATCCGCCCCGGGAGCACGGGATGGACTCGGTCGAGACCATCAGGGGACTGCGGGACGGCCGGGTTAAGGTCTTCATGGCTCTCGGCGGCAACCTGGTCGGCGCGATCAGCGATACCGGGGCCGCCGAGGCCGCGATGCGCGGTGCCGAGATGACGGTGCAGGTCTCCACCAAACTGAACCGGTCGCATGCCGTGGTCGGCGACGAGGCGCTGATCCTGCCGACCAAGGGGCGCACCGAGATCGACCGGCAGGCCACGGGGGAGCAGTTCGTGTCGGTGGAGGACACCGTCTGCGCCGTGCATCCGTCCTGGGGCAAGGTGCGCCCGGTCGCACCGAACCTGCTGTCGGAGGTCGCCATCGTGAGCCGCCTGGCCCGGGCGGTGCTGGGCACCAAGGTGGGCGTGGACTGGGTGGGATTCGAGCGTGACTACGACCTCGTCCGGGAGCACATCTCCCACGTCGTCGCCGGCTGCGACGACTACAACGCCAAGATCCGGCAGGACGGCGGCTTCCTGCTGCCGAACGGGCCACGCGATTCCCGCACCTTCCCCACCCCCACCGGCAAGGCCATGCTCACCGTCAACGACCTCGAGTACCTGGACCGGCCCGTCGGCACCCTGATCCTGCAGAGCCTGCGATCGCATGACCAGTTCAACACCACCATCTACGGGCACGACGACAGGTATCGCGGCATCAAGAAGGGCCGTCACGTGGTGTTCATCAACCCCAACGACCTTGTCGAACTCGGCCTCGACGATGAGCAGATGGTGGATGTTCATGGCGTGTACGACGACGGCGTCGAGAGGGTGCTGCGCGGGTTCCGGGCCGTGTCATACCCCACCGCACGGGGCTGTGCGGCGGCGTACTACCCGGAGGCGAACGTGCTTGTGCCTCTCGACCATGTGGCGGAGGGCAGCAATACGCCGGTTTCGAAGGCGGTGATCGTGCGGGTGGAGCCGGCGCGCACCGTCGAGGCGGTGCCGACCATGTAGGGGAGGGCGCCTGTGCTGACGGCTCTGGACTGACGGCTACTGGACTGACGACTACTGGGCGGTGTTCGCCCACCCGTCGTCGATGCCGCCGTCACCGCTCTTCCGGGTGGCCTGCCTGGCTACTCCAACGGCGCGCTCGACGGCGTCGGTGGTGGCCTGTTTGCTCGAGGTGCTCGTCATGCCGGCCGCGTATCCCACCAGGAAGGTGCTGATCGGTCCGCCGGCAGGGCCTACGGCGCGGGTGGTCTCGGCGGCCAGGTCGAGTAGCAGCGGGTAGTCGACCTTCAGGTCCAGAATCTGCAGTGCCTGGGTCAGCCGTTGACTCAGGTCGTCCAGCCGGCCGGTGTCGTTTTCGGGGGCGTTCATGGGGTCTCCTTCTGGCCGGGTACGGCACGGAACGTGCGCTTCAGGAATAGCATCTCAGCGGCGGCGCGGCAATCGTTCGGGGGCGATCGGTCCCCGTCGACCCGGGGCCTTGTGTCGCTCGCCGCTCCTCCACAAGCACCCGGTCAGCGAACCTTTCCACACTCGTTTCTGCGGGGGTTGGAGTGTCGGTGGTGGGTGCGATTATCGGGGTATGAGCAGCCCAGCTGAGCAGTTCCCGGCCGACCCGGATGGCCCGGGTCACGACGCCCGCGATGACCAGAGCGATCGCGCGGGCGGACCCGATGCCGGCGCGCACGCGCAGGCGCACCGGCGTCGCCTCGCCCTGCAGGCGCAGGCGCAGGCCACCCTGGCGCGGAAGGTCGCCCAGGCCAGGAAGGCCCACCGGAGGATCGCGAAGGCGACCGCCGAACGGGCTCGCGCGCTCGCGGAGTTGCAGCGGTGGAGTTCCGACCCGGCCACCGCGAAACTGCTCAACCCCGACTATGCCGCCGAGTCGGCCCGAGGGCCGGTCCGCACCGACGCCGACGCGAGCCCGCGGAAGATCGCGGTGTGGGAGGACCAGGAGATCGCCCGCCGCACCATCACGACCGAGGTGGCCTGCTCGCTGCGGCTGGCCGATCGCACCGCGGAGAACCTGATCAGTGAATCCAGCATGTTCGCCGGCCCGATGCAGGCCACCCTCACGGCGATGAGAGCCGGGGAGATCAGTTACCGGCACGGGCAGGTGCGGATGGACCAACTCAGCTTCCTCCCGCTTGAGGAAGCGGCCGCCTTCGAAGCGAGGCTGCTGCCCGAAGCGAAGGACCTCACCGTGGGCAAACTCGCGGTGAAGGCACGGCGGCTGCGGGAACGAGCGCACCCCGAGACCCTCACCAAACGGGCCACCGCCGCGATCGCCGAACGCGGGGTGTGGTGGGAGGGCCGGGCCGATGGCATGGGCACCCTGACCTGGTACGGCACCGCGGTGCAAACCCAGGCCGCTCACGACAGGTTGACCAGCATCGCCGAGGCCACCTCGGCCCAGGAACAAAAGGACGCGTCGATTCCGGAGGAAGAGCGGCGCACGATCGGGCAGATCTGTGCCGACGCGATGGCCGACCTGGTCCTGGACGGCGTCACCCCGACCGGCACCGGCGGCGGCATCCGCGGCAGCGTGATGGTCACCGTCCCCGTGCTCACCGCGATGGGAAAAAGCGAGGCACCCGGCTTCCTCGAAGGGTACGGGCCGATCCCAGCCGACACCGCCCGGGAGATCGCCGCCGGAGCGCCCAGCTTCACCCGGCTGCTGGTACACCCGGAGACCGGGGCGGTGCTCTCGGTCGGCAAGGAACACTACCGGGTCCCGGCCGACACGCGCCGGTGGTTGAGGCTGCGCGACGGCACCTGCCGCTTCCCCGGCTGCACCCGACCCGCATCCCGCAGCGATATCGACCACACCACCGCGTGGGAACACGGCGGACCCACCGACTCCGACAACCTGGCCCACCTCTGCCGCGCCCACCACCGCGTCAAACACCACACGCTGTGGGCCGTGGTGCACGAACCCCGCGGGGTGCTGCGCTGGACCTCCCCGGCCGGGGAAACCCACCGCACCTACCCCGAAACCACCCTCGGACCACCACCCACCCTGGCCCCGACGACACAGCCGCCGGCTCCGCCCACGGTTCCGCCCGTGTCGCCGGCGGTGTCACCTGATCGGTCCGACGAAACGCCACCCTTTTAGGCGAAGCGAAGGGTTCCGGCCTGAACGGCTGGAGTCACTACCGTGTGACTCACTTTCTGGAGTTGGGGTCCTCGTCACCGATGTGTCCAGGTGCGTTCGCGGTGAGCACCCGTTGCACGAAAGCCGAATACTCCTCCATATAGTGGCGAAGGAATGACCGGGTGGACTCGTCGGTGACCTCGCCGTTGGGCCCATAGACGGCAGCGTCGAAGCTGATGTAAGCCTCGGGCGAATTCAGCTGAGGCGCATCGAGGAAGCTCAGGACACTCCGCATCGACGACTGCATGACCGCGGTTCCGATTCCGCCAGGTGACGCGCCGATGATGCCGGTGGGTTTGCGTGCGAAGGAGTTCGTGCCCCACGGCCTGGACCCCCAGTCGATCGCGTTCTTCAGAGCGCCGGGGATCGAGCGATTGTATTCCGGGGAGACGAAGAGGATTCCGTCCGACGAGTCGATGGCCGCCTTGAGGGTTCGGCCGGCCGGCGGGAAGTCCGCGTCGAAGTCCGGGTTGTACAGGGGCAGGTTCCCGATCGTGATCTCGGTGAATTCAAGTTCCTGTGGTGCGAGAGCGATCAGCGCCGTGGCCAGGGTGCGGTTGATGGACGTACTGCTCAGGCTGCCGACGAAGTAGCCGATTGTGTAGGTCGCCATGTCTGCCTTCTTTCCCGATTCGGTCGACAGGGCATTCGAAGTTCACGCAGCGAACCCATGGCCTCCGTATCTGTCGATCCCTTCCGGTTTAGCACTCCGACCCGGTCACCGACAGGGTCAGCACTGCGGCTACCAGGGCAGCGGAATCGTGGCGACGGGCTCGGGGGAGCACGCACCGCCGGCCGGCACCACGGCCACACCGTCGGCCTCGGCAAGTCCGCGCAGCATGCCGGAACCCTGACGCGCCGTCGGCACCGCGCCGTCGTCCGTGAGCCGGTACGCCACCAGCCGGGTCGACCCGCTGAGGTTGGCGATGTCGTGCGCGAGGGTCACGCGGCCCAGCGGCACCAGCGGGCGGCCGAGCATCCCGTCGATCAGCGGTACGCCCAGGCTGGCCAGCACGAGCATTGCGGCCAGCGGATTGCCGGGCAGGCAGAGCAACAGGCGGCCGTCGGCGAGGCGGGCGAGCATCACGGGGTGGCCGGGGCGCATCCGCACGCCGTCGATGAGCACCGTGGCGCCGAGTGCGCCGAGTGCGGCGCGCAGGTGGTCGGCTGGGCCGCGGGCGCTGCCTCCGGTGCTGATCACCAGTGCCGCGGTGCTCGACCGGATCGCGTCGATGGTCTGGTCAAGGTCGTCGGGCAGCCGCCGTAGTGCACTCAGCCGCACACCCAGTCCGCTGAGCAGGGCCGGAAACTCTGGGGAGTACGCGTCTCGCACCTGCCCGGGACCGGGGATGCCGGACTCGATCACCTCGGTGCCGAGAAGCAGCAGCTCCACGGTCGGCTGTGTGGTCACGGTGAGGGTGTCGTGGCCCGTCACCGCGGCGAGAGCGATCCGGGGAACGGTGAGCAGGCAGCCGGGCTCGAGCATCCGTTCGTCGAGACCGCATTCCTCGCCGCGGGCGCGCACATGCTCGCCGCGTGCCGGCTCGTGTTCACCGGTCTGCGCCGAGCGGATGAGCGTGGGCACGGTGCCGGCCGCAGACCCCGGCACCAGCTCACCGTTTTCCGAGCGCAGGATGCCGTGGGTGCCGGCCGGCACGCAGGCGCCGGTGGCGATGGGCCGCGCGGTCCCGGCCGCGAGGACAGTCGTCGGCGGAGGGTCACCCGCCAGGATCGGTGGGCCCAAAATCCACGGCTCGTCGCCGCTGACGGCCCAGCCGTCCATGGCCGAGGACGCGAAGCTCGGCAGGGCCGTCAGCGAGTGCACCGCGCCGGCAAGGGTGCGCCCGACGGCGTCCTGGAGCGCCACCCTCTCAGTGGCGCGGGGCATCTCCGCGCCGACCCTGTGCACGGTGGCCCTAGCCTCCAGCCACTCCATCAGAGGACCACGCCGCGGGCCAGGTCGCCGGTGCCGCGGGAACCGAGTCGGACCGATCGGCCGGTGTGGATCATGGGCATGACGAGCTCCTCGAGGATGGTCGACGACAGTGTCGCCTGAGTCAAGGCTAGCCAGTATTGGGCAGGACGATGCCGAGCCTGGCTGCGTCGGCCGGGGTGTCGACGTCGTCGGCCAGGGCATCGGGAAGGCGCAGTTCCACCAGGTTGAGTGGGTCGATCAGGCCCATCACCGAGAGGTTGTCCGCCGGACGCAGCAGCGCGGAGGAGGCCAGGGCCGCACGCCGGTAGACGGCGAGCAGCGGTTGGCGCCGGCCGCCGGCATCGACGCTGATCAGGCCGTCGATGGAACGGTACGCCACGGCGTCGGTCTGCACGGCGTCGGTCTGCACGGCGTCGGTCTGCGCGGCGTCGGTCTTCGGGGCGGTCAAGAGCCTGTCGAGTTCGCCCAGCAGGTAGGGCAAGGCGTCGTCAGCGTGCACCAGGTCGCCGGCGAGCACCACGATCCACTCCGCGAAACCGGTGCCCGCGGAACCCGTGCCCGCGGAACCGGTGCCCGCGGAACCCGTGCCCTCGGAGTCGCGGGCCAGCGCCTCGAGGCCTGCCACCATCGCCGCGGCCGGACCGCCCCAGCGCGGCTGCTCGACCGCGCGCAGCACATCGGCGGGGAAGACGGCGTCGGATCCGACCACGCAGGTGCGCCGAGCGCCGGTGGTCGCGGCCAACACTCCGTCGAGCAGGCTGCGGCCTCGCCAGACCAGGGCGGTCTTGTCGATGCCGCCCAGCCGCCTGGCCCTGCCGCCGGCGACGATGATCGCCTCCCAACCCAGGCCGGAGCCGTCCGTCCGCTCAGCCTCGAAGGGCGTGGTGGGGGTGTCTTGGCGGGGCATCGGGGGCGGTCCTTGCGCTCGGAGCCGCAGGTACGCGACCAGATCAGGCTACCCGCGCCTGGCACAACACACCGGGATCGGGCCGCCTGCTGCGGCCCGATCCCGGATGCTGCCTACCGGCCAGCCAGGTCTGAGATCACTCAGTCCTTGAGATAGCCGTTCGGGTTGAGCACGTACTTCGTCGCCGCACCCGCATCGAACTCGGCATACCCGCGCGGGGCATCCTCGAGGCTGATCGGCTGTGCGTGCACGGCCTTGGCGATCTGCACGCGATCGTGCAGGATCGCCATCATCAGCTGCCGGTTGTACTTCATCACCGGGCACTGTCCGGTGGTGAACGACAGCGACTTGGCCCAGCCGGTACCCAGGCTCAGCGACAATGAACCCACCTTGGCTGCTTCCGTCGCCGCTCCCGGGTCGCCCGTGACGTACAGCCCCGGAATACCGAGCGCACCGCCGGCCGCAGTGATGCTCATCAGCGAGTTCAGCACGGTTGCCGGCTTTTCAGTTCCGGCATCCTTGCCGTGTCCGTGTGCTTCGAATCCGACGGCGTCGACCGCCGCATCCACCTCTGGCACCCCCAAGATCTGTTCGATCTGATCCTGCGGCTCACCCTTGGTGAGGTCAACGGTCTCACAGCCGAAGCTACGGGCCTGTGCGAGGCGCTCGGGGTTGAGGTCACCCACGATCACCACGGCGGCACCCAGCAGCTGCGCCGAGACTGCCGCGGCGAGTCCCACCGGTCCAGCGCCGGCGATGTAGGCCGTTGAGCCCACGCCGATGCCGGCGGTGAAGGCACCGTGGAACCCGGTCGGGAAGATGTCCGACAGCATGGTGAGGTCGAGGATCTTCTCCAGCGCCTGCTCCCGGTCGGGGAACTTCAACAGGTTCCAGTCCGCGTACGGGACCAGCACGTACTGCGACTGCCCGCCGACCCAGCCACCCATGTCGACATACCCGTACGCACTACCCGGACGGTCCGGGTTCACGTTCAGGCAGACACCGGTCTTGCGTTCCTTGCAGTTGCGACAGCGACCGCAGGAGATATTGAACGGGACCGACACGATGTCGCCGACCTTGATGAACTCGACGTCCCGGCCGACTTCGACTACCTCGCCCGTGATTTCATGGCCGAGGACCAGACCCATCGGAGCCGTGGTGCGTCCGCGCACCATGTGCTGGTCGGACCCACAGATGTTGGTGGTGATGGTTCTCAGGATGACACCGTGCTGAACCTGGCGGCCGATGTTCGCCGGGTTGACGCCGGGTCCGTCCTTCAGCTCGAAGGTGGGGTAGTCGATGTCGATAACGTCGACCTTGCCCGGACCTTCGTAAGCAACTGCTCTGTTTCCTGCCATTATTTGTATCCTCCTTGATACCTGTCGTGACACCTGAACCGGTCGGTTCGCGCTTGTGGCGCGCGGCATCCTCAGTGGTGTTCCTCGGTGGTTCGCTC
Organism: Cryobacterium sp. MP_3.1; assembly: GCF_035984795.1. Classification (NCBI taxonomy): domain Bacteria; kingdom Bacillati; phylum Actinomycetota; class Actinomycetes; order Micrococcales; family Microbacteriaceae; genus Cryobacterium; species Cryobacterium sp. MP_3.1. The sequence continues at coordinate 95,948 of NZ_JAXCHV010000005.1, read as the reverse complement.
TCAGCAACACAGGGCGCCGGAACACCCTCCATGGCACTCCACCACACTGGGAATTTCAAGGGTGTCGCTGGAGCAAAACGTGTGTATCGTGTGGGTGTCGAATCCCAAAATCCGCCTGAGGCTGTGCACAAACTCGCGCGTTTTACCGAGCTATGTCGGAGAACCTTGTTTAGGGTGGTCACATGCGAATTCCCGACAACACCGGTGCCCGCAGGGCCGAGCCCCGAACCGACGGTCCGACGACATTGCGTACCTTGCTGACCGACAAGCTGGGCTGGCTGGGCCTCCGCAGCGGCCAGATCCTGCTCGCTCTCGCTCTCGTCGCCGTGGTGATCTTCGTCCTCGTGCAGGTGAAGCTCGTGGTGATCCCGCTGCTGATCGCGATCATCCTGGCATCCGCTCTGAGCCCGGTCATCGGATGGCTGCGCCGCCGGGGGCTGTCGCCGATCCTGGCGACCTGGGTCACCCTGCTGACCGCCATCGTCGTGTTCGGCGGAATCGTGACCCTGATCGTCGTCGCCGTCGAGAACCAGTGGAGCGAGCTGGTGACGAGCGCCTCTGACGGCATCGACCAGCTGTTCACCTACCTCACCGAGGGGCCGTTGGCCCTCGACTCCGCCCAGCTCGAGGACATCCGCGATCAGGGCATCGACTTCCTCACCAGCAGCCAGTTCGGCTCCGGTGCTCTCGCCGGGGTGTCCGTGGCGACCGAGATCATCACCGGCGCCGTGCTCGTCGTCGTGATCCTGTTCTTCTTCCTCAAGGACGGCGACGTCATCTGGAAGTTCTTCCTGCGCCCGTTCCACGGCGAGCGCCTGCAGCGCGGCCGCCGCATCGGCACCACCTCGGTGCGGGTGCTCGGCGGGTATGTGCGCGGCACGGCGATCATCGCCTTCGTCGATGCCGCCGCGATCGGCATCGGCCTCGCCGTGCTCGGGGTGCCGTTGGCGCTGCCGCTGGCGGTCATCGTGTTCCTCACGGCGTTCATCCCGCTGATCGGTGCGACAGTGGCCGGGATCCTGGCCGCCCTCGTGGCGCTCGTCGCCACCGACTGGGTGATTGCGCTGATCGTGGTGGGCATCGTGATCGTCGTCAACCAGCTCGAGGGCAACTTCCTGCAGCCCGTGGTGATGGCACAGTCGCTCAAGCTGCACCCATTGGTGATCCTCGTCGCCCTGACCGCCGGCACCATCGTGGCCGGCATCATCGGTGCCGTGCTCGCCGTGCCCATCGCCGCCGTCGGCTGGGCCATCATCAAGACCTGGAACGAGCCGCCGGCGCTCACCGGGCAGGCCAAGCTGGCCTAGCCGCTCGCCCGGGCCTTCTGGCCGCGAGCACGATGGTGCGCCGCGCGCCGCCACCTCATTCCTGGTGTTTGGGCGACCCTGCCTTGAGCGCGGACTCCTCCACATCGATGAAGGCCAACGCCGAGCGGATGGCCGGCTCCTGGTAGCGGCCGTCCGCCCGGGCGGCCAGCACGGCCTCCCGCTCGGCCTCGATCATGGCCCGCCGCAGCCGGTTGTACGCGGCCGGCAGCGGCTCCGCCTCATCCGGAGCCGGGTTGTCGAGCGCATCCGTGAGGAACACGGCGTTGGTGCGCAACCGGCCGATCACCCGGTCCTCGTCGGCGTCGGTCACCTCGGTGTCGAGCCGGGCCAGGCCGGCGGTCTGCGCCTCGGCCAGAAGCATCTGCGCCTCGATCCGCTCCTGGGTCCGGTCCGGCGGCGGCAGACGCAACCGGCGGATGATCCACGGCAGCGCCAGCCCCTGCACGAGGGTGCCGACCACCACCACGAAGGCCAGCAGCTGCAGAAGTTCGCGCTGGGGTGTCTCCGGCGGGAGTAGGAAGACCGCCGCAAGGGTGACCACCCCGCGCATCCCCGCGAACGACACGGCCACGCCGGTGCGCCAGCTCCAGCCGCGCTCCCGCAACCGCCGCGGTCCGTACCGATAGATCGACGTGGTGATGGCCATCCACACGAAACGCGACACGAGCAGGGCGGCGAGGATCACCAGAGCGATCCACACCGTGGTCCAGAACCCCGTGCCGGTGAGCCGCACCCCCTCAAGAATCGTCGCCAGGTTGAGGCCGATGAACAGGAACACGGCGTTCTCCAGCAAGAACTGGATGGTGCGCCAGTTGATCGACTCGGCGATGCGGGCCTCCGCCGACTGGATCACCGGCGCGCGGTAGCCCAGGAACAGGCCGGCGATCACCACCGCCAGCACCCCGGAACCGTGCACCAGCTCGCCGAGGATGAACGCCAGGTACGGCGTCACCAGCGACAGGCTGGTGTCCAGCACCGGCGCGTGCAACTGCCGACGGATCACGGCCAGCACGTACCCGACGGCGAGCCCGACGCCCACACCGCCGACGACGGCGACGACGAAGTCGCCGGTCACCGAGAGCGGGCTTACCGTGCTCAGGATGGCCGCGATCGCCGCGTTGAGGGCCACCAGCGCGGTCGCGTCGTTGAGCAGGCTCTCACCCTCGAGCACCGTGACCACCCGCCGGGGCAGGCCCAGCCGCCCGGCGATGGCCGTGATCGCCACGGCATCCGTCGGTGCCACGACAGCGCCGAACGCGAACGCGGCAGCGAGCGAAATCGCCGGCACCACCAGCCACGCGGTCAGCCCCACCGTCACGACGGTGAAGGCCACCAGACCCACCGACAGCAGCAGGATGCCGTCCCGCCGGGCCCGCACGTCCACGATCGACGTGCGGATCGCCGCCGCGAACAGCAGCGGGGGCAGCAGCCCGTAAAGCACGAGCTCCGGCTCGAGCTCGATGCGCGGCACCGACGGCAGGAACGACGCGGCCGCGCCGACGACCACCAGGACGAACGGCGCCGACCAGCCGATGCGCCGGGAGAAGCCGGTCACCGTGACGGTGACCAGGACGAACACGACGATCCAGACAATGGTGCTGACGGGGTCCATAGCGACAATTATGCGCGAGCGCCGCGCCGTCGCGGGAGGGCCGTGCGGCGAGGGGGTGCCGCAGCATCCAGTCAGGTCCGCCATTGCCCGTTGCTGTGTTGACGCCTACGATCCCCAGCAACACGCGAGGAAGCGAGGCGCACATGGCCGTGAGCACTCTCAAGGAGATCGTCGATCGTGCGTTCGCCGAGAAATACGGCGTTCCCGCGATCAACGTGGTGAACGACCTGACGATGGAGGCGGTGCTGGCCGGGGCCGTCGAAGCCCGCTCGCCGGTGATCGTGCAGACGTCGGTGAAGACCGTCAAAGCCATCGGCTCCGAAGTTCTCTTCGCCATGTGGTCGTCGATGACCGCCGGCATCGAGGTGCCGGTGGCGCTGCACCTGGACCACTGCCCGGACCGGGAGGTGATCACCGAATGCCTCATTCAAGGCTGGAACTCGGTGTTGTTCGACGCCTCCACCCTGCCGGTGGAGGAGAACCAACGCCAGACCATTGAGGTGGTGCGGCAGGCCCGCAGGTTCGGCGCCCACGTGGAGGGCGAGATCGAGTCGATCACAGGCGTCGAAGACGGTGTCGGCAGCGACACCGAAGCGGCCAGGCAGAGCCTCGCGGTGTCGCTGAGGTTCCTCGAGGCCACCGGCGTGGACGTGTTCGCACCGGCGATCGGCAACGCGCACGGGGTGTACAAGCGGGAACCGGTGCTCGACTTCCAGCGGGTGAGCGACCTCGTCGCCGCCCACCCGATCCCGATCGCCCTGCACGGCGGCAGCGGCATGACCGACGCCCAATTCACCGACCTGATCGCGCGGGGCTGCGCCAAGGTGAACATCTCCACGGCGCTGAAGATCACCTACATGAAATCCAACCTCTCCTTCCTCACGGATGCCCAGGCCCGCGACAAGTGGGACCCACCGTCGCTGTTCGCGAAGGTGCGCACCGACATCGTCAACCTCACCCGGGGACTGGCCGAACAGTTCGGCAGCGCGGGGAAGGCCTGAGATGCCGGCACTGATCTTCGACTGCGACGGAGTGCTTGCCGACACCGAACGGGACGGCCACCTGCCGGCGTTCAACCAGACCTTCGACGAGTTCGGGGTGCCCGTGCACTGGAGTGACGCCGACTACGCCGAGAAGGTGAGGATCGGCGGGGGCAAGGAGCGGATGCGGAGCATCCTCACCCCGGACGTCGCCCGCGAGTTGGGCCTGCCCGAGGACCCGGCGGCCTGGGACGAGACCATCCTGGCCTGGCACCACCGCAAGACGGCGATCTACACCGAACGCGTGGCCGCGGGGGTGCTGCCGGCCCGGCCCGGCATCCGTCGCCTGACCGAGGAAGCCGCCGCGGTCGGCTGGACCCTCGCCGTGGCCTCGACCTCGGCCGAGGCGTCGGTGCGGGCGGTGCTCACCCACGCGGTGGGGCCCGACCTCGCCGCGGGGTTCCACGTCTTCGCGGGCGACATCGTGCCGGCGAAGAAGCCCGCCCCCGATATCTATCTGTACGCGCTTCGCGAGCTGGGCGTCGACCGGAGCGAAACGCTGGTGATCGAGGACAGCGAGAACGGGCTGCGGGCCGCGCTCGCCGCCGGGCTTGCGACCGTGGTGACCGTGAGTAGCTACACGGCCGACGAGGACTTCGACGGCGCCGCCCTCGTGGTCTCGTCCCTCGGCGACCCCGCCGGGCCCACCGCCGAGATCCTGGCCGACCCGGCCGGCATCCACCCCGGCCCGTATCTGCGGCTGGCGGACCTCGTCACGATCCTCACCCTGCCCGGCACCTCCAGAACAGGAAGCGAGACCCCATGACCAGCCTGGCCGACACCGAATTCGTCGTGCACAGCATCGCCCAGACAGCGGTCGACAACGAGAAGGAGTTCGGTGACCTCGACGCCGTCGTCGGCGACGGTGACTTCGGCTACTCGCTCGCCAGAGGCTTCGAAATCGTCCTCGCCGACTGGGACGAGTACGACCGCAGCAGCCCGAGCGCGTTCCTGCAGAAGGTGGGCATGGTCATCTCCGGGCGGATCGGCGGGACCTCCGGGCCGCTCTGGGGCACCGCATTCCTGCGGGCGTCCCTCGCGGTCAAGGGCAGGGACGAGGTGCGCGGCGGCGACGCCGTTGCGATGCTGCGCAGCGCAATCGCCGGCATCAAGTCGCGCGGTAATTCCGACGTGGGCGACAAGACCCTGCTCGACGCCCTCGTGCCGATGACGGATGCCCTCGAGGAGGAGGTCACAGCCGGCACCGACGCGCCCGCCACCCTGCACCGCATGGCCGCGGTCGCCCGGCAAGCCTCCGACCAGACCGCCATGATGCAGGCCCGTCGGGGCCGGGCCAGCTACACGGGGGAGCGGAGCATCGGCTCGCCGGACCCCGGCGCGGTGGCGGTGGCCGTGATCCTCGAGCGGCTGAGCGCCGAGTGGGATGCCCGGGTGGGTTCATCCGCCGGCGCCCCGAACGACGCGGAACGGCCATCCCGTCACACCGACTGAGCGTCGCATCGCACTCGCACACCCACCCGCAAGGCACACGCACCGACCGACCACACGACCGACCGAGCACCGCCCAGAGAGGGAGCCATGAAGAAATTCGTCAATGATCCGAAGCAGTACGTTCCGGAGATGCTCAAGGGCATCGCGCTGGCCAACCCCGACACCCTGAAGTATGTGCCCGCGTACAACCTGATCATGCGAGCCGACAGCCCGAACCCCGACAGGGTGTCGATCATTCAGGGCTCGGGCTCCGGGCACGAATCGGCGCACGTGATGACGGTCGGCAAGGGCATGCTCGACGCGGCCTGCCCCGGCGACGTGTTCTCGGCGCCGCCGATGGACTACGTCTACGAGACCACCAAGCTGCTGGCCTCGCCCAAGGGTGTGCTGTTGCTGGTGAACAACTACACGGGCGACCGGATGGCCTTCGAAATGGCGCAGGAGCTCAGCGCGGCCGACGGTGTCAACGTGAAGACCCTGTTCATCGACGATGACGTCGCTGTGCAGGACTCCACCTACACCGTGGGTCGGCGCGGGGTGGCGGGCAACTTCTTCGTGATGAAGGCCGTCGGCGCCGCCGCCGAGCAGGGCGCGGACCTGGACGAGCTGGTCCGGATCGGGGAGAAGGTCGACAGCGTCACCCGCACCATGGGGATCGCCCTCACCTCCTGCACCCCGCCGGCGAAGGGATCACCGCTGTTCGAGCTCGGCGACGATGAGATCGAGGTCGGCGTGGGCATCCACGGCGAACCCGGCCGGCGGCGGGCCAAGCTCACCACGGCCAACGAGATGACCGACGAGATGCTGGATGCCGTCGTGAAGGACCTGCCCTATGTGTCAGGCGACAGGGTGGCCCTGATGATCAACGGGCTCGGTGGAACCCCGATCAGCGAGCTCTACATCCTGTTCGGGCGGGCGCACGAGCGGCTGACCGAGCTGGGCATCACCGTGGGACGCAGCTACGTGGGTGAATACTGCACCTCCCTCGACATGGCGGGGGCATCACTGACCCTGGTGCGGCTCGACGACGAGATCGAGGCGCTGCTGGCGGCGCCGGCCGAGATCGCGGCGCGAGTGTTCTAGCCCGGCGGGTTCTGCACGAGCGGGCACGGTGCGGCTACTCTGTGGGCATGAGTGAGACTCCCAGGGACTGGTCAGACACGGTTTTCGCTTTTGATTCGGCCGCACGGTGGTTCGTGGCGGTCACCGCAGGCATCGCCGAGCGCGCCGCCGGGGACGACGAGGTCTGGGGGCAGCTGGGCCTGGGCGAGTGGAGTGTGCGCGACCTCGTCGGGCACACCAGCCGGGCCCTGTCCACCATCGAGGCCTACCTCGATCTCGCGGCAGAGGAGGATGCCGTCGGCGTCGCCGCCACGATCGAGGTGACAACGCCGGCGGCCTACTTCGAGCGCGCGCTCGCCGCGGGAACACCCGAGCAGATCGCGCAACGCGGTCGGGAGACCGCCGCCACCCTCGGCGCCCAGCCCGCCGTCGCGGTCGCGGAGCTCGCCGCCAGGGTGCTGGCCCGGGTGGCCACCCTCGACGGCTCCGAGCCGGCGGATACGCCGGCCGGGCGCATCCGCATCGCCGAGTACCTGCCGTCGCGCACCCTGGAACTCACCGTGCACACGAGCGACCTGCTGCAGAGCCAGGGGGTACCCGCCGCCGACCAGACCGTGCCCGAGCCCGCCGCCGCCGCGACCCTGCACGTGCTCGCCGACCTGGCCGCCCACAAGGGCCCGTCCGCACCCCTGTTGCGCGCCGCCACCGGCCGCGCCCCGCTGCCCGCCGGGTTCTCCGCGCTCTGAGCTGCGCCGGTGTCGCGGCCCGTGGTGCTCCCCGCGGCCCGTGTTGTGCGCGGCGGCCCGCGTTAGAACGGGTGCCGGCGGGACGACGACGTGCCGCGGGAGCGTAGACCTGCCGCGAGGGAGGCCAGGCCTCGGCGGCCCGGCTACGCCAGCGCGGCGGCCTCGTGCGCCTGGCGGGCGGCGTCGAGGGCGTCGAGTTTCTCGGCGAGACGATCCAGCACCGCGTCGCGGTCGCCCAGCCACTCGGGCAACCACACCCGCTCCACGGCCGGCCAGCCCATCAGCCTGGAGAGCACCTCGACGGGCAGGCCGTCCCGGTCCGAGACCGTGCGGCGGGCGGCCCAGGTAGGGCCGTCGAGCAGCACGGCCATCACCGGATGCCCGGGCGCCCCGGTCGTGGCCACGCTGAGGTCCACCCGGAAGTCGGACAGCCCCACGTCCGCCTGCACCGCGAAGCCGCGCTCGCGCAGGGCCTCGGCGATCTCCTCCCGGTGCCGGTCCAGCGCCCCGGACTGGCGTAGCGGGGTGGCGAGCCCGTCGGAGCCGCCGGCGGCCAGGTCCAGGTAGGCCCGCAGGTCTTTCACCCCGGCCGAGATGGTCTCCTCGGCGCGCAGGTCGGCGGGCGCGAAGCTGCTGAACACGATCACCTGGCGCCGGGCCCGGGTGATCGCCACGTTCAGGCGCCGTTCGCCGCCGGGCAGGTTGAGCGGACCGAAGTTCAGCGGCAGCCGGCCCGAGGCATCCGCGCTGAACGCCGTGGAGAACAGGATGGTGTCGCGCTCGTCACCCTGCACGTTCTCCAGGTTCTTGACGAACAGGCCATCGGTGTCGGTGTCCAGGGCGTGCACGATGCGCTCATCGCCGCTGTCGCGGAGGCTGCCCTCGATGAGGGCCCGCTGCTGCACGTTGAAGGTGATCACGCCGATGGACGGGGTCTCGTCGGGCTCGGCGGCGAACCGGGCCAGGATCTCGGTCACGATGGCCTGGGCCTCGACCGGGTTGGTGCGCAGCGACTTGCCCTTGCCGCTGCGGAGGAACTGACCGTCGACCCGGCGGAGGCTCACACCGTAGCCCGCGGAGCCGGAGCCGGAGCCGGAGCCGGAGCCGGTATCCGTGCCCGCACCGTGGTGCGGAGCCGGGAACGAGGACAACCGGTCACGGTAGTACGCGCGGTTGCTGAAGGCGATCAGCGATTCATCCTGGCTGCGATAGTGCCAGGACAGCCACTTGCTGGGCACCTGCGCCTGCACGCACTCCGACAGGATCGACTCCTCGTCGCGCACGAACTCGAGGGTGTCGCCGTCCTCCTCGCCGGAGCCGATGGTCGACTCCGCGAACGAGGTGGGCGGCATCTGCTTGCTGTCACCGACGACGACCACCGACCGGGCCCTCCCCATGGCGCCGACGGCGTCGGACACCCGCACCTGGGAGGCCTCGTCGAAGACCACGATGTCGAACAGGCCGGCCTGGGCGGGGAAGAACCTGGCCACCGACTCCGGGCTCATCAGCATGCACGGCAGGATGTCGGTGATCAGGTCGCCGAACTCGTGCATGAGCTCACGCACCCCCATGCCGCCGCGCTGCCGGTCCAGCTGCCGTTTGAGCAGGCCGAGCCGGGCCGCCGTCTCGGTGCCCGGGTTCCCGGAGTCGCCGGCGGCGTCCGGGGTCGCGCCGATGGTGCGCCGCCGCAAGACGCTGTACGGGATGAAGGTGGGCAGGTGCCGGCGCACCGCACCGGATGACGTGGTGAAGCGGGTGATCGAACGGTTCTGGGCGGCGGCGTCGAACTGGTCCAGGGTGGTGGCCGAGCCGCGTTCGGCGACGGATGCCGCGGCGAGCCCCTTCTCGAACGCCAGACCGGCGTCGTCGGCGTCGACCTCGCCGCGGAGCACGGCGGTGTGCGCGGCCGTGAGCCCGAGCCGGGTCAGCGGTTCGAGGTGCTCGAGCAGGGCGATCCACCGGGTGAGGGTCGGCAGTCCCGGTGCCTGGGCGTCCCGTTCCTCGCGGCCGCGGGACCAGACGGCGACGAGGCCGCCGTCCGCGGCCCAGCCGGCCATGGCGGCCGGGCCGGCGCCGGTGGCCGTCATCACGGCCTGCAGGGCGAGAAGCGCACGGTTCAGTGCGGTGGCGAGTGCGGCATCCGGTTCGGTGCTGGCGTCGAGATAACCACGCAGGGCGGCCACGAAGTCAACGCTGAGGTCGCGGTGCTCGGATGCGACGACACCACCGGCCCAGCGCAGCCAGGCCAGGCGGGCGGCGAGCTCGTCGCGGCCGGTACGGCCGGTCGGCGAAGTCTGCCCGGTCTGGCCGGTCTGTGCCGGAGCAACCGGCGCGGAGCCGACCAGGGGGTTCCACTCCTCCGCGATGCTCACGCCATCCACGGCCCGCACCAGGCCGCGCAGGGCGTGCAGCCGGGCCTGGCTGTCGGCGAGCTGGCCGGTGACGGTGGTGAGGGAGCCGAGGGGCAGCTTCGCCCCAGGCCGCACCTCCGCGGCCAGCCGCGCGAGCACGGCCTTCCGTCGGCCGCGACGGCCGAAGAAGCTCGAGGCATCCGCCGCCTGCGCGTCCCGGTGCAGGGCCGCGGCGTCCAGCCGTAGGGCGCCGGGTTCGAGCACGGTCAGCGCCGGGTGTTCGGCCTGCACAAAGGTGTCGGTGGCCTGTTCGGCGGCGGCCGCGGCCGTGGCCCAATCCGGGGAGCGGGTGCCGTCCAGGGTGGCCAACGGCACCCGGTCGGCGGTGGCGAGACTGCTCAACGTGACGAATTCGGTAGGGCTCGCCGCGGCGGCCACGACGCTCGCCGCGGCGCCGGAGCCGGCAGTCTCGTCGGCGCGGGGGAGTGCGGCCAGGGCTTCGTCGAGCTCCAGGGCGGCGCGGGCGACGGTCGCCAGGTCGAGGGGGCCGGCGGGCGGCGTGGTGATGAACGCCCACGGATGCTGCGGCCGCGGCCGGGCCGGATCGGTCACGTCGGGCAGATCCCGCAGCATCCGCCGCAGCTCGTCGAGCTCGTCGGCCGTGATGCGCGCGGGCAGGTCGGCCGGTACGGGCAGGGCCCGCACGTCGTCGTCGGCGGTGAGCTGTGCGGTGCGGGCGGAGTAGAACGACAGGCCGGCGCCGTTCTGTTCGTGCAGCCGGTCGGTGTACCTGGCCAGGCTGCGCCGGGCGGTGCCGAGCACGTCGAGGTCGTTCTTCAGCCCCTGGCCGTCCACCGTCACCTCGTGTTCGAGAGCCTGCCGGATTTGGGCTCGCACCGCGGCGGGCTTGCTGGCCTTGTCGTGCAGGTCGAGCGCGAACGGGCCCATGCCCACCTCGTTCAGCCGGGCCTGCACCACCTGCAGGGCCGTGCGTTTTTCCGCGACGAACAGCACCTTCTTTCCCTCATAGACCGCGCGGGTGAGGAGGTTGGTGATGGTCTGCGACTTGCCGGTGCCGGGCGGGCCCTCGAGCACGAAGGTGCGCTCGGCGATGGCCTCGGCCACGGCGGCCAGCTGCGACGAGTCGCCGGGCACCGGGCACTCGGCGCCGAGAGCATCGAGGTCGGCGGGCGCCGGCAGGGCCACCGGGTCGACGAACGGCTGGGTGGGGGTGTGCACGAGGTGGCTCACCAGGGAGTTCTCGGCCAGGGTCTGCCAGTTCTCGTCGAGGTCCTTCCAGAGCCGGAACTTGGCGAACTGCAGGATCGAGAGGTCGAGGGTCTCCTCGACCCGGTAGGGCAGACCGGCTGCCAGCAGCGCCTCGCGGGTGGCGCGGAACGCGGCGGCCAAGTCGATTCCGGCCGTGTCGGCGGCCGGGGTCGCCAGACCGTCGATCGTGAGGCCGTGCAGCTGCCGAAGCTTCTCGAGCAGGCAGTAGTTGGGCGTGGACGCCCCGGCCTCGTCGAGCCGGACCCGGTAGTCGCCGCCGCGGCCGGCCGGTTCGAGCACCACCGGAACGAGCACCAGGGGGCTGCGGAGCTCTCGGTCGTTCGCGGTCCACACCAGCGAGCCGAAGGCCAGGTAGAGATTGTTGGCACCGGTCTCCTGCACCACGGTGCGGGCCTTGTAAGCCAGCGCCCGCAGCTTGGTGGCGTAGGCGGCGTCGGTGACGTCGGCATACACGGCCTTCTTGTCGGCGAGCAGGGCCGCGAGCTGGTCGGCGGGCAGATCCCGGCCGAACCGGATGCCGCGCTCCCGGTCGGTCGTCGTCATCCGGTCGGCGGGCAGCAGGGTCAGCCCGGCACCATCGGTGACGAGGTCTTCGACGCCGGCCAGGTGCTGGTCGGGCACCGTCAGGGCCAGGGCGCCGCGTTCGGTGAAGTTGATCAGCCGGTTGCGCAGGCTCAGGTCGAGTAGGGCCTTCTTCCACTGTGAGATGCGGGGCGGGGTGATGCGGGGCGGCGTGCTCGAGGAGTGGCCGGACGGGGCGCCTGCGGTGGCCGCGTCGGCCGCATCGTTCGCGGCCGCATCCGTTTCGTTGACGGCGACGGGCCCGCCGGGCGAGACCCCTGCCGGCCGGTATTCGGTGACGACCACGGTGCCGTCGCCGCTCACGGTGCGCGCCGGCAGCGGCAGGATGTGGGTGCGCCGCGCCTGCACCACATCGACCACGCCGATCACGGTGCTCAGGTCCGCGAGCCAATCCAGATAGGGGGACCGCTGGGCCTGGGCGAAGGTGACCGGAGTGCCGGTGTCCCGGTCGGTGACCTGGGTGGTCTCCACGAGCCGGATCAGGTCGAGGTCGATGAGGTTGATCACCTCGGCCACGTCGGTGAGCGCGGGCGCTCCCAGGGTCTCCTCTTCACGCCAGTAGCCGAGGAAGGCGTGCCCGGCCACCACCCAGAGCAGCGGATGCAACCCGGCCTGCTCGAGGGCGGCGGCCATCACCACGACGGTGTCGAGGCAGGTGCCGACGCCACCCGACGTGCCCTCGCCCGTCGTGGTGCCCAGCACCTCGCCGGGCGTGCGCACCTTCTGGCCGTCGTCGGACCAGCTGGCCGGCGGGGTGGCGTAGCGGATGCTGCGGGCCCGCATGGCCACGAACACCGCCTCGACCATCTGGTCGACCCTGTCGGGGCCCGACTGGTAGCCGGGCATGGCCGCCGACCCGGTGCGGGCCTCGAGCGCGGCAGCGGCCTCGGCGAGCAGGGTGGTGATCTCGGGGTGGTTGGGCAGCACGTGCGCCGAGAGCATTTCCAGCGCCAGGTCCACCGGCTGGGCGATCCACTGCTGGGCGGCGAGCAGCTGGATGGGCTCGCCCGCCTCGGCCACGACGACGCCGTCGATGAGCAGGCTGGCCCGGATCTCGGCCGGGCGCTGTTCCTCGATGAGCAGCATCGCGGCGGGATCGACGGTCAGGGAGACATCCGTGAAGGTCGCGGTGCGCTCGGCGGCGAGGTCCACAAGCAGATCACGGGCCGTGCCGAGGGTGTCGCCGGCGCTGAGTACCTCGAGCCGCAACACGGCCTCCCGTACGGCGGGCCCGCGGTTGTCGACGCCCACCCGGCCGACCACGTTGATGCGATTGTGCGCCAGGGCATAGCTGAGCACCGGCGTCGCGGTGAGGGACAGGGTGATGTCGCCGTTCGTGGCCGGGCGGCCCGTGTCCAGGGCGGTCGAGTCCGGTGCAGTCGAGTCTGGTGCAGCTGAGTCCAGGGTGGTCGAGTCCGGGCCGGTCGATTCCATGGGTGCTCCTCGTGTCGTACGGGTTGGTGCTGGTGTTACTCGGCCCCCGTGCGGGGGACCATTCAATCATCGGCGAGTGGGAGCCCGACGTGGTGCACCCCGTGCCCGAACGAACCGGTGTGTCCGGCGTCACGCCTGCGCTCCCGCCGGAGAGGGGAACCCCGATCCGAACGGGGTGGCCGAACTCTGCTAAGCTCTTGAGGTTGCCGTTCAACGGCCGCGGATAAAGAGAGCTCAGGCATTCTGCCCCGAGCACCGCGCAGTGAGAGAAAGGGGATCCCATCTATGGCACTCGAAGCTAATGCTAAGAAGGCGATCATCGAAAAGTACGCTACCCACCCGGGCGACACGGGTTCCCCCGAAGTCCAGATTGCAATGCTCACGCAGCGCATTCTCGACCTCACGGAGCACCTCAAAGAGCACAAGCACGACCACCACTCGCGTCGTGGCCTGCTCCTCCTGGTTGGTCAGCGTCGCCGTCTGCTCGGCTACCTGTCCGACGTGGACATCAGCCGCTACCGCTCGCTCATCGAGCGTCTCGGCCTGCGCCGCTAGGTAGTAGCCGAATGGTTCGCTGATAACGCGATCTTCTTCGAAACGGGCCGTCACCCTTGAGGTGGCGGCCCGTTTTGTGTACCCGGATGCCGTCAGGCCGCCGCTGTCAGGCCGGCTCGGCCGCCGAGTCCAGTGCCCGGGTGTAATAACCCCACGGGAACGTCGTCTCGCCCACCAGACGCCAGCCCTCGGCCTCGAGGTGTCGTCTAGCCGCGTTTCCCGGTGTCCACAGCAGCCGGCGGTGCTCCCACTGCCGGTCCGAGGCCTCCAGCACGTGGTAGAGCGTGCCGTAATCCACGACGTGCCAGCCGCGGCGGCCCTCGATCGCCAGGATGGCCATCTCGTCGAACGCGGTGACCGGGCTGAGCACCTTGCGGCGCGGATGCCCGGGCTCGCCGTCGTGTGCGGCCGCGGCCGGGCCGGCGGAGCCTGTGTGGCTCGCCGCGGAGAATCGCTGCTGGGCGGCCTGCCGGCTGACCCCGAGCACCCGGCCCAGGGCGTCCCAGCTGTGCCCGGCGGCCCGCGCACCGTTGATCGAGTCCCGCAGCAATCGGCTGGTTTCCTCCGCGGCGGTGCGGCTGGCACCGACCAGACGGAGGTACGCATCCGGGTCGCTCTCGAGGTTGGCGCGGAGCCCGGTCGGGGTGCCGAGCACCGCTTCGGCGACGGCGTCGCGCACCGCCGCGGCCTCGGCGGCCGTCAGCGACGTCGGTGACTGTTCGGGTGTCGGCGCCGTCATCGCTCGTCCGTCCGCTGGTCATGTCGCTGGGCAGGCCGCTGTTCCGCGCTGTCGGCGTCGGTCGCGGCGCGCAGCGGTTCCAGATTGTCGAGTGCCACGGTGTCGCGCAGCCTGGCCACCCTCTGGCGGCCGATCTCGGTCCACAGGATGACGGTGACCAGCAGGACGCTGAGCATTCCGGTGAGGAAGCCCAAGACGGAGTCGGCCGGGTCGTGGTCGACGAGGATGGCCGCGGTGGAGAGTGCGGCGATCGCCATCACCCCGCCGACCACGGCCGCGGCATACCAGCGCGGGCGGGAAAGGGAACTTTTCGCGTTCATGTGTCAAGGATGCATTGACAGCGAAGTTCTGTCAAGCATTCCTTGACACCCCGGTCTCCCCGTAGCGCCGGACGGGGCAAGCGGTAAGAGTGGAGGGATGAATGACTTCGTCAGCTCACCCGGCGGCGACCCGCGGGGCTTCGACAAGCGGCACCACGGTGCCCCCTCCGGCTTCTTCGAGGCCGAGGCCGCCGGCCTGGCCTGGCTGGCGATACCCGGGGGAGTGCGCACCGCCCAGGTGCTCGACCTCGAGCCCGGGCACATCGTGCTGGAGACCATCGACGAGGTGCCACCCAGCCGGTCGGCCGCGCGAGCGTTCGGCGCCGAGCTGTCGGTGACCCACTCGGCCGGCGCCGCGGCGTTCGGCGCCCCACCCGACAACTGGAGCGGCCCGTTGTTCATCGGTAATCGCAGCCTCCCCAGCGCCTACGAGAGCAACTGGGGAGTGTTCTACGCCCGTTACCGGGTGCTGCCGTACCTGGATATCGCCGTCGACGTGGGCGGGATCACGGCCCGGCAGGCCGAGGCCGTGCACGCGGCCTGCGCGCGCATCGAGGCCGGCGACTTCGACGACGGTGCCCCGCCGGCCCGGATACACGGCGACCTGTGGACCGGCAACGTGCTGTGGTCCGCCGACGGGGTCGTGCTGATCGACCCGGCCGCGCACGGCGGCCACCGCGAAACCGACCTGGCGATGCTCGCCCTGTTCGGCTGCCCGAACCTCGAGGAGATCACCGCCGGCTACGAGTCGGCATCGCGGCTGGTGCCGGGCTGGCGGGCACGTACGCCGCTGCACCAGCTGCATCCGCTGGCCGTGCACGCGGCCGGACACGGCGCGGCGTACGGCCGGGCACTCGAGCAGACCGCCGAGGCCGTGCTCGAGCTACCCGCCACCCGCCCGCCCGCGGAGTGACCGGCCGGGGTGAGTGCTACAGCGTCTGCCCCGCGTGGGTGCCTTCGCGCGCCTCTTCGATCACCTTCGCGTTGAACGCCGGCAGGTCGGTGGGGGTGCGGCTGGAGACCAGGCCCTGGTCGACCACGACTTCCTCATCGACCCAGGTGGCCCCGGCGTTCTGCAGGTCGGTCTTCAGGCTCGGATACGAGGTGAGCGTGCGCCCCTCCACCACGCCGGCCTCGATCAGGATCCAGGCGGCATGGCAGATCGCCGACACCGGCTTGTGCGCGGCGAAGAAGTCCCGGGTGAAGGAGACCGCGTCCTCGTCCATGCGCAGATGATCGGCATTGACGACGCCGCCGGGCAGCACGAGAGCGTCGAAGTCGTCGGCTTTGGCCTCGGCGACGGCCAGGTCGACGTACTGCGAGTGTCCCTTCTTGCCCGTGACGCTTTCGGTGGCGGGGGACACCAGCACGGCGGTGGCCCCGGCATCCGTCACGGCCTGCCAGGGGCTGGACAGTTCGCTGTCTTCGTAGCCATCGGTGAGTAGAAAAGCGATGCGCTTGCCGGAAAGCTCGGTGGTCGTCATGGTTCTCTCCCTGTCATCGGTGTTCACGATCGTGTTCGCCGGCCGGGTGAACCGGACGACCATTCCACGGTAGCCACGAGCCGGCGCGCCTGCAGTGAAACTCACGAAACATTGAGGTTGCACCGGCACCCGAATCGGTATCGCTTGCCGGGCCCGGCCCGACCTGCAGCCCCCTGCAGCCCCCTGCAGCGCCGGGTTGGGACTTTTTGGTCTGCCGCAGGTGGACGTGTCGCCCTAAACTTGAGCTTTACACGGAATGGACACCCCCATGAGTCTCTGGCGCACGAAGAGCATCGAGTCATCGATCGAGGATTCCCTGGAAAAGGGGCACAGTCTTAAACGCACCCTCGGCACCTGGGACCTGATGATCATGGGAGTCGCGGTCGCCGTCGGCGCCGGTATCTTCTCGGTCGGTGCCAAGGCCGCCGGCAGCTACGCCGGACCATCCGTGACGTTCGCCTTCGTGCTCGCCGCCGTCACCTGCGCCCTCGCGATCATGTGTTACGCCGAGTTCGCCTCCGCCGTGCCCGTGGCCGGCTCCGCGTACACCTTCACCTACGCCACCCTGGGCGAGTTGTTGGCCTGGATCATCGGCTGGGACCTGATCCTGGAGATGCTCACCGCCGCGGCCGTGATCGCCAAGTACTGGGGCATCTACCTCAGTAACGTCTTCGCCCTCTGGAACTGGGACATCCCCGCCACCATCAACGTGATCGGGCTCGACGTGAGCTGGGGCGCGTTCGTGATCGTTGCCGTCTTCACCACGCTGTTGGTGCTGGGCACCCAGCTCTCCGCCCGCGTCGCCAGCGTGTTCACCATCATCAAGGTGGCGATCGTGCTCTTCGTCATCGTCGTCGGCGCGTTCTTCATCAACCCGGCCAACTACTCGCCGTTCATCCCCGAGTCGGTGCCCACCACGGATGGCGTCGGCAGCGACGTCTGGACCCAGTCGCTGTTCTCGTTCATGACCGGCGCCGCCCCGGCGCAGTACGGCATCTTCGGCCTGCTCGCCGGCGCCTCCCTGGTGTTCTTCGCCTTCATCGGCTTCGATGTGGTCGCCACCAGCGCCGAAGAGGTCAAGAACCCGCAGAAGACCCTGCCGCGCGGCATCTTCGCCGGCCTGGCCATCGTCACCGTGCTCTATGTCGGTGTCAGCCTCGTACTCACCGGCATGGTGCCGTACACCGTGCTCGCCGATGACCCCAACGCGTCGCTGGCCACCGCCTTCATCGCCGTGGGCGCCGGCTGGGCCGCCCAGGTCATCTCCATCGGCATCCTGGCCGGCCTCACCACGGTGATCATGGTGCTGCTGCTCGGGCTCTCGCGGGTGCTGTTCGCCATGAGCCGCGACGGCCTGCTGCCGCGCTGGCTCAGCGTCACCTCGGAGAAGCGTCGCACGCCGGTGCGCATCCAGATCATCACTGGCGCGGCGGTCGCTCTGATCGCCGGACTCACCGACGTGGGTGTGCTCGAGGAGATGATCAACATCGGCACCCTGTCGGCGTTCGTGCTCGTGAGCATCGCCGTCGTGGTGCTGCGCAAGAAGCGGCCCGACCTCAAGCGCTCCTTCAAGGTGCCGCTGTCGCCGTTCCTGCCGATCCTCTCGGCAGTGCTCTGCTTCTGGCTGATGCTGAACCTCACCACCCTCACCTGGGCGCGTTTCGCGGTCTGGCTGGCCCTCGGCTTCGTCGTCTACTTCGCCTACGGTCGCCGCCACTCCCTGGTGGGCATCAACGCCAAGCTCATCGTCGACGCCACCCGGCGCGAGGAGATCGAACGCGAGGAGCGCTCGCTCAAGGGCAAGTAGCCACACAACTGTTGCTCAAGCGGACTTCTGCGTCCGGTACGCCGGACGCAGAAGTCCGCTTCGGCAACAGAAGCGCGCCGATGCCGTTAGAGCCGATACAGCCGGGCCTCCCACGGCCGGAGCGCCGCGGAACCGTCACCCGGATAGTTGCCCAGCAGCAGCTCGGCACCGGAGATGTCATCCGGCAGCCATTCGCCCTGCACCGTCAGCGGCGCATCCGACACGTTCGCCAGCACCAGCAACGTCACGCCGTCCAGGATGCGGGTGAACGCGTACAGCTGCTCGTGGTCGGGTTCGATCAGCTCGAATGCTCCGAGCGCCACCACCGGGTCGGTGTGCCGCAGCTCGATCAGCCGCTGGTAGAACGCGAACACGCTGCGCGCCGCCGCCCGGTCCGTTGCCACGTTGATGCGCGGAAAATTCGGGTTGGCCGCGAGCCACGGCGTTCCGGTGCTGAACCCGGCGTGGGCCGAGTCGTCCCACTGCATCGGTGTGCGCGCGTTGTCCCGCCCCATGGCGTGCACCCCGGCCAGAACACTCGCCGGCGACTGGTCGAACTGCTCCACGGCCTCCCGGTAGTGGTTGAGCGACTCGATGTCCCGGTAGTGGTCGATGGTGTCGAACGTCACGTTCGTCATGCCGATCTCTTCGCCCTGGTAGATGTAGGGCGTGCCGCGGTGCAGGTGCAGCACCAGCGCCCACAGGGTGGCCGACTCGTACCGGAACTCGGTGTCATTGCCGAACCGCGACACCAGCCGCGGCTGGTCGTGGTTGTTCAGGTAGAGGCTGTTCCAGCCGGTCTCCGCCAGGCCGACCTGCCAGCGGGCCAGGCTCTGCTTCAGCGGCACCAGGCTGCGCGGCAGCGGGTCGAACTTGTGCGTGCCCTGGTCGAGCGAGACATGCTCGAACTGGAAGATCATGTCGACCTCGGCGCGGGCCGCATCCGTGAACAGCACGGCATCCTGAATGCTCACACCGGGCATCTCGCCCACGGTTAGGTGCTCTCCGGTGCGTCCGGCGAACACCGCCCGGTGCATCTCCTGCAGGTACTCGTGGATCTGCGCGCCCATCGGCGAACCACCCCCGGTCGCCGCGGCCGGCCCGCTCACCAGCTCCACCTGCTTGGCGATGAAGTTGATCACGTCCATCCGGAACCCGTCCACGCCGCGGTCCAGCCACCAGTTCATCATCGAGTAGACCGCCTGGCGCACCTCGGGGTTCTCCCAGTTGAGGTCGGGCTGCTGCGTGGCGAACAGGTGCAGGTAATACTCACCGGTGGTCTCATCCAGAGTCCAGGCCGGGCCGCTGAACGCGCTGCCCCAGCCGTTCGGCTCGGCGCCCGCCGCTCCGGGCTGGCGCCACCAGTACCAGTCGCGCTTGGGGTTGTCGATCGACGAGCGCGACTCGACGAACCACGGATGCTCGTCGCTGGTGTGGTTGACCACCAGGTCCATCACGATCTTGATGCCGAGCTCGTGGGCCTCGGCCAGCAGCAGGTCGAATTCGGCCAGGCTGCCGAACACCGGGTCGATGTCCTGGTAGTCGCGGATGTCGTAGCCGTTGTCGTGCTGCGGGGACGGGTAGACCGGCGAGAGCCAGATCGCGTCCACGCCGAGCTCGGCGAGGTAACCGAGCTTGCCGCGCACCCCGCCGAGGTCGCCGACGCCGTCGCCGTTGGAGTCCGCGAAGCTGCGCGGATAGACCTGGTACACCACGGCCGTGGTCCACCACGGCGCCGCGGTGTGCGGGCCGTCCTGGGTGTCGGCGGGGTCGGTGCCGGCGGTGCGGCTGTGCAGATTGGTCACGGGGTCCTCCCTGGCCGGGGCCGGCGCGGGTCAGCGCGGGCGATCCGGTGTCACGCGAATTGGTTTAGCTGCAGAAAAAAGTCGTCCGTCCAATGTAGCGTCCGGTGTTCGGGCGGCACCACTGCGGGGGTGCCTCGGGGTGGTGCGCCAGTCGGTGCGCGGGCGGGGCGGCTATGTCAAGATGAGAGCCAACCCGATTCGGGGGCCAGGAAAGGGCGACCGCGATGTACGGCAGTACCGGGGCCGCGCCATCGATCGGTGACTCCGCGATGGGCCTCGCGCGTGCCGTTCTCATGCACGGCCCGATCTCGCGCAGCGACCTGGGGCGCCGCCTCGGCCTGTCCCCGGCGAGTCTCACCCGGCTGAGCAAGCCGTTGTTCGACAGCGGTCTACTGGTGGAGGTCAGCAACACCCTGATCAGCGGGGTCGGCCGCCCCACCAAGCCGCTGGATGTGCGCCTGGACGGTCGCCGCTACGTCGGGGTCAAGCTCACCGGCGACAGCGCCTTCGGCGTGCTCACCGACCTGCGCGTGAACGAGCTCTCCTCGGCCCACCGCCGGCTCGACGGCACTGACGTGGCCGGGGTGGTGCGGCAGCTGCGCTCGCTGGTGCTCGAACTCGCCGACGGCGCGCCGATCACGGCACTCGGGGTGACCGTCGGCGGCCAGGTCGTCGGCTCACGGGTCGTCGCCCGGGCACCGTTCCTGGCCTGGCGTGACGTGGACCTGGCCTCCGCGCTGGAAGCCGGCCTGGGCATCCCGGTGCTGGTCGAGAATGACGTGGTGGGACTGGCGGCCGCCGAACAGTGGTTCGGGGCGGGCCGGGGCGCCGCCAGCTTCGCCGTGCTCACCATCGGCGTCGGCGTGGGTTACGGCCTGGTGGTCAACGACCGGGTGATCAGCACCCGGGATTCCGGTCTCGGCCTCGGGGGACACGTGCCGTTGGATGCGACCGGGCCGCTCTGCGGCAGCGGACACCGGGGCTGCTCGGACGCCATGCTCACCCAGGGCAGCATCCGGGCGCAGGTGGGCGATGCCCTGGGCCGGCCGGTGGAGTACGACGAGGCGCTCGCGCTGGCCGCGGCGGGGGTGCCCGCCGCACTGTCCGTCGTCCAGGCCTCCGGACGCGCCCTCGGCCGCCTGGTGGCCCTGATCGCCAACATCGCCATGGTCGACACCGTCGTGCTCTCCGGCGAGGGCATCGGGCTGTGGAAGGTGGTGGCGGACGAGATCGTGGCGGCGGCCAACGGGGACCGCGATGCCGAGGCGACGCCGCTGCAGATCACCGTCGACGACAGTGGCACGTCGTCCTGGGCCAGGGGAGCGGCGGCCGTCGCGATCCAGCACACCCTGACCCGGTTCGCCGTCGCGGACTGACCCGGCGGGCCGTCGGGACAAACCGTCGCCCCCACCCCACGCCGGCTCGGGAATAGGATCGGGCCATCCGCCGTTGACACCTATATACATGCAGACGCATTGAGTTTTGGAGGCTGGAAATGCAGTTCGGAATCTTCACGGTCGGGGACCTGACCACCGATCCCACCACGGGTCAGACGCCGACGGAGCACGCCCGCATCAAGGCCATGCTCACCATCGCGCAGAAGGTCGAAGAGGTGGGGCTGGACGTGTTCGCCACCGGCGAGCACCACAACCCGCCGTTCGTACCCTCGTCGCCGACCACGATGCTCGGCTACATCGCCGCCAAGACCGAGCGCATCATCCTCTCCACCGCCACCACGCTGATCACCACCAGTGACCCGGTGAAGATCGCCGAGGACTTCGCGATGCTCCAGCACATCGCCGACGGCCGGGTGGACCTCACCCTGGGCCGCGGCAACACCGGCCCGGTCTACCCCTGGTTCGGCCAGGACATCCGCCAGGGCATCCCGCTGGCGCTGGAGAACTACGCTCTGCTGCGCCGGCTCTGGCGCGAGGACTTCGTCGACTGGGAAGGCCAGTTCCGCACCCCGCTGCAGGGTTTCCAGTCCACCCCGCGCCCGCTCGACGGTGTGGCGCCGTTCGTCTGGCACGGCAGCATCCGCAGCCCCGAGATCGCCGAGCAGGCCGCGTACTACGGCGACGGTTTCTTCTCGAACCACATCTTCTGGCCGGCCTCGCACACCGCGAAGATGGTCAAGTACTACCGCAACCGGTTCGAGCACTACGGCCACGGCACCGCCGCGCAGGCCATGGTGGGGCTCGGCGGCCAGGTGTTCATGAGCAAGAACTCGCAGGATGCCAAGCGTCAGTTCCGGCCGTACTTCGACAACGCACCGGTCTACGGCAACGGCCCGAGCATGGAGGAGTTCACCTCGCAGACCCCGCTCACCGTCGGCAGCCCGCAGGAGGTCATCGACCGCACCCTCGGCTTCCGCGACTATGTCGGCGACTACCAGCGCCAGCTCTGGCTGATGGACCACGCCGGACTGCCGCTGAAGACCGTGCTCGAGCAGCTCGACCTGCTCGGCGAGGAGGTTGTGCCCGTGCTCCGCAAAGAGTTCGCCAAGAACCGTCCGGCCGACGTGCCGGATGGGCCCACCCACGAATCCCTGGTGCTCGCCGCCTCCCGGGCACCGGGGGCCGCCGCATCCGTCGGGCGCACTGACCTCGACACCTCCGCCGCCATCGCCCCGCACCGCCGGGCGACCGGTGCCGCCTTCGGCCTGGCCGGCGCCGGCACGACGGGGGCGCAGCGATGACCGAGCGCACCCTGGCGGTCATCTCCGCCGGGCTCAGCCAGCCGTCATCCACCCGGCTGCTCGCCGACAAGCTGGCCACGGCCACCGTGACGCGGCTGGCCGACGAGGGCGTCAGCACCACGGTGCTGACCTACGAGCTGCGTGACTACGCGCAGGACATCATGAACAACATGCTCACCGGGTTCGCCAACCCGCGGCTGGAAGAGATGATCGAGGCCGTCACCGCGGCCGACGGCCTGATCGCCGTCACCCCGATCTTCACCACCAGCTACAGCGGACTGTTCAAGAGTTTCTTCGATGTGATCGACAACCGCTCCCTCACCGACCAGCCGGTGCTGATCGGCGCGACCGCGGGAACGCCGCGGCACTCGCTGGCGCTCGACTACGCGCTGCGGCCGATGTTCACCTACCTGCACGCCGTGGTGGTGCCCACCTCGGTGTTCGCCGCGTCGGAGGACTGGGGCACCGGTGACGGCGGCCGCGTCGACAGCCGGGTGCAGACCCTGCCGGCCCGGATCGAACGCGCGGCGGGGGAGCTGTCGGCTCTCGTCGCCCGCTCCGACCGCTCCAGCCGGGTGCGCGACCCCTTCGAGCTGCCCGCGGACTTCAACCCCGCCGGGATGTTCCCGCCGCGCTAGCGGTTTTCGCCACCACCCGCGGTCCCGCGGTCGTCTCACTCGAGGCGGCCCCGGGGTCGCTGCGGCGTGTCGTCCGTCCGGACGGGCTGCCGCGGCACGTGCTCTGCTTCGCGGCACGTGTACTGCTTCACGGCCCGTGTAGGAACCCTGGCCGCCGGGACGAAGGCGGGCCGCGGCGGCGAAGGCGGGCCGCGGCGAGAAGTACCCGGCGCCGCAAGCGACAGTGCGCGGCGAGAGCGCCGGGACCTTCTGCTCTGACACGGCCTGGGCCGCGGGGGTCAGACTGGAACACGGTGCGCCGGAGAGAGTGCTTCCGCGAGACGGAAGCCGTGACAACCGCGCAGACAGGTCGTCCCATGGTCGCCGTACGTGCAGACACCGCGTCCCCGGATGCCCGCGCCGTGTTCTTCGCCGCCGCACCCGCAGATGCGACGACCGCGAACGCCCTTCCCGCTGACGCAGCCATGCCGGGAACCCCGGCCGTTGACCTCTCCGTTCGGATCGGCAGCCTCACGCTGCGTACCCCGGTGATGCCGGCCTCCGGCTGCTTCGGCCCGGAACTGGGCGCGCTCATCCCGGTCACCGAACTCGGCGCCACCGTCACCAAGACCGTCTTCGGCTCCGCCCGCGGCGGCAACCCCGTGCACAGGCTCACCGAGATCCCCGCGGGCATGGTCAACAGTGTCGGCATCCCCAGTCGTGGCCCGGCCGGCTACCTGGCCTCGCTGCATCCGCGTTACGCGGCCCTCGAAGTGCCCACCATCATCAGCGTCGGGGGCCACCGGCCGAGCGAGTACGCCCCGGTCGTCGCGGCCCTGGGCGGGAACGGCGCCGCCTTCGAACTGAATGTGTCGTGCCCCAACCTCGACCGGGACGGCACCGACATCGGCTCGGATCCGGCGGCCATCCGTGAGGTGGTCGCCGCCGTTCGCCTCGTCACCGCCAAGCCGATCATCGTGAAGCTGCCGGTGTTGGTCGCCTCGATCGCCGACTGTGCCCGCGCCGCCGAGGAGGCCGGCGCCGACGCCGTCTGCGTGGCCAACTCGATTCCGGCGATGCCGCTGGATGCCCTCACCCGCCGTCCGATTCTCGGCAATGTCATCGGCGGATTGTCCGGGCCGTCGATCAAACCGATCGTGCTGCGCCTGGTCTGGCTGGCCTCCCGGGCGGTGCGGATCCCGGTGATCGCCTGCGGTGGCGTGCAGACCGTTGACGACGCCCTGGACTACTTCTCGGTGGGAGCCAGCGCCGTGCAGGTGGGCACCGCCAGCTTCGCCCGGCCGTTCGCGGCGGTGGAGGTGGCGCGGGGGTTGCGGCAGCGGTGTCAGGACGCCGGGGTCGGCAGTATTCGCGAGTTGCTCGAGTTGGAGGCTGCCCTGTGAACCCGAACCTGTCTTCGGACCGCAACCAGTGGGTTGGGGACGGTCGCAGGCGGGCGACGGCCGAGTACACGGCTGGTCGCGAGGCCGCCGCCCGGGCCCGGGCGTTCGCCGAAGCGGATGCCGCGGCTCTTGACGGGCTCATCTCCGTTCGCCCGCGCCAGGCCGTGCCCCGCCCACAACCGGTCTGGGACGACGCCGAGGTGCTCGTGCACGAGCCGGTGGGGGAGCGCTACCGCCGTTTGGTCGTGGCCAGCAGCACCATCGCCCGCACCGCGCTGGCCGGACAGTTCCTCATGATCACGGTGCCTCCGCACGCCGGCGAAACGATTCTGCTGCCCCGCCCCATGGCCATCCATCGCCGCCGACCGGCGACCGCCGACCGGCCCGGCACCGTGGAAATGATCTACGGCGTCGTGGGCCGCGGCACCCGCGCTCTGGCCGCCGTTCCCGTCGGCGGCACCCTGCAGATCACCGGTCCGCTCGGTCGCGGCTTCGAATTCGACAGCGGCACCCGCTCCGCCCTGCTGATCGGCCGGGGCGTGGGCATCTGCGGCGTGATGGGCGCAGCGGAGGACGCCCGCACGAGGGGCATCCGCACCACCATGGTGCTCAGCGGACGCAGCGCCGAGCAGCTGCTCGGCCGCGCCGACTGCGCCGAACTGGGCGTCGACATCGTCGAGGCCACCGACGACGACGGCTCCAGCGACCTGCTCACGCTGCAGAACAGCCTCCGAGCCCACTTCGACGGTGCCACCCCGGAGCGCACCGCGCCCGACGTGATCATGGTCTGCGGCGCCGGCGTCCTCGCCAGGCTCGCCGCGGAACTCGGCGCGTACTGGGGGGTACTCGTGCAGGCCTCGCTCGAGGCCCACATGGCGTGCGGGCTCGGCTACTGCCACGGTTGTGCCGCCCCGGTGCGCACCGATCCGAGTGTCGAGGGCCCGCTGGTCTGCGCGGACGGGCCGGTCTTCGACGCCCGCATCCCTATCGTTTAACCCCTGCTCTGCTAGGCTTGACGAGGTGGATCTTCGGATCCGCCGGCAGTACCCGGAGCAGACCGGCAGGACGCTGGTCCTCGGTGGTGGTTTCCCAACGCACAGCGCTTGACACAGAGCCTCGTTGGTGAATTTCTACTGGTGGCCAGCAACGTCAGCGCCCAACACATGTTCGGCAGCTAGTCCTGCTGCGTTCCTGCTCCGATGTCCCACTCGCGCGCCACACGGGCAAACGAGTCTAAACAAAGGAGAGAACCCCCATATGGAGGGTCCAGAAATCACGTTCGCCGAGACCGTTATCGACAACGGCAAGTACGGCAAGCGCACCATCCGTTTCGAAACCGGGCGTCTCGCCCAGCAGGCACAGGGCTCCGCCGCTGCCTACATCGACGAAGAGACCATGCTTCTCTCCGCCACGAGCGCCAGCAAGCAGCCGAAGGACAACTTCGACTTCTTCCCGCTGACCATCGATGTCGAAGAGCGCATGTACGCCGCCGGCCGCATCCCGGGCAGCTTCTTCCGCCGCGAAGGTCGCCCGTCGACCGAGGCGATCCTCACCTGCCGTCTGATCGACCGGCCGCTGCGCCCGTCGTTCGTCGACGGACTGCGCAACGAGATCCAGGTTGTCGTGACCGTTCTGGCCATCGCGCCGGACGAGTACTACGACGTCCTGGCCATCAACGCCGCGTCCATGTCGACCCAGATCGCCGGCCTGCCGTTCTCCGGCCCGATCGGTGGCGTCCGCGTCGCCCTCATCCCCGACGACAACGGTTCCGGCCAGTGGGTCGCCTTCCCGAAGCACTCGCAGGTTGAAGAGGCCGTGTTCAGCATGGTCGTCGCCGGCCGCGTTGTGACGGATGCCGATGGCAGCGAAGACGTCGCGATCATGATGATCGAGGCCGAAGCGACCGACAACGCCTGGACCTTGATCCAGGGCGGCGCCATCAAGCCGAACGAAGAGGTCATCGCCGAGGGCATCGAGGCGTCCAAGCCGTTCATCAAGCAGCTCATCGTCGCCCAGCAGCAGGTGGCCGCCGCGGCCTCCAAGCCCACCGGCAACTACCCGCTGTTCCCGCCGTACACCCCGGAGACCTACGACGCCGTCGCAGCCCTGGCCTACGAGGGACTCAAGGACGTCTACGTCATCGCCGACAAGATCGCGCGTCAGGACGCCGACGATGTGCTCAAGGCATCCGTCAAGACCGCCATCGCGGCCAAGGTCGAAGCCGGCGAGCTGCCCGCAACCGCCAACAACCAGGTCGGCGCGGCGTACAAGTCCGTCACCAAGCTCGTCGTGCGCTCCCGCGTGCTCAACGAGGGTGTTCGTATGGACGGACGCGGCCTGGCCGACATCCGCCCGCTCGACGCCGAGGTTGCGGTCATCCCGCGCGTGCACGGTTCCGCTATCTTCCAGCGCGGCGAGACCCAGATCCTGGGTGTCACCACGCTGAACATGCTCAAGCTCGAGCAGACCATCGACTCCCTGAGCCCGGTCACCAAGAAGCGTTACATGCACAACTACAACTTCCCGCCCTACTCCACCGGTGAAACCGGTCGGGTCGGTACGCCGAAGCGTCGCGAGATCGGCCACGGAGCGCTCGCTGAGCGTGCCCTGGTCCCCGTGCTGCCCAGCCGTGAGGAATTCCCGTACGCCATCCGTCAGGTCTCCGAGGCGCTCAGCTCCAACGGATCCACCTCGATGGGTTCCGTCTGCGCCTCCACCCTGTCCATGCTGAACGCCGGAGTGCCGCTGCGCGCCCCGGTCGCCGGCATCGCGATGGGCCTCATCTCCGACACCGTCGACGGCAAGACCCGCTACGCGGCTCTGACCGACATCCTCGGTGCCGAAGACGCCCTCGGCGACATGGACTTCAAGGTTGCCGGCACGAGCGAATTCGTCACCGCGATCCAGCTCGACACCAAGCTCGACGGCATCCCCGCGTCGGTCCTGGCCGGCGCGCTGACGCAGGCGAAGGATGCCCGCACGACGATCCTCGCCGTGCTGAACGCCGCGATCGACAAGCCCGACGAGATGGCACCGACCGCGCCCCGCGTGATCAGCGTGCAGATCCCCGTCGACAAGATCGGCGAGCTCATCGGCCCGAAGGGCAAGATGATCAACTCGATCCAGGACGAGACCGGAGCCGACATCTCGATCGAGGAAGACGGCACCGTGTACATCGGCGCCGTCGATGGTCCCTCGGCCGAGGCCGCTCGCATCATGGTCAACTCCGTCGCGAACCCCACCAACCCCGAGGTTGGCGAGCAGTTCCTCGGAACTGTCGTGAAGATCGCCGCTTTCGGCGCCTTCGTCTCGCTCCTCCCGGGCAAGGACGGCCTGCTGCACATCTCTGAGGTGCGCAAGCTCGCCGGCGGCAAGCGCGTGGAGAACGTCGAAGACGTCCTCGGCGTGGGCCAGAAGGTCCTCGTTGAGATCACCAAGATTGACGACCGTGGCAAGCTTTCGCTCGCCCCGGTCCTCGCCGATGAAGCCGACACGCACGGTCGTGACGCTGCATCCGAGGGACCCGAAGCTCCGGCCGAAGGTTAGTCACTAGTTCTGCCGGCCACCTCTCGCCAGGTGTGCCGGTCAGACGGAAGGCCCGTCCTGCTTCGGCAGGGCGGGCCTTTTCGCGTCTGCAGAATGCAGCTAGCCCGACCTGGGCTGCACGCCCCGCTCCAGCAGGGGAACGATGCGATACGGGATGAGCTCGCCCATCGCGAGGGAGGTCTCGGTGCGTTCGACGCCCTCGCAGGCGAGGATCGTGCGGTCGATCCTGAACAGGTCTTCGGAGTCGGCGCAGGCCACCCGCACCAGCAGGTCCGCTGCGCCGCTCATGCCGTGCGCCTGCACGATCTCGGGGATGCGGCTGAGCTCGGCGATGATCTCGGCGGCGCGCTTCTGCACGATGTGGACCTCGATGAACGCGGTCAGCGGATAGCCGAGCACGGCCGGACTGACCCGGCGATCGAAGTTGAGAAACACCCGGGACTCCTCGAGCCGGCTCATCCGGGCCTGCACGGTGTTTCGGGAGAGCCCGAGCGTGTTGGCGAGCCCCACATAGGTGCTGTCGGGGGTGGCGCACAGCGCACGGAGCAACTCGAGATCGACTCTGTCCAAGTGGTGCATAGTGCCTGACCGTAGCATGCGCGCTGGCCCCTGAATAGGGCACAGTGCACCCCGTGACCCACATTCGCTGCGCGGGCGGGAAGTTCGCACCGATCAGGGTGCGGCACGACGACGATTCGCCCAGGGTTGACCGGGTCGACGCCGCACGGAAGAGTGGTCGGATGGACGACACCCGCCAGACCCTGACTCCCGCTCAAACCCGCTCGGTGCTCTCCGGGGGTGATTTCCTGCATCTGGAGGGAACGCTGTATGCCACCTACCGCACGGCGGATTTCGCCGCGGCCGTGCAGCTGGTGGATGCCGTCGCTGCCGACGCCGATGCCCAGAATCATCACCCAGACGTGAAACTGGGTTACGGGTCCGTGGAGTTCGAGCTGACGAGCCACGATGTGGGTGGTATCACCCAACGGGATCTGCGGCTCGCCTTGCGCATCCAGGAACTCGCCGCGGAGCAGGAGGCGCACGCCACCCGGCTGGTGCCCAGCCGCGCCGACGTGGCCATCGACTGCACCGACGCCGAGGCCGTGCGCCCATTCTGGCGGGTGGGGCTGGGTTATCTGGAGTCCGGTCCCGCGGACGACATCGAACTGCGTGATCCTCGCGGCGGCGGCCCCAAAGTGTGGTTCCAGCACATGGAGATCCAACGCACCGAGCGCAACCGCATCCACCTCGACGTGTACGTGCCCGTCGCCGACTGTGAAGACCGGGTGCAGGACATCATCGACGTCGGGGGAGTGCTGCTCACCGACGAACACGCCCCGGACTGGTGGGTGCTCGCCGACCCGGAGGGCAACGAGCTCTGCGTGTGCAGCTGGGACGCCTGACCGGCGTGGCTCAGGCCGCTTCGCGCGCCAGGGCCTTCTCGATCGCGGCGACGAGCTGTGCCGATTCAGGCTCCACCGTCGACGCGAACCTGTCGACGATCACGCCGTCGCCGTTCACCAGGAACTTCTCGAAGTTCCACTTGATCAGC
Organism: Cryobacterium sp. MP_3.1; assembly: GCF_035984795.1. Classification (NCBI taxonomy): domain Bacteria; kingdom Bacillati; phylum Actinomycetota; class Actinomycetes; order Micrococcales; family Microbacteriaceae; genus Cryobacterium; species Cryobacterium sp. MP_3.1. The sequence goes on along the minus strand of NZ_JAXCHV010000005.1, from coordinate 66,525 downwards.
CCCGGCAGCATGCCCTTCCGGAACGCGGTGAGCTGACTGTACAGCGGATGCTGATTCTTGCCGCGCACATCCACCTTGGCCGTGAGCGGGAAGGTGACCCCGAAGTTGAGCTCGCAGAACTGCTGGATGTCTTCTTCGCTGCCGGGTTCCTCGCCCATGAACTGGTTGCACGGCAACCCGAGCACCACCAGGCCGTCGTCAGCGAAGCGGCGGTAGAGCGCCTCCAGGCCGGCATACTGGGGCGTGAAGCCGCACTTCGATGCCACGTTGACCACGAGAACGGTCTTGCCGGCGAACCGGCCGAACGTGGTCGGGGTGCCGTCGATGAGGGTGAGCGGGACGCCGTACAGCGGTGAGTCGGACATGCCGGAAACACTACTCCCCGACCCTTCGAGAGAGCTCACCGCAGGCCTTTTTTCGGCTAAACGGGGGGTAAAGCCGCACATTTGTGTAACGCTTGCCGCGCGCCCCCGGCGGATTGGCCGGATCGGGTTATTCTCGGCTTTACACGGGTCGGCGCGGCAGCCGCGCTGGTCCGTCCGAGGGGCGGTGAAGGCATGAGAGGCAGCGTGGCGACGGGGCGTGTGTCAACGGGGCAGGTGGCAACGGAGCACGTGGCAACGGAGCAGGTGACACCGGACAGCCTGACGACAGCCGATCTCATCCTGCAAACCCGCCCGGTGGAGGTCCAGCACACCGCTCCGGTTCAGCTGCCCGACCACGACCGCCCAGCCGCCCCGGACATCCGGCGCACCATCGGCGACACCGACCTCACCGTGCACCCGCTGGCGCTGGGCTGCAGCGTCTTCGGCTGGACCACCGACGGCGACACCGCCATGGCGATCCTCGACCGGCACTGGGAACTCGGCGGCAACTTCCTCGACACAGCTGACAGCTACGCCGCCGGCCGCAGCGAGGTGCTGATCGGGTCGTGGATGCGCACCCGTGGTCTGCGCGACGACACCATCGTCTCCACCAAGATCGGCCGCAACCGCGACAACCCCGGTCTCTCGCCGCGCAGCATCGTCGGCGCGGTGCACGCCTCCCTCGAGCGGCTCGGCACCGACCACATCGACCTTCTGCACTTCCACTACGACGACCTCGACGTGCCGCTGGAGGAGAGCCTCGGCGCCATGGAGATGCTTATCGCCAACGGCACCGTGCGGCACCTCGCGGCGTCCAACTTCACGGCGGAGCGTCTGATGGAGGCCCGCGTCCTCGCCGCCAACGGCCTGCCCAGGTTCGTGGCCCTGGAGACCCCGTACAACCTGATGAACCGGGTCTCGTTCGAATCGTCGCTGGCCCTGGTCAGCCGGGCGCAGGGTGTCGCGGTGATGCCGTACTTCGCCCTCGCGCACGGCTTCCTCACCGGCAAGTACCACTCCAAGGCCGACCTCACCGACACCATCAGGGCCGGCCGCGCCTCGGCCTACCTCAACCGGGCCGGCCTCAAGGTGCTGGGCGTGCTCGAACGCATCGCGGAGGACCACGGAGTGGCGCCGTCGACGATCGCGCTGGCCTGGCTGCTGGCCAAGGACGGTGTCGTGGCCCCGGTCGCCAGCGCGAGCCGGCCGGAACAGGTGGATGCCCTGGTCGCCGCGGCCGCCGTGCGGCTGGGCCGTGCCGACACGGTCGACCTCGACAAGGTGTCGGCCTGACCGGCGGCCAGGCCCGCCGCGTCCAGCGGGGCCCGGTCCCGGCGGTGTCGTAAGGTTGAGGGGATATGAACGGTGCCGTGGAATTTCCCCTTGACCTGACCGAACTCTCGTTTCGGGCCGCTGGTGAGTCCCTCGTCAGGCGCACCGTCCTCCCCAGCGGGGTGCGCATCGTCACCGAACAGGTGCCGGGCAGCCGCAGCCTCACCATCGGCTACTGGGTGGCCGTGGGATCCCGCGACGAACAGCCCGGCCACTTCGGCTCCACGCACTTCCTCGAGCACCTGCTGTTCAAGGGAACCGCAGAGCGTTCGGCGCTGGACATCGCCATCGCGTTCGACGCCGTCGGTGGCGAACACAACGCCATGACGGCCAAGGAATACACCTGCTACTACGCCAAGGTGCAGGACCGCGACCTCCACATGGCCGTGGAGGTGCTCACCGACATGATCACGTCGTCGCTGCTGGACCCCGCGGAGTTCGAAACCGAGCGCGGCGTCATCCTCGAGGAACTCGCGATGGCCGACGACGACCCGGCCGACGTCGCCAACGAACGCTTCTTCCAGGCCGTCATGGGCGCGCACCCGTTGGGCCGACCCATCGGCGGCAGCCCGGACACCATCCGCGCCGCGACCCGAGACGCCGTCTGGGAGCACTACCGGGCCAACTACCGCCCGCAAGACCTTGTCGTGACCGTTGCCGGCGCCGTCGACCACGACGTGCTCGTGGCCGCCGTCACCCGGTCGTTGCTGCAGGCCGGTTGGGACCTGGGCGAGTACGCCGCACCGGTGGGACGCCGCTCCGGCGCCGCCGCGGTGATCAGCCAGGGCCAGCCCATCAGCGTGGTGCACCGTCCGCTCGAGCAGGCCAACCTGTTGATCGGCGTGCCGGGCCTCGTGGCCGCCGACGACCGCCGCGTGGCGATGAATGTGCTCACCTCCATCTTCGGCGGCGGCATGTCGTCGCGCCTGTTCCAGGAGGTGCGCGAAAAGCGCGGCCTGGCCTACTCCGTCTACTCGTTCGCGCCCGGCTACTCGGATGCCGGCATCTTCGGCATGTACGCCGGCTGCACCCCGGCCAAGGCCGGGCAGGTCACCGAGATCATGCTCGACGAGCTGCACCGCCTCGCCGAGCACGGGGTGACCGCCGACGAGATGAAGCGGGCCTCCGGTCAGCTCTCCGGCGCATCCGCCCTGGCCCTCGAAGACTCCGACACCCGGATGTCCAGGCTCGGCCGCTCCGAGATCACGCTGGGCGAGTTCGTCGACCTCGACGAGGCCCTGCGGCGCCTCGCGCTGGTCACCGCGGACGATGTGCAGCAGCTGGCGGCCGACATGGTCTCCCGGCCGTTCTCCGTGGCCGCCGTCGGCGCCCTCGAGGAGGACGCCTTCGACGCCGTGCTGTCCCGCCGGGCGGCGCCCCTCCCGCCGAACTGATCGGTTCACGGCGAGCCCCGTTCGACTTCCTACGACATCAACCGAAAGGGCGATGATGCCCCAGTACCTCTACCTCGTGCGACACGGTGAACAGCAGGATGCCGAATACGGCCTGCCGGACGGCCCGCTGTCACCGCGGGGCAAGCGTCAGGCGCACCTCATCGCCGAACGCCTGGGCGGGGTGCCGTTCACCGGCGCCTGGCATTCGCCGCTGCAACGCGCCGCGGAGACGGCGGCCATCATCGCCGACCGGCTGCCGTCGCTCACCTCGGAGCCGTCGCCGTTGTTGTTCGACTGCGTTCCCTCCGGCCGGGCGCCGGAGATGCCCAAGGCATACGCACCGTTCTTCAACTCCGTCAGCGAGGAATCCATCGAGGCCGGCGCCGCACAGATGGAAGACGCCGTCGCCGAGTTCCTGCACCCGCATCGCGGCCCCAGACACGACCTGCTGATCACCCACAACTTCGTGATCGCCTGGTTCGTCCGCGAGGTGCTCGGCGCCCCGGACTGGCGCTGGATCAGCATCAACCAGGCCAACTGCGGCCTCACCGTGCTGCAGCAGAAGCCCGGCCGGCCGTGGTCGCTGGTCACCCACAACGACCTCGGCCACCTGCCGGTGGAGCTGCGCACCGGCCTGCCGGACCCGCTGTTGTTCTAGCGGCGAGGCGGCAACCCGCCTCCGTCGAGGATCTTCCACAAGGAATCCTTGCGGCGGATCTTCTCGGCGGCATCGAATTCGAGCAGGTCGACGCCGCGCACGTCGAGTCGCTGGCCGGACACTGACGTGCCGGTCAGCGTCCATTCGGAGACACCGAGCTCATCACCGCACACCCCGTGCCGGTCGTCGCCATAGTGCACGTCCGGGATGCCCTCGAACCGGCTGGCGGGCCCCGCCCGCACGTCCGCCAACAACCCTGCCAGCGTGTCGCGTGTGACCGTCATCTCGACCGACCTCCTCCTGCCGCGCATCCGCGCCGCCTGCTGTGAGAGTAGCCAGCACTGACGGGTCAGGGGGTCGGGGCGAGCACCTTCCGGTACCAGTTCGTGGCGTTCGGGTTGTCGTTGTATGGCGGCACATCCTGATACCCGGAGCGCTGGTACAGCGCCCCGGCCGCCTCGAGGCTCGAGTTCGTGTCGAGCACCAGCTCGGTGGCCCCGAACGCCCTGGCCCGGGTTTCGAGTTCGGCGAGCAGCAGGGTGCCCCAGCCGCGGCCGCGCACCTCCGGTTGCAACCAGAGGTGTTTCGCCTCGAACCGCACCGCACCATCCGCGCCGTCGTCGATGCGACGGATACCGCCGCAGCCCACGAAGGTGCGTGACCCCGGCGTCTCGCTCACGAGCAGGAACTGGCCGCGCGGCGGGACGAACTGTTCGGGAGTCGGGAACGTGGTGCGGTAGCCGCCGGCGGAGGGGAACGTGGACGCACGATCGCTGAAGTACTGGGTGAGCAGGGTGATGGACCCCGCATCCGTGACGGAGACCGCGGTGAATTCAGGCATGCCCCTAGGGTACGTGCCCCGGTGCCGGGGGCAACCGCCCCGGTTGGTAGATTGGCAGTATGACAACACGGGTGGCCATCGTCGGCGCAACGGGCAAGATGGGCCGCCTGGTCGGCGGTCTGGTCGAGAATACGCCGGGTTACGATGTGGTCGCCCGGCTCGATTCCACCAGCGCCCTGTCCGAGATGCTCGGCGCGGATGTGGCGATCGACCTCACCGTTCCGGCGGTCAGCCAGGGCGTGGTCGACTTCGCCATCGACAACGGCATCCGGGTGCTTGTCGGCACCTCGGGCTGGTCCCAGCCCCGCATCGACGCGCTCGGCCACAAACTCAAGGGCCGCACGGATGTCGGCGCCGTGATCATCCCCAATTTCTCACTCGGCTCGGTGCTCGGCACGGCCTTCGCGGCCCTCGCCGCCCGATTCTTCGACTCCATCGAGATCGTCGAGGCGCACCAGGCCGGCAAGGTCGACTCCCCGTCGGGAACCGCCGTGCGCACCGCCGAACTGATGGCCGCCGCCCGCGCCGGCCTCGGCCCGGTCTCCGCGCCGCACGTCGACCAGCGTGCCCGCGGCCAGCAGGTCGCCACGGTGCCGGTGCACAGCCTGCGCCTGGCCGGCGTGCTGGCCCGCCAGGACGTGATCTTCGGCGGCTCGGGGGAGACCCTCACTATCACGCACAACACGCTCTCCGCCGAGGCCTACGAGCGCGGCATCCTGGTGGCCCTGGCCGCCGCCCGCGACTGCGTCGGGGTGACCGTCGGACTCGACCAGCTCATCGACCTGGGGCTCACCGATGCGGTGCTCGAGCCCGCCGCGGCGTCCGCCGGGTCGCCGGACGAGCCGCCTGCTGGGCCACCGCCGGGCCCCGAGGATGCCGAAATGGAGCCCGGCGAATGAAGGGCCGCATCGCCGTCGTCGTGATGGCACTCCTGCTCGTGTTCTACCTGGTGCTCGTCGGCTGGCGCGCGGTGCTCTTCGTGCAGAGCGGTGACCCTGTCGGCATCCTCATCGGCGTTGCGCTCATCGTGCTGCCGCTGATCGGAGCGTGGGCGCTCGTGCGCGAGATCAGCTTCGGCATCCGGTGCGAACGCCTGGTCAAGCAGCTTGACGCCGAGGGTGCCCTGCCGGTCAACGACCTGCCCAGCCGCCCGAGCGGCCGGCCGTACCGCGAGGCTGCCGACGCGCAGTTCCCGCAGTATCAAGAGGCCGTGGATGCCGCGCCGCAGGATTGGCGGGCCTGGTTCCGCCTCGGCCTGGCCTACGACGCGTCGGGCGACCGGCGCCGCGCGCGCTCGGCGCTTCGCACCGCGATGGCCCTGGAGAAGTCCGCGGCCTGAGCCCGGCGCATTCGCCGTCATGCGGGTGCAGCGCCGTCATGCGGGTGCCGCGCCGTTATGCGGGTGGCATGCCACCCGCATAATGGCGCCTTACCCGCATGCCTCGAGTCGCCCACCTCGCGCCCACCTCGCGCCCACCTCGCGCGCACCTCGCGCGCACCTCGCGCCCAGATCGCGCCCGGCCTGCTCCGCGCCGCACCGGCCCGCTCAGCGCCCGTCCAGCCGGGGGCGCCCCGGGGTGAGGCCCAGGTGCGCCAGCCGCGCCGACAACCGCGGCGCGCTCATCCCGGTGGCGTGGTCCCAGCGAACGAAGCCGAGCACCTGCAGCCGAATGGCATCCTCGCGGAGCTTCTCCTCGTACACCACCTCTGTCGGGGTGCGTCCGGCGCGCAGCACGGGATCGAAGTACTTCACTCGACCGTCGCTCTCGCCCACACCCCGCACGCCCCGCCAGAAGAAGTCTGAAAAGACGGTGCGGTCCTCGATCACGAACGGATGCTGCAACTCAGGTTCGGGAAGTCCGGCCAGCGCGATCGTCACCCGACTGCCGGATTCGTCGGGAGAGCCCGAGAGCGGCGTGGCAAAGTCGATCACCGTGCGCGCCCGCACCGAACCGCGGAACGGCAACATCCGGTGCCAGGTTTCGAGCAGGGTCACCCGGTCCGTGAGCGGCGGGATGCGACCGGTCCGATCCACCGCCAGAGCCCGATCGGCCGCGGCGACCGCCGACCGGAGGTCCACAATCGTCGCGAGCTCGATCACCGTACGGGCTACCGAGGTGACCAGCACTCCGTCTTTCAGCTCCACATCGCGAGCGTCGAAGCCCACCGTGTGCTTGCGGATGCCCGGGTCCGAGCGGCCGCCGGCTGCACGCGGGCCCAGGAAGTGCACCTCATCGGGCCACGGTGCCTGCAGCGGTAGCTGCCACAGCACCGCGGCCGACTGGTGGGAGAGCGGCAGCGCGCCTCGTCGGGCCAGCGCCGCCGCCCGCACTCTCAGTGCATACCGCTGGTCACGGTCGAGGCCGGCCCAGACGCCTGCTGGGCAGTACTGGCCCCAGCCGATGCGGTGCAGGTAACCGCGCTCGGCACCGCGACGCAGCCGAAGATCGGCGCCGAGGGCTCGCCGATAGTCGGCGGCCAGGAGCACCTCGGGTGGGAAGGACGGGTGTTCTCGACGATCGGTCATCCAGCGAGTGTCGGCGCCGGGTGCCGCGGCCACGGCGCTCGAACCGTGGTCGTTCACAACATCGGGCCGGCGCCCCTGTGGAGGACTGCCCAGCCATCGCGTCGGGCTGGCCCTTCGAATGCGTAATGCGGGTCACGCGCCGTTATGCGGGTGGCACGCCACCCGCATAACGGCGCCTACCCCGCATAACGAGATCGCGCCACCCAAACGACTAGCGCAGCATCCAGGTGACGGCTTCGGCGGCCGTACGGTGGGTGAAACGGAACCCGTCGGCCTGCAGCTTCGCCGAGCTCACCCGCTGGTCGGCGAGCAACAGCTGCCTGGCGGCATCCTGCAGCGCCAGGGTCAGCACGAACTCCGGCACCGGAAGGAAGAACGGCCGGCGCAGCGCCGAGGCCACGGCCCGGATCACTTCGTTGGCCGTCGCCGGGGTGGGGCCGGTGAGGTTCACCGGGCCGCTCAGCTCCGAGGTGAGCAGGTGCACGATCGCGGCGGCTTCGTCGTGCAGGCTCACCCACGGCCAGATCTGGCTGCCACGGCCGAGCGGACCGCCGAGGCCGAGCCGCACGATCGGCATCAGGGGCTTCAGCGCGCCGCCCTTGGCGAGTACCAAGCCGGTACGCAGCAGCACCACCCGGGTGCCCTCAGGGGCCAGCCGGGCCTCCGCTTCCCAGGTCGTGACGACGGTGGAGAGGAAGTCGGAGCCCGGGGCGGACTCCTCGGTGAGCTCCTCGCCGGGCCGGTTGCCGTAGATCCCCACGGCGGACGCGTTCAGCAGCACCGTCGGCGGCGTGCCGGCCCGGCGCATGGCGTCGGTGAGGGTACGAGCTGCCTGCACCCGCGATTCCATGATCTGGCGGCGGTAGGACTTGGTCCAGGGCAACCGCCCGATCGACGCGCCGGACAGGTTGATCACCGCATCCACGCCGTCCAGCACGGTGGGATCCAGGGTCAGTGTCGCCGGGTCCCAGCGCACCTCAGACCTGGATCGCGCGGGGCGTCGCACCAGACGCAGCACGGTGTGCCCGGCCGTTTCCAGCTGGCGGGTCAGTTCGGTGCCGATGAGCCCGGAGGCTCCGGAGATGAGTACGCGCACCGCTCAGGCCAATTCGGCTTCGATGGTGATCGGGATGCCGGTCAGCGCTTGCGAGATCGGGCAGTTCACCTTCGCGTCCTGCGCGAACGCCTCGAATTCCGCCTCGGTGACACCGGGAACGTTGGCACTGACGAGCAGGTGGCTGCCGGTGACACCGGTGCCGGCCACGAACGTGACCGCCGCAGTGGTCTGGATGCTCGTGGGGGTGTGCCCGGCGTCGGCCAGGATCAGGGCCAGAGCCATCGAGAAGCAGGATGCGTGCGCCGCGCCCAGCAGCTCTTCCGGATTGGTCGTGTTGGCGGTGCCCTCGGCCCGGGCCTTCCAGTTCACCGGGAACGACCCGCCGTGCGAGGAATCGAGCGTGACGGTGCCGGAACCCGTCGTCAGGTCTCCGGTCCATACGGTGGTTGCTTCGCTGGTCAGGGCCATGGTGATACCTCCTGGAAGTGGAGCACCAGCCTATCCGCCGGGCCTGAACCGTTCACAGGGAATCCTCGGACGACGGGCAGGTTCGCCAGACCCGCCGGTCAGGGCGCCGCCGGGCTGCGCCCGAGGACGCCGGCCCGCACCAGCAGGAGGTACAGCTGGCAGCCCAGGCAGTAGTCGAAGGCCGCGTTCAGGAAGGCCGCCACGAACGCGGCCGCCGCCGCGAGGGGCACGGCCACGACCACTCCGGCCAGGCCGAGCAGCACCCCGGTCAGGGCGACCAGCAGGCCGACACCCTGGGCGAAGGTGGGCGGCGCCGGGTCTTCGAGTTCGGCCGGCGGGCCGAGCCGCGGGCGCACGAGGGCCTTGTAGAGCCACCCGTACGGATGCCGGGCGGCCCCGGCGATCGTGCCCCAGGCGAACACTGCGGTCTGCACGGCGAGCAGCGCCAGGGCGGCGTCGGAGGCTCCGACAAGGGCGAGGAAGATCACCGCCAGCAGCACGACGGCGGTGACGGCCGCGCCGAACCGGGGACCGCGCGGGTCGATGCCCGTCCGCTTCCCGGCAGCGGCAGCAGTCGTCGCGGATTCTGGCTGGCTCATCGGGACTCCTGAACGCTTCGGGCAAGGTCATCGAGGTGCGCGTGCAGGGCGGCCCGGTTCGGCACACCGCCCACCCGGGCGCGCACCCGGCCGGCCCTGTCGAGCACCAGTGTGGTGGGCGTCTGCAGCACCCTGAACCGCCGGGCGAGGTCGGCGCGATGGGTGAGGTCCACCTCCACGTGCCGCACGCCGGTGCGGGCATCCGCCACCTGGCCCAGCAGCACGCTGGTGCCGGGGCAGCGGGCGCAGAACTCGGTGGAGAACTGCAGCAGCGTCGCCTCGGCGCCGAAAACCCTCGGAGTGTTCGACACGGACAGGCCCAGCTGCGCGGCCGTGACGGCATCCGCCGAGTCGGTCGAGCTCGTGAGCCGGCCCTGCCGACGGCGCCAGACCAGTCCCAGCGCGGTGGTCAGCGCGACCAGCAGCACCAGAACGAGCAGGGCGGCGGCGGGGTTCATGCAGGCGAGGTTACGCCGCGGCCGGCCTCAGACCCCTCGTATGACGGCAGATGACGCGCGCGAGGGCAGGCGTGGAGGCGCGGGAGGGCGCGCTAGACGATAACCTGTAAAACGTGTCTACTCCTTACAACCCCTTCGGGCAGGTCCTCGTCGCCCTGGTGACACCTTTCACCGCTGACGGTGAGGTCGCCTGGGCCGACGTCGAGAAGCACATCGACGACGTCATCACCGCCGGGGCCGACGGCATCGTCGTCACCGGCACCACCGGCGAGACCTCCACCCTCACCGACCCCGAGAAGATCCGGCTCGTCGAGGTCGGCAAGGACGTCGCGGCCGGTCGCGCCAAGATCATCACCGGCGGCGGCTCGAACGAGACCGCCCACGCCATGCAGCTCGCCAAGCAGAGCGAGAAGGCCGGCGCCGACGGCAACATGATCGTCACGCCGTACTACAACAAGCCCACCCAGGCCGGTGTGCTCACGCACTTCCGCATGATCGCGGATGCCACCGACCTGCCGGTGATCCTGTACGACATCCCGGGACGCACGGGCATCCCGATCACCTACGAGACCATTCTGCGCGCCGCGAAGCACCCGAACATCCTCGCCGTCAAGGACGCCAAGGGCGACCTGGCCCAGGTCAGCCGGGTGCTCAACCAGACCGACCTGCTCTACTTCTCCGGCGACGACCCCAACGTGCTGCCGCACCTGTCCATCGGCGCCACCGGCCTGATCGGCGTCACCGCGAACATCGCGGCCAAGCCGTACCGCCAGATGGTGGATGCCGTCAACGCGGGTGACCTCAAGGCGGCCACGCTCGCGCACCAGCAGCTTGAACCCCTCGTGCGCGCCGTGATGACCCACGTGCCGGGCACCGTGGCGGCCAAGTACATCCTGCACGGGCTGGGTCGCATCAGCAGCCCGCGCGTGCGCCTGCCCCTGGTCGGCCCCGAGGAATCCGAGGCCGCCATGATCGAAGACGAAATCGACCTCGTCCGAAACATCCCCGGCGTCGACTTCACCAACTTCCGCCCCGACCGCAACGCCGCCGCCGGCGGAGCGCTGCCCAAGGTCGCCGGAACCACGCGCTAAAAGATAAACGCACCACCGATCAACAGCAGCACCAACTCCGCCCACCACTTACTTCACGCACCACCAACTCCACAATAGGAGGGCTTATGCCCAACGACGTATACGCACCGCCCGCGCTCCCCAAGGGAACACTCCGCGTCACGCCCATCGGCGGACTCGGCGAAATCGGCCGGAACATGACCACCTTCGAGATCAACGGCAAAATCCTGATCGTCGACTGCGGCGTGCTGTTCCCCGAGGAGCACCAGCCCGGTGTCGACCTGATCCTGCCGGACTTCACCCCGATCAAGGACCGCCTGAAAGACATCGTCGGCGTCGTGCTCACCCACGGCCACGAAGACCACATCGGCGCGGTGCCCTACCTGCTCAAGCTGCGCCAGGACATCCCGCTGATCGGCTCCGGCCTGACGCTGGCGTTCATCGAGGCCAAGCTCAAGGAACACCGCATCACCCCCTACACCCTGCAGGTGAAGGAAGGCCAGAAGGAACGCCTCGGCCCGTTCACCCTCGAGTTCGTCGCGGTCAACCACTCGATCCCCGACGCCCTCGCCGTCGCCATCAAGACCGAGGGTGGCAGCGTGCTGCACACCGGTGACTTCAAGATGGACCAGCTGCCGCTGGACAACCGCATCACCGACCTCCGCGACTTCGCCCGTCTGGGCGAAGAGGGCATCGACCTGTTCCTGGTCGACTCCACCAACGCCGACGTTCCCGGCTTCACGCCGTCCGAGCGCGCCATCGGCCCGGTCCTGGAAGACGTCATCGCCCGCGCCCCGCGCCGGGTGGTCATCGCCAGCTTCTCCAGCCACGTGCACCGGGTGCAGCAGGTGCTCGACGCCGCTCACGCCAACGGCCGCCGGGTGGCCCTGCTGGGCCGCTCGATGGTGCGCAACATGACCATCGCCGCCGACCTCGGCTACCTCAAGGTGCCCGACGGTGTGCTCATCGACTTCAAGAAGGCCGGGAACATCCCGGACAACAAGATCGTCTACATGTCCACCGGGTCGCAGGGCGAGCCGATGGCGGTGCTCAGCCGCATCGTCAACAAGGAACACCAGATCGAGGTCGGCCCCGGCGACACCGTCATCCTGGCCTCCAGCCTGATCCCCGGCAACGAGAACGCGGTCTACCGCATCATCGACGGCTTGACCAAGCTCGGCGCGAACGTCGTGCACAAGGGCAACGCCAAGGTGCACGTCTCCGGACACGCCGCCGCCGGCGAGCTGCTCTACGTGTACAACGTGCTGCGCCCGAAGAACGTGCTGCCCGTGCACGGCGAATACCGCCACCTGGTGGCCAACGCCAAGCTCGCCGTGCAGAGCGGGGTGCCCGTCGAACGGGCCATCCTCGCCGAGGACGGCACCGTTCTCGACCTGCGCAACGGCAACGTCACGAAGGTCGGCCAGCTCGACCTCGGCTACGTCTACGTCGACGGTTCCACCGTCGGTGAGATCACCGAAGCCGACCTCACCGACCGGCGCACCCTGTCAGAGGAAGGCTTCATCTCGATCATCGTCGTGGTGGACAAGTCCACCGGCAAGGTCATCGTGGGCCCGGAGATCCACGCCAAGGGCTTCGCCGAAGACGATTCGGTCTTCGACTCCGTCCGGCCCAAGATCGAGGCCGCCCTGGCCGAGGCCGCGCAGAACGGCACCCACGACACCTACGCGCTCACGCAGGTCGTGCGCCGCACCGTCGGCCGCTGGGTGCAGGCGTCGTTCCGCCGCCGCCCGATGATCGTTCCGATGATCATCGAGGCGTAAACCGCCCGCTGCACAGCACCACTGTCAACCCCCGGCCGCCCTCGGCGCCGGGGGTTGACGCGTTCTTGGGTACCCCGCACACCGGGGGTCATCCTTCAGGAGGATTTTGCCCGAAAGCCGCCCCGACGGGCCGGAACTGCCCCTAGGCTCGTGCCAGTCGACACCGTCAGGTGCGATGCGAGCATGGGGGAAATCAGTGAATGTGATGCGCAAATGGGTCTTTCCGATCCTCCGATTGCTCGTCGTCGCGGCCATCGCGGTGGCCCTGGTGAAGCTGGCATTCTTCGCCGACGCCGCGGAGGCCCAGGACCCGGCCCAGCCGACCGGCCAGGTCGTGGAACCGCAGATCCCGGTTGCCCTGGGCACGATCACCAACGATGTGACGCTGCCCGGGACCGTGTCGGCGGATGCCGCCGTGCCCGTCAAGGCCGTCGCGGCCGGCACCGTCGACGAGATCTTCTTCGCCGCCGGAGCCACCGTCGCCGCCGGCGACAAGATCTACGACATCAAGGTCGAAACCGTGCGCGACCCCGTTGAGACGACGGACCCCGCCACCGGGATGATCGCCATCACCCAGCCCAAACCGGCGGTCACCTTCGAGAAGGTCTTCGCCCCCGCCGACGGCGTGCTCAGCGCCCTCACCGTCATCCACGGCCAGTCCGTCGCCATCGGCGACACCACCGGCCAGGTCGCGCCGCCCAGCTACTCGGTGAGCGGATCGCTCAGCCCCGAGCAGCAATACCGTCTCGTCACGCAGCCCATCGAGGCGTCCATCGCCATCACCAACGGTCCGGCCCCGTTCACCTGCACGGGCCTGCGCATCACCACCCCGCTGGCCGGGGCGGATGCCGGCGGATCCGGCGGCGGCACCGATCCGGCGTCGGGCACGGGCACGGGTACGGGCGCGGGCGGGGCGGGCGGCACCACCGTCAGCTGCGCCATCCCGGCCGAGGTCACGGTCTTCCCCGGCCTCGCCGCCCAGATCACCATCGCCGGCGGCAAGGCCGAGAACGTGCTCGTCGTGCCCACCACGGCCGTGAAGGGCTCTGCCGAAACCGGGGTCGTCTGGTTCGTGTTGCCCGACGGCACAACCGAGGAACGCCCGGTGACACTCGGGATGAACGACGGTACCTCGGTGCAGGTCGTCGAGGGGCTGGCCGAGGGCGACCTGATCAACCAGTTCGTGCCCGGCGCCACCGCCGTGAGCGGCTGCAGCACCGCCCCGGACGGCAGCGAGGTCTGCCCCGAGCCCGGAATGACCCTCCATTGACGCTCCTGCACCTGGCCGGCGTCACCCGCACCGTCCAGCTCGTCGACGCCCCACCGCTGACGATCCTCTCCGGCGTCGACCTCGACGTGGAGGTGGGCGACAGGGTCTCCATTGTGGGCCGCAGCGGCTCCGGCAAGTCCACCCTGCTCAACCTGCTCGGCCTGCTCGACAACCCCACCTCGGGTGACCTCGAGTTCGACGGTCGACCGGTGAAATCGTTCTCATCAGGAGAGCGCGACAGGGTGCGCGGCCGCGACGTGGGCTTCATCTTCCAGCAGTTCAACCTGCTCCAGGGCCGCACGGCCCTCGAAAACGTGATGACCCCGCTGCTCTACGCGCAGGGCAAACAATTCTGGCAGCGGGCCCGCATCGCCACCGCGATGCTGGAACGGGTCGGCCTCGGCCACCGGCTGGGCGCCATGCCTGACAAACTCTCCGGCGGTGAACAGCAGCGGGTGGCGATCGCCCGCTCGCTCGTGCGCGGTCCGCGGTTGATCCTGGCCGATGAACCCACCGGCGCCCTGGACCTCGAGACCGGGGCGGATGTGATGGCGCTCCTCGACGAGGTCGCCACCGGCTCCGGCGCAGCCCTGATCACCATCACCCACGACCCGGCCATCGCGGCGCTGGCCAGCCGGCATCTGCGCCTGGACCACGGCGTGCTCACCGTGGCCGGCGGCCCGATGGCCCCGGTCGTCCGCGCCGACGAGCTGGCGACGGTGCCGGCATGAACCGGCTGGTCAGCAACGTGGTCGGCTCCTTCGTGGAGGCCTGGCAGGAACTGCGCATCCACAAGACCCGCGTGATGCTCTCCCTCATCGGCGTGGCCGTCGCGGTCTGCGCCATCACCACCGTCGTCGGCCTCGGCGCGGTGGCCCAGCAGTCCATCGTGGAACAGAACGAACGCAGCGGCGGCCGCAGCGCCACCCTCTCGCTCTACGCCGGATCGAACGACGGCAGCGCCATCGACCCGGATGTCATGCAGGAGTTCTGGGACACCTCGCTCGAGCGCTACGGCATCGACTACGCCAGCCGGGTGCTCTACACCACGCAGACCGTGCAGTTCACGGATGGCGCGGTGCCCGTTCAGGTGATCGGCGTCGACCAGCCGTACGGCACCATGCACCGCGTGACGCTGACCGAGGGTGACTGGTTCAGCGTTGACGACGCCGACCGCCTCGCACCGGCGGTGTTGGTCAACCAGGTCTTCTGGGACCGACTCGGCCGGCCTGACCTGGCCACGCACCCCACCACCACGCTGTTGGGCGCCACCCCGACCACCGCCGTGATCACCGGGGTCTACCCGGTGAGCGTCTGGGAGACCGAGCCGGCCATGTACCTGCTCATGGATACCATCAGCGCTCTCACTCCCGCCGACCAGCTCGCGGCCAGCGGCAGCGTCCCCAATTACGAACTGTGGGTGCCGCCGGAAATCAGCGAGGACCTGATCGTTGCGCTGCAGCGGGACGCCCAAGGGGCGCTCGGTGCCGGAACGAACGTGTCGGTGAGCCGACAGGACTTCGCCGCCTACAACGAGGACCCGTTCGCGTCGATCAAGCTGCTCGTCGGGGGAGTGGCCGGCCTGGTGCTGCTGCTCGGCGCGCTGGGTCTGGTGAACATCGCCCTGGTCACGCTCAAGCAGCGCATCCGGGAGATCGGGGTGCGGCGCAGCTTCGGCGCCACCGCCGGCCGGGTGTTCTTCTCGGTGATGATGGAGAGCATCGTGGCGACCCTGGTGGCCGGCGTGGTGGGGGTGATCGGAGCCGTGCTCATCGTCACCAATCCCATGCTGCAGGAGTTCATCAGCCAGGGCATGGTCACCGACTTTCCGCCGTTCCCCGTGGAGGCCGCCATCCTCGGCCTGGTCTGCGCCACCGTCGTGGGCGCCCTCGCCGGCCTGCTGCCCGCGCTGGTGGCGGTGCGCGTCAAGGTCATCGACGCCATCCGCTATTGACCATTCACGAAAGCGGCCGGGTGGTCGCCGCGGCCCTCCCGCTGCAGCCACAGGGCCGCTTTCGTGGGCTCGGGGAGCCGTCGCGGCGGGGTAATTGGGCGTGGGCTCACACCGATGTCGGCCGTCGGCGGTACCGTGGAACACATGGCTACGAGCACTAAGTCGACCGGGCGTGCCCGCAGCACGCCTGCGCGCGGCACCGGAACGACCGCGCGCACCAAAGCCGGCAGCACCGCGACCCAGAAGACCGTCAAATTCGCCCCGACCGAGCCCAAGCCGGCCATCGCCGTGCGCATGTGGATGGGCCTGGCCCACGTCGCCGGCGGCGCCGCCCGCGCGCTCGGCCCCGAGCAGCTCTCCAAGGAGGAGCGCCGCGACGGCCTGCCCTTCTTCCTCGTGCTGCTGGCCGTCGCCGGCGCCGTGATCGAGTGGTTCCTGATCAACGACCCGGTGGCCCAGACCCTGGATGCGTGGACCTTCGGCGCCCTCTTCGGCCGGCTGGCCTTCGCCCTGCCGGTGATCCTGCTGCTCTTCGCCATCTGGCTGTTTCGCAATCCGAGCTCCGTGCACGACAACGGCCGCATCGGCATCGGCCTCTCGCTGCTCCTGGTCACCGTCTCCGGCCTCTGCCACATCTTCGGCGGGCAGCCCACACCCACCCAGGGCGTGGAGGTGCTCGCCCTGTCCGGCGGTGTCCTCGGCTGGATGATCGCGGCCCCGCTGATCTTCCTGATCACCACCGTCGGCGCGGCCATCGTCGTGATCCTGCTCCTGATCCTCAGCCTCTTCATCATCACCAAGACTCCGCCGAACAAAATCGGCGAACGCAGCCGTGAGCTCTACGCCTGGCTCTTCGGCACCCCGCTGCCGGCCCCAGAAGAACGCGCGGCCGCCAAGGAGATCCGCCAGGAACGCATCCAGGCCCTCAAGACCAAGCAGATCGAACTCGACGGCCTCGACCCGGCCCACGACGACGACACCGACGAGGGCGCCCTGCCCTGGTGGCGACGCAACACCAGCAAACGCGAAGAAGACCCCGACTTCTCCAGCGCCATGTCGTCGGAGTCCGACGAGGCCCGCCCGCCCGCCGCCGACCCGCTCAGCACGCTGCTCAACGGCGGGGCGGATGCCGCCAAGGGCGGTTTCGAGACGGCACTCGAGTCTCCCCAAGCCCACGTTCCCCCGGTTCACACCGACCACTACGGCACCGAGGTGCTCGAAGACCTGCTCAAGGCCGAGGAAGCCATCAAACGCTTCACCGGTGAAGTCGCCGCGGTGCCGCACGCGACGGGACTGCAGGCCGACGACCCGGTCGGCCTCACCGAGGTACTGCCGGGCCTGGACGACCTCGACGAGGCCGCCTCGGCGGTGGACCGGTCCGCGACCGAGCTCGGCTTCGGCGAGCAGCCGAACCTGCCCTACGTGCTGCCGTCGTCCACGACCCTCATCGCCGGTCCGCCGGCCAAGGCGCGCTCCGCCGCCAACGACGAGATCGTCAAGTCCATCACCGAGGTGCTCAGCCAGTTCTCGGTCGATGCGAGGGTCACCGGTTTCTCCCGCGGCCCGACCGTCACCCAGTACGAGATCGAACTCGGCCCCGGCGTCAAGGTCGAGCGGGTCACCGCGCTGAGCAAGAACCTGTCCTACGCCGTCGCCTCCAACGAGGTGCGCATCCTCTCGCCGATCCCCGGCAAGAGCGCCATCGGCATCGAGATCCCCAACACCGACCGTGAGATCGTCACCCTCGGCGACGTACTGCGCTCCAGCACGGCCACCAACAGCACCCATCCGATGACCATCGGCGTCGGCAAGGACGTCGGCGGCGGCTTCGTCATCGCCAACCTCGCCAAAATGCCCCACCTGCTCGTGGCCGGGTCCACCGGCTCGGGTAAGTCCAGCTTCGTGAACTCGATGATCACCAGCCTATTGATGCGGGCCAAGCCCAGCGACGTGCGCATGGTCCTGATCGACCCCAAGCGCGTCGAACTCGCCGCATACGCCGGTGTACCGCACCTGATCACTCCCATCATCACGAACCCCAAGAAGGCCGCCGAAGCGCTGCAGTGGGTCGTGAAGGAGATGGACATGCGTTACGACGACCTGGCCAGCTTCGGGTTCCGGCACATCGATGACTTCAACAAGGCCGTCGTCAACAACGAGATCGTGCTGCCGGCCGGCAGTGCCCGCAAACTCAAGCCGTACCCCTACCTGCTCGTGGTGGTGGACGAGCTCGCCGACCTGATGATGGTCGCCCCGCGCGACGTCGAAGACTCCATCGTGCGCATCACCCAGCTCGCCCGTGCCTCCGGCATCCACCTGGTGCTGGCCACCCAGCGGCCCAGCGTTGACGTCGTCACCGGCCTGATCAAGGCCAACGTACCCTCCAGGCTGGCCTTCGCCGTCACCAGCGTCACCGACTCCAGGGTCATCCTCGACCAGCCCGGCGCCGACAAGCTGATCGGCCAGGGCGACGCCCTGTTCTTGCCGATGGGCGCTTCCAAGGCCCTGCGGGTGCAGGGCGCCTGGGTGAACGAGGCCGAGATCGAACGGGTCGTCAAGCACGTCACCCAGCAGGCCCGGCCGGACTACCGGCCCGACGTCTCCGCCGAGGCGCCGCGTAAGGAGATCGACTCCGACATCGGTGACGACCTCGAGGTGCTGCTCGCCGCCGCCGAACTCGTGGTGTCCACCCAGTTCGGGTCCACCTCGATGCTGCAGCGGAAGCTCCGGGTGGGCTTCGCCAAGGCGGGTCGCCTGATGGACCTGCTCGAATCCCGCGAGATCGTCGGCCCGTCCGAAGGCTCCAAGGCCCGCGACGTGCTTGTCACCGCCGAACAGCTGCCCAGCGTCCTGGCCAAGCTGCGCGGCTCCGACGCCGAGCACCACGCCGCCACTGCCCGATCGCAGTTCGAAGAGTCCCAGCGGTCGCAGGCGCACGAGCAAGCCACCCCCGACCCGCGCTACGCCGACGACCCGGTGGCGAAGATGAGCGAAGGGTACGCTGAGGAAGACGGCGACTCGGACGAAGACGCCTGGCAACTCACCGACAGGGAATAACCCCATGGCTACACCGACACCTGCGGCTACGCCGTCCAATTGGAACCTGCCGAACATCATCACCATCGTGCGCATCCTGCTGGCACCGGTGTTCTCCTGGATGCTGCTGGCCGACAACGGCGCCGACGAGTCCCTCCGCTGGTGGGCCGCCGTGCTCTTCATGGTGGCCATCGCCACCGACGGCGTCGACGGGGCCATCGCCCGGCGGTACAACCTGGTCACCGACCTCGGCAAGCTGCTCGACCCGATCGCCGACAAGATCCTCACCGGCGCCGCGCTGATCGGCCTGTCCATCCTCGGCGAGCTGCCCTGGTGGGTCACCCTGGTCATCCTGGTTCGCGAGATCGGCATCACAGTCTTCAGGTTCGCCATGCTGCGCGACAGGGTCATTCCGGCTTCCCGCGGCGGCAAGCTCAAGACCATCGCGCAGTCCGTGGCGATCTCGCTGGCCCTGCTCCCGCTCTGGCTGGTCTTCGGCGACTGGATCCACTGGGTCAACACCATCGCCATGACGATCGCACTGGTGCTCACCGTCTACACCGGCGTCGAATACCTCGTTGCCGCGCGGCGGGAGAACAAGCAGGCCAAGCCGACCAGCAATGCCTGACCCGTCCGGCGCGGAACCGACGTCGGGCCCGGATGCCGCGGCCGCCCTCGTCGCCGCCCTCACCGCCAGACACCTCACCATCGCCGTGGCCGAATCCCTGACCGGCGGACTGCTCGTGGCCGAGCTCGTGCGCATCCCCGGCGCATCCGTCGTCGTGGCCGGGGGAGTCGTGGCGTACCAGACCCCGCTCAAGCACACCCTGCTCGGCGTGGACGCCGAGCTGCTGGCCGAGCACGGTGCCGTGCACCCCGAGGTCGCCAGACAGATGGCCACCGGTGTGCGCACCGCGCTGGCGATCGACGGGCGCCCCGCCGACATCGGCATCTCGACCACCGGGGTCGCCGGCCCCGACGAACAAGACGGCCAGAGCGTCGGCACGGTCTACCTGGGCGTGTCTTTCGGGGATAGGGTGCGGGCCATAGCGATTAGTCTCACCGGCGACCGGGCAGCGATCCGGACGCAAACCGTTGCGCACGCGATCGAAGCTGTGTGTCAGCTGATTGAATCCACAAAGCTTCAGATCGCGGAATAGTTCCTGTTACCGGTGGGTTACAGAACACATATTCACAAGTAAAGTCCAGTCATCCTCGGTAATCTGAGGTGTCGGATGGATAGAGTACTGTTGGCCATCCGCCACACAAAACTGACCGGTTGAGTGGGCCCCAGCAGACTAGACAGCACGAAGAAGGAGGTTCCGATGATTCTTGTTCGTCAGGAAATCGGCGATGTGCTCAGGGACTTCCGCCTGCAGAAGGGTCGCACCCTGCGTCAGGTTGCGAGCAAGGCAAGTGTGGCCCTCGGCTACCTGTCTGAAGTTGAACGCGGTCAGAAGGAAGCGTCTTCCGAGATTCTTGCTTCGGTCGCAGACGCGCTGGACACACCGATCTCGGTGATCATGCGCGAGGTCGGCGATCGGCTGGCCGTCATCGAGGGAATCGATCGTTTCCCCGACACCGTACCCGACGAGCTGGTTGCCAAGTTCGACGCCAGCATGATGATGCGCTAATCGGTCTTCTCCACGTTTCGCACCGAGTGCGCGTCAACCGAGTGAGCATCAACCGAGTGAGTTCCGCATGCGATTGAGTGAGTTCCGCCAGGCCCTGAAAGACGAGTTCGGCGAGAGCTACGGCAGAGTGCTCACCCGGGATCTGGTGCTGGGTCCGCTCGGCCGCACCGCCGACCAGGCCCTCGCGGGCGGGGTTCCCGCCCGCGACGTCTGGTTGGCCCTGTGCGCCGAAACGGATGTTCCGCCGGCGCGCCGTCACGGCGCCGGGCTTCCTCCGGCCCGCAGCTGATCCGGTCACGCCGGCAGCACCCAGACAGCACCGAACCATGAGCCAACACCGGCCCGGCCTTCCAGCCGGGCCGTTCTTCGTTTCGCGACGAGATTCCGACACACCACGCCAGCGTCGAATGTCTGTTCGGTTCTTGGTAGGCTCCTCCACAGTAGAAGTCGAAGACGGATTGTCCACCGTCGCGGTGCCTGCCGGCCAGTGTCGGTGGTGCTGCGTACAGTCGGATTCGTCAACGACAACCGCGCACTTGCCTTGTCGAGGGCGGTCGCCGGGATCCTCCCGCTGATCGAAACGACAGCCTATAGGCGCCACGCGCACGACCCAAAGGAGCACACCATGGCATCAGCAGCAGACCGCGAGAAGGCACTCGACACCGCCCTCGCCCAGATTGACCGCCAGTTCGGCAAGGGCTCGGTCATGCGCCTCGGCAGCGACGATCGCGCGCCCGTCGAGATCATCTCCACCGGGTCGATCGCCCTGGACGTCGCGCTCGGCATAGGTGGCCTGCCCCGCGGTCGCATCGTGGAGATCTACGGCCCGGAGTCCTCGGGTAAGACCACCCTCACCCTGCACGCCATCGCCAACGCCCAGAAGAACGGCGGCATCGCCGCGTTCATCGACGCGGAGCACGCCCTCGACCCCGACTACGCGAAGAAGCTCGGTGTCGACATCGACGCCCTTCTCGTTTCCCAGCCCGACACGGGTGAGCAGGCGCTGGAAATCGCCGACATGCTTGTGCGAAGCGGTTCGATCGACCTCATCGTCGTCGACTCTGTCGCAGCCCTGGTTCCGCGCGCCGAGATCGAGGGCGAGATGGGTGACTCCCACGTGGGCCTGCAGGCCCGCCTGATGTCGCAGGCGCTGCGCAAGCTCAACGGTGGCCTGAGCCAGACCAACACCACCATGATCTTCATCAACCAGCTGCGCGAGAAGATCGGCGTGATGTTCGGCAGCCCGGAGACCACCTCCGGTGGAAAGGCGCTCAAGTTCTACGCGTCGGTGCGTCTGGACATCCGTCGAATCGAGACCCTCAAGGACGGCACGGAAGCCGTCGGTAACCGCACCAGGGTCAAGGTCGTCAAGAACAAGATGGCACCGCCCTTCAAGCAGGCCGAATTCGACATCATCTACGGCATCGGCATCTCCCGCGAGGGCAGCCTGATCGACTTCGGTGTCGACCAGGGCATCGTCAAGAAGTCCGGCGCCTGGTACACCTACGACGGCGACCAGCTCGGTCAGGGCAAGGAGAACTCCCGCAAGTTCCTGCTGCGCAACCCGGACATGGCCAACGAGATCGAGACCAAGATCCTCAACAAGCTCGGTGTGGGCGCGGAGGGCAAGGCGGCCAAGAAGGCCGCAGACGACGCCGCCACCGCCGCAGCGGCTGCCGCGTCCGCGGCATCGGGTGCCGCCACGGGCACGGATGGCGCCAAGGTTCCGTCCATCGCGGCCAAGGCCGCCGCACGCAAGGGCGCTTAGCCGCCATGGTTCACTTCGAACCCTCCCGAGGCAAGACCGCCCACGGCTCCGCGGCCGGCCGGGAGGGCCTCGCCCCGGTGACGTACCTGCCCGGGGCGAGCCCGGCCGATCAGGCCGATGACGCCGAGGACGAGGCGGCCGAGGAACGCGAGCAGGCGGAGAAGCTCCTGCTGCAGCGTCTGCGGGGCCGGTCCCTGTCGATCGTCGAGGCCCAGAAGCTGCTGCGGTCCACCGAGATCGACGAGGAATCCGTGCAGGACATCCTCGAACGCTTCACCGAGCTGCACTACCTCGACGAGGAGAAGCTCGCCGACCAGATCATGCACAGCCACCACGAACGCAAGGGCCTGGGCCGCAGCGGCGTCGGCGCCGAAATGCGCCAGCGCGGACTCGACGCCGAACTGATCGCCGAGAAACTCGACGAGATGCCCGACGACGAAGCCGAACGGGCCACCGAACTGGCGCTCAAGCGGGTGCAGCAGCTGGACAGGTTCGACGATGCCACCATCGATCGTCGACTCACCGGCTTCCTGATGCGCAAGGGATACGCCTCCTCCGTGGTGCGCGACGCCGTCAAGGCCGCTCTCGCGTCCCGGCGGGGTTCCGGCCGCACCTCCACGGTGCGGTTCCGCTGAGGTCTGTTCACGACGGCACGCGTAAGCTGGGGGAACTATGAGCAGCGTCACCGCACCATCCCTCGCCACCCCGTCATCCCTCGACCCGTCGCCGCACAACGCGACCGTGATCGCGCCGTCCTCGGCGGCGAGGGATGACGAGGGCCGGGCGCGTACCTATGAGGTGCGCACCTTCGGCTGCCAGATGAACGTGCACGACTCTGAGCGACTCAGTGGCTCCCTCGAGGCGGCCGGCTACGTGTCGGCGGCGGGCGCCGAGGCCGACATCGTCGTGATCAACACCTGCGCGGTGCGGGAGAACGCCGACAACAAGCTCTACGGCAACCTCGGCTACCTCGCCTCGGTCAAGCGCAAGCACGCGGGCATGCAGATCGCCGTCGGCGGTTGCCTGGCCCAGAAGGACAAGGCCACCATCCTGGCCAAGGCGCCGTGGGTGGACGTGGTGTTCGGTACCCACAACATGGGGTCGCTGCCGAGCCTGCTCGAACGCGCCAGGCACAACGGTGAGGCCCAGCTGGAGATCCTCGAATCCCTGGAAACCTTCCCGTCCACTCTGCCGACCAAGCGCGACTCGAGCTACAGCGGCTGGGTCTCGATCTCGGTCGGCTGCAACAACACCTGCACCTTCTGCATCGTGCCCGCCCTCCGCGGCAAGGAGAAGGACCGCCGTCCCGGCGAGATCCTCGCCGAGATCCAGGCGCTCGTCGACGACGGCGCCATCGAGGTGACCCTGCTCGGCCAGAACGTGAACTCCTACGGGGTGGAGTTCGGCGACCGGCTGGCGTTCGGCAAGCTGCTGCGCGCGGCCGGCCAGATCCCGGGACTCGAACGCATTCGCTTCACCAGCCCGCACCCCGCCGCGTTCACCGACGACGTCATCGACGCCATGGCGGAGACCCCCGCCGTGATGCCGCAGCTGCACATGCCGCTGCAGTCCGGCTCCGACCGGGTGCTCAAAGCCATGCGCCGGTCCTACCGGTCCACCAAGTTCCTCGGCATCCTCGAGCGCGTACGCGCGCAGATGCCCGACGCGGCGATCAGCACCGACATCATCGTCGGCTTCCCCGGCGAGACCGAGGAGGACTTCCTCGAGACCATGCGGGTCGTCGAAGAGTCCAGGTTCGCCACGGCGTTCACCTTCCAGTACTCCATCCGGCCGGGCACCCCCGCAGCCACCATGGCCGACCAGGTGCCCAAGGCCGTCGTGCAGGACCGCTACGAACGGCTCATCGCCCTGCAGGAACGGATCTCCTGGGAGGAAAACCGCGCCATCATCGGCCGTGAGGTCGAGCTGCTCGTCGCCAACGGTGAGGGCCGCAAGGACGCCGACACCCACCGGCTCAGCGGCCGGGCCCCCGACAGCCGGCTCGTGCACTTCGACGTGCCCGCCGGCTCCGACCTGCCACGGCCCGGCGACATGGTCACCGTGACCGTCACCCAGGCCGCACCGTTCCACCTCATCGCCGACTCCCTCGACGGCACCCCCTTGCGGATCCGCCGCACCATCGCCGGCGACGCCTGGGACCGGGAGCAGGCCGAGTCCTGCGGTGTACCCGCCCCGGCGGCGACCACCGGCGGCGCGGTCTCGTTGGGTCTGCCGACCCTGCGGGTGGGCGGGCCCAGCCTGACGCTGCACGGTGGCGCCACGACGATCCCGATCTACCCGGTCGACGACGCGGAACGCTAGGACCCGGTGCTCGTTGTCATCGTCGGGCCGACCGGTACCGGCAAATCCGAGCTGTCCCTGGACGTCGCCGAACGGCTGATCGCGGCCGGACAGCCGGCGGAGATCGTGAATGCCGACGCCATGCAGCTGTACCGGGGCATGGACATCGGCACCGCCAAGCTCGCCCCCGCCGAGCGCCGCGGGGTGCCGCATCACCTGCTCGACGTGCTCGACGTGGCCGACGAGGCCACCGTCGCCCGCTATCAGGTGGAGGCACGCGCCGCCATCACCGGCATCATCGACCGCGGCGCCGTGCCCATCCTCGTGGGCGGGTCCGGGCTCTACGTGTCCTCCGTCGTCTACGACTTCCAGTTCCCCGGCACCGACCCGGTGCTCCGCGCCCGACTCGAGGCCGAGCTCGTGGAGCAGGGCCCCGGCCTGATGTACGACCGGCTCAAGGCCGTCGACCCCGGCTCCGCGGCCCGCATCGGCGCCAGCAACGGCCGCCGGCTCGTGCGCGCCCTCGAGGTCGTCGAGCTCACCGGCGCCCCGCACACCGCGGTGCTGCCCGGCGACCCGGTCTACTGGATGCCCGCCGTGACGCTCGGGCTGCGCCTGCCCCGCGAGGTGCTCACCCCGCGCCTGGACGCCCGGGTGGACCGCATGTGGACGGCCGGACTCGTCGAGGAGGTGCGGGCCCTCATCCCCGCCGGCCTGGAAGGCGGCGTCACGGCCAGCCGGGCCATCGGCTACGCCCAGGCCCTCGGCCAGGTGCACGGCACACTGTCGCAGGCGGATGCCGTCGAAGCGACCCAGCAGCTGACCCGGCGATACGCCCGCCGTCAGGTGAGCTGGTTCAAACGTGACCCGCACACGCACTGGATCGACGCCGACGACGCGGACCGTGTCGACCAGGCCGTCAGCCACCTGCCCTGACGCCGAAGACCGCAGCCCGAGTCCCTAAACTGAACACATGGGCATCGATCTCCACTTCACCAAGGGCCACGGCACCGGCAACGACTTCGTGCTGTTCGCCGACCCCGACGGCCTACTCGACCTCACCCCGGAGCAGATCCAGGGCATCTGCGACCGCCAGTTCGGCGTCGGCGCCGACGGCATCATCCGCGCGGTGCGTTCGGCCAACCTCGATGCGGGCGCCGCGGCCCTCGCCGAAGACGACGGCGCCGAGTGGTTCATGGACTACTGGAACGCCGACGGCACAGTCTCGGAGATGTGTGGCAACGGCATCCGGGTGTACACCCGGTTCCTCCTCGAACAGGGCCTCGTCGACCTCGGCCCCGGCGACACCCTGGCCATCGGCACCCGCAGCGGTGTGCGCGACGTGCAGCAGAACGCCACCGGGTTCCAGGTGGACCTCGGCCGCTGGCGGCTGGAACCAGGGGAGACCCTGGTGCGTGCCAAGAACCTCGCCGTGGCCCGCCCGGGCCTCGGCATCAACGTGGGCAACCCGCACGTGGTGGTGGCCCTCGCCGACGAAGACGAGCTCGAGAGCGCCGACCTGACCTTCATCCCGCAGCTGGACCCCGAGCCCGTCGAGGGCGCCAACGTGGAATTCGTGCTGCCGCATGACCCGCTGGTTGTCGACGGCGTCGGCCGCATCCGCATGCGCGTGCACGAACGCGGCAGCGGAGAGACCCTCTCCTGTGGCACCGGTGCCGTCGCCGCGGCCCTGGCCACCCGGCACTGGGCCGGCCAGGGCGCGCCGAACCAGTGGCGTGTCGAGGTCCCTGGCGGCGTTCTGGGCGTGCGGATGTTCCCGACCGAAGACGGCGAGCACGTCTCCCTGTCCGGCCCCGCCACCCTGGTCTTCGACGGCACCCTCGCCCTCGCCTGACCCTCTCGCGAACCGTGACTCAGGCCCCCGGGTTGTGGGGCCTGTCTCACAGTTCGCGGGGGGAGTGTCAGGCGGGTTTGTGCGCCTGCAGGATACGGAAGCCCTTGTCGGTCGCGTAGCGGGAGACCTCGAGGGCGCCGGGCTGCGCGGGGAACTCCTCGGCGAGCCAGCGGTGCAACGAATCGGAGCCGAGGTTGCGCTGCACGACGAGCCAGGCATCCGAACCGGGATTCAGACGCGGCAACCAGTGCTCGAGCATCGTGTGCAGCTCGGCCTTGCCCACCCGGATCGGCGGGTTCGACCAGATGCCGGCGAACACGACGGAATCGGGAACATCCGCCGGCAGGACCGCGTTGATGTTGGTGAGCCCCAGGCCGGCGGCGTTCATCCGCACCAACTCGAGGGCTCGCTCGTTGACGTCGACGGCCCACACCGTGGCCGTGGGATCGGCCAGCGCCAGATGCAGGCTGATCGGTCCCCAGCCACAACCGAGGTCCAGCACATCCCCGCCGCCGGAGGGCAGCGGAGCCTCACGCATCAGCACCTTGGTACCGGTGTCGATGTGCTCGGGGGAGAAAATCGCGTTCGCGGTGGTGACCGCCCGGATGTGACCGGCGATCTTCACGGTGATCTGCCGCAATTTCAGGTCGCTGCCCGGAGTCGACGAGAAATAGTGTTCGGAAGCCATACAGCGAACTTATCGAAAAAAGAGGAACTAGAGTTAAAGCAATGACTGATATAAACGCTCCACACGATGGCGATGACGATGTAGTTGCGCGCGTGCTGGCCAGCGCCGAGAGCCGGTCCTCCGGCTACTCGCTGTTCGCGAGCGGATCGGCGCAGGCCCTGTCGGCACGCCCGGCCAACGGCGGTTTCGACGGCGGCGACCACGACGGCGAACAAACCGAACGTGAAGACCGCAACGCCCTGCGCCGCGTCGGTGGGCTCTCCACCGAACTGCAGGACGTCACCGAGGTTGAATACCGCCAGCTGCGCCTGGAAAACGTCGTCCTGATCGGCGTCTACTCCGCCCGCAGCCTGCTCGACGCCGAGAACTCCATGCGCGAGCTCGCCGCCCTGGCCGAAACCGCCGGCGCCACGGTGCTGGACGGTCTCCTTCAGCGCCGCGCCACCCCGGACCCCAGCACCTACCTCGGCAAGGGCAAGGCCCTTGAGCTCGCCTCCATCGTGGCGGCGCTCGGCGCCGACACCGTGATCGCCGACACCGAACTCGCGCCCAGCCAGCGGCGTGCCCTGGAAGACGTGGTCAAGGTGAAGGTCATCGACCGCACCGCCGTGATCCTGGACATCTTCAGCCAGCACGCCAAGAGCCGGGAGGGTAAGGCGCAGGTCGAACTCGCCCAGCTCGCCTACCTGCTGCCCCGACTGCGCGGCTGGGGTGACTCGATGTCCCGCCAGGCCGGTGGCCAGGTCGGTGGCGCCGGTGCCGGCATGGGCTCGCGTGGACCCGGTGAGACGAAGATCGAACTCGACCGGCGCCGCATCCACACCCGGATGTCGCGGCTGCGCAAGCAGATGCTGGAGATGAAGCCCGCCCGCGAGGCCAAGCGCGCCAACCGCAAGCGCAACGCGGTGCCGTCGGTCGCGATCGTCGGGTACACCAACGCCGGCAAGTCCAGCCTGCTCAACCGCATCACCAAGGCCGGCGTGCTCGTGGAGAACTCCCTCTTCGCCACCCTGGATGCCACGGTGCGGAAGTCCACCACGGACGACGGTCGGCTGTACACCTTCACCGACACCGTCGGTTTTGTGCGCAACCTGCCCCACCAGCTGGTGGAGGCGTTCCGCTCCACCCTCGAGGAGGTCGCGGACTCCGATGTCATCATCCACGTCGTTGACGCGTCCCACCCCGACCCGGCCAGCCAGCTGGCCACGGTGCGCGAGGTCATCGGCGAGGTCGGTGCCAGTGACATCCCCGAGCTGGTGCTGTTCAACAAGAGCGACCTGGTCAGCGACGACGACAGGCTCGTGCTGCGCGGCCTCGCCCCCCAGGCGATCTTCGTGTCGGCGCGCAGCGGCGAGGGCATCGACGAGGTGCTGCGGGTTCTCGAGACCATGCTTCCCCGTCCGGAAATCCGCCTGGAACTGCTGATCCCCTACGACCGCGGTGACCTCATCCCGATCCTGCACGAGCAGGGCAAGGTTCTCGCGTTGGACTACTCCGAGACCGGCACCCAGGTCACGGCACTCGTATCGCCCGGTATCGAGGCCCAGTTCACCCCGTTCGTGGTGGCACCGGCCATCGCCGGCTAACCCCGATCCGCTTGAAGGCGGCACCCGCTCCTGAACCAGGAGCGGGTGCCGCCTTCGCCCGTTAACGCCCCAGCTGCGGCCGTGAACGTAACAATCGGCCACGCAGCAGCGCGCTCGAAGGTGCGTTGTTAGAGTCATCACATTCGTTGCCGGCGGGATATTCTGCCCGGCATGGAGCGACAGCCGAGCCCGGCACCCGCCCGCGAGCAGCCGCCCGGTATCCGTGGCGGTCCGCGGCCGCCAGGCCCTTCGAACTGAACCCACCGTGCCGAATGAGGAACCATGACAGCGACCCCCACGACCCCGCCGGCGGACCCCGACTGTCGGTCGAGCATCCCGTTCTCGTTTGAGCTGTACCCGCCCAAGACGGATGCCGCGACGACGGCCCTGCACACCACCATCGACGCCCTGGCTGCCTCCCGTCCCAGGTTCATCTCGGTGACCTACGGCGCCAGCGGCTCCTCCCGCACCTCGTCCCTGGACGTATTGCGCTACATCCGCCGGGCCACCACCGTGGACCCGATGGCGCACCTCACCTGCGTCGGTTCCTCGCACGCCGAGGCGAGCAGCCTGATCCGCGAGTTCCTCGATGCCGGCGTGAGCAGCTTCCTCGCCCTCCGCGGTGACCCGCCCGAGGGCCTGACCGAGAACGACGCCTTCCTCGGCGACCTGCACAGCGCCGGCGAGCTGGTGCAGCTGATCCATCGGGTGCAGGCCGAGCGAGTGCCGTACCAGGAGACCCCCATCCCCGGACTCCCTCGCGCCCGCGCCGTGAAGACCGAACGTGAGCACGTGCGCATCGCCGTGGCCGCGTTCCCCAACGGGCACCCGCGCTCACGATCCACCGCGCAGGACATCGACACCCTGCTGGCCAAGCAGGCGGCGGGCGCCAACCTCGCCATCACCCAACTCTTCTTCCACGCCGACCACTACCTCAGCTTCATCCAGCGAGCCAGGGAAGCCGGAGTGGAGTTTCCGATTCTGCCCGGCATCATGCCCGTCACCAGCCCCGGCCGGCTGCGGCGCATCCTCGAGCTCTCCGGGGAGGAACTGCCCGCCGAACTCTCGATCCAGCTCGAGGTGGAACCCACCCTGGAGGGCCAGCGCGAGATCGGCATCAGCCACGCCGCCGCCCTCGCCGAGAAGCTCATCGCCGGCGGGGCTCCCGGCCTGCACCTTTACGCCTTCAACCAGCACGAGACCGTGCTCGCCGTGCTCGACCGCGCCGGCGCGCTCGCACCGGCACAACCGGTCGTCTCCGCTCACACCCCGCCTCCGACCCATCCCTCGACCAGCCCTGCCGACACCCGTGCCGGAATCCACTCCACGAAGGACCATTACTGATGACCATCACCGTCCCCGCATTCCCCACCGGAACGATCCTCGGCTACCCGCGGATCGGCCGCCGCCGCGAACTGAAGAAGGCCGTCGAAGCCTTCTGGGCCGGCCGGATCGACGCCGCTCAACTCGAAGCGACCGCGGCAGGCCTGCGCAACACCACCCGGGAGCGGCTCGTGGGCCTCGGCCTCGGCCGCAGCGACTCCTCGATTCCGGAGAGCTTCTCCTTCTATGACCAGGTGCTGGATGCGGCGGTGACCGTCGGCGCCATCCCCACCCGCTTCGCCGGTCTCGTCGACGCCGACGGACACCTCGACCTCGCCGGCTATTTCACCCTGGCCCGCGGCGCCGGCGAGAACCTGCCGCTCGAAATGACCAAGTGGTTCGACTCCAATTACCACTACCTGGTGCCGGAAATCGGCCCGGAGACGAACTTCCACCTCGCCAGCGACCGCATCGTGCGGGAGTTCGACGAGGCTGTCGCCGCCGGCTTCCTCACCCGACCCGTCATCGTCGGTCCGGTCACCTTCCTGCTCCTGGCCAAGCCGAGCGAAACGGCCCCGGCCGGCTTTCACCCGCTCGATCGCCTCGACGACCTGCTGCCGGTCTACGCCACCCTCATCGAGCGCCTCGCCGCCGCGGGTGCGGAGTGGGTACAGCTGGACGAACCGGCCCTCGTCAGCGAGAGCATCGACATCCCGCGCGACCGTGCCCTCGCCGCCCTCGCCCGGGCCTACGACACCCTCGGCGGCCTCGACAGTCGGCCCGGACTGTTCGTGGCCGCGCCCTACGGCAGCCTCGACGACGCCCTACCCGTTCTGGCCAAGACCCCTGTCGAGGCCATCGGCCTGGACCTCGTGCGCGGCACCGTGCCCGCCGACGTGCCCGGCCTGGCCGACACCACCCTCGTGGCCGGCGTGATCGACGGTCACAACATCTGGCGGGGCGACCTCGCGGCGGCATTCGACAAGGTGGCCCAGCTGGGCGCGCTGAGCGACCGGGTCGCGGTCTCCAGCTCCACCTCGCTGCTGCACCTGCCGCACGACGTCACCGACGAGACCAAGCTCGGCGCCGACCTCACCGGCTGGCTGGCGTTCGCCGACCAGAAGATCGGTCAGGTCGCCACCCTCGCCCGCGGCCTCTCCGAGGGGCAGGCTGCCGTGCAGGCCGATCTCGACGCGGCCACCGCGTCGCTGGAGGCGCGCCGGGTCTCGCCCGGCGTGCGTGACGGCGCCGTACGCGCCCGCCTCGACACCCTCACCCCGGCCGACTTCAGCCGCGGCGACTACGAGGCCCGCCTGGCCGCTCAGGATGCCGTGCTCGACCTGCCCCCGCTGCCGACCACGACCATCGGCTCGTTCCCGCAGACGAGTGATATCCGCCGCGCTCGCGCCCGCCTGGTCTCGGGCGAACTCGCATCCGCCGACTACCAGGAGCTCATGCGCGCCGAGATCGGCCGGGTCGTGCAGCTGCAGGAAGACCTCGGCCTCGACGTTCTCGTGCACGGTGAACCCGAGCGCAACGACATGGTGCAGTACTTCGCCGAGAACCTCGATGGCTTCACCGTCACCGAGAACGGCTGGGTGCAGTCCTACGGCAGCCGGTGCACCCGACCGTCGATCCTGTGGGGTGACGTATCCCGGCCCGCGCCCATCACCGTGGAGTGGTCCAGCTACACCCAGACCCTCACCGAGAAGCCGGTCAAGGGGATGCTCACCGGACCGGTCACCATCCTGGCCTGGTCGTTCGTGCGCGACGACCAGCCGCTGGGGGAGACCGCCCGGCAGGTGGCGCTCGCGTTGCGCGACGAGATCGGTGACCTCGAGGCGGCCGGTATCCGGGTGGTGCAGGTCGACGAGCCCGCGCTGCGCGAACTGCTGCCCCTGAAGAAGAAGGACCACGCCGACTACCTGGATTGGTCGGTCGGGTCGTTCAGGCTCGCCACCGCGGGGGTCGCCGACCAGACCCAGATCCACACCCACCTCTGCTACTCGGAGTTCGGGGTCGTCATCGACGCGATTCGCAACCTGGACGCCGACGTGACCAGTATCGAAGCCGCCCGCTCGAAGATGGAGGTCGTGGCCGACCTGCAGACCAGTGGCTTCGACCACGGCATCGGCCCGGGCGTCTACGACATCCACTCGCCGCGGGTGCCCGGTGTGGCCGAGATCACCGAACTTCTCGAGCGGGCCCTGCAATCGATCCCCGCTCGCCAGGTCTGGGTGAACCCGGACTGCGGACTGAAGACCCGCGGCTATGCGGAGACCGTGGAGTCTCTGCGCAACATCGTCGACGCCACCCGCGCGGTTCGGGCGACGCTGGCCTGACCTCGCTCGCTCTGACTTCGCCGGCACAACACGAAGGCCCGACCCCTCGCGGGGTCGGGCCTGTTGCGTGCCTGGAGCGGTGCGGATCTAGACCGAACGCAACACCGCGACGACCTTGCCGAGGACCTCGGCGAAGTCGCCCAGGATCGGCTCGAAGTTGGTGTTGCGGGGGAGCAGCCAGGTGTGGCCGTCGCGCTGTCGCAGCACCTTCACGGTGGCTTCGCCGTCGAGCATGGCGGCGACGATCTCGCCGTTCTCCGCGGTCTTCTGCTGGCGGATGACCACCCAGTCGCCATCACAGATTGCGGCGTCGATCATCGAATCACCGACGACCTTGAGCATGAACAGCTCGCCCTTGCCCACCAGTTGCCGGGGGAGCGGGAAGATCTCGTCGATCTGCTGGTCGGCCATGATCGGGATACCGGCGGCGATGCGGCCGACGAGCGGCACCATCGCCGCATCACCTACCTGGATGCCGGACTGATAGTCGTCGGCGGCGCCGGGCGTGACCTCCTCGGAGGACTGAGGCAGCTCGATGAGCACCTCGAGTGCTCGCGGCCGGTGCGGGTCGCGACGCAGGTACCCGCTCAGCTCGAGCTGGTGCAGCTGGTGGGTCACGCTCGACAACGAGGACAGACCAACGGCGTCGCCGATCTCGCGCATGCTCGGCGGGTAACCGCGGTCGCGCACCGAACGCTGGATGACGTCCATCACCGCGCGCTGTTTGTCGCTCAGGCTCTTGCGGCGTCGCGTGCCGCCCTTGTCCCGAGGTGTGCTCTGTTGTGCCACGTTGACGCTCCTCTGGTTAGTCGGTTCGGGCTGGTGCTGGTGGGGCTCGTGCTCGCCGGGCTGGTGCTCGTCGGGCTCAGACTTCTCGGGCTCAGGCAGCAATGTCGGTGGTGTCTGTTTGAGTACAGCTACCCGATCGAAACTGTAGCCACAGAGCAGCGGTTCGTAGACATGCATTCGAGTGTGTTGCGGAATCTGTCTCCATAATATCCGGAAACAGGGTTGATTGTTCGAACACTCGAAGATATATTCGGAACATAGATTCGCATCTGGCCCTCCCGGCCGAGGGCCAGATGCGTTACCAGGAGGTTTGACATGAGCGCAGCATTTGCAGCACCGGACAACCACAGCCCGGCCACCCCGCCCACCACACACCTGCGGCTGACCCGCCGCGGGCGGGCCGTTTTCACGGCCCTCGCCGCAGTGCCCCTGGTACTCGGCGTCATCGGCATCGCCGTCAACGGCGGCATGGCCGCG
Source organism: Cryobacterium sp. MP_3.1 (assembly GCF_035984795.1). Lineage (NCBI taxonomy): Bacteria > Bacillati > Actinomycetota > Actinomycetes > Micrococcales > Microbacteriaceae > Cryobacterium > Cryobacterium sp. MP_3.1. Next base: position 32,949 of record NZ_JAXCHV010000005.1, on the reverse strand, counting down.
GCAGAGGGCAGCGCGGGTGTCGGCGCGGCCGCGTTCGACTACGTCACCATTGAGGCCGGCCAGTCGCTCTGGCAGCTGGCCGAGTCTGTCGCCCCCGGACAAGACCCGCGCGACGTGATCATCGACATCGTCAACCTCAACCAGCTGTCCTCCGAGGCCGTGCAGCCCGGCCAGCGCCTCGCCCTTCCCGCCGAGTACTGAGCCGCTCAGCCCGGAGCCGATCAGCCCGGAGCCGATCGCCCCTCCCGCCTCGGACAAGAGAGCTCGGCCGCGGGCGCAACTAAGCTTGTTCGGGTGACCAGCCTCAACGACCTGCCCCTGCGTGCCAACCTCCGCGGACAAATCCCCTACGGAGCACCCCAGCTGCACGTGCCGGTGGCGTTGAACGTCAACGAGAACACGCACCCGATCCCGCCCGCGGTCGCCGCCGACATCGCGGAGGCCCTGGCCGAGGCCATTCTCACCGTCAACCGATACCCCGACCGGGAATTCAGCCAGCTGCGCGACGCCCTCGCCGGCTACCTCGGCCACGGTCTCACCCGCGACAACATCTGGGCCGCCAACGGTTCCAACGAGGTTCTGCAGCAGGTTCTGCAGGCCTTCGGCGGACCGGGCCGGTCGCTGCTCGGCTTCGCGCCGACCTACTCGATGTATTCGATCCTCGCCTCCGGCACCGATACCCGCTGGATCCCCGGCGGCCGTGACGCCGACTACGAACTCTCGCCCGAGACCGCCGCCCGTTGGGTGGAGGAGACCTCGCCCGACATCGTCTTCCTCTGCTCACCGAACAACCCGACCGGCACCCCGTTGTCGCTGGAGACCATCGCGGCCGTCTACGACGCGACCCCCGGCATCGTTGTCGTCGACGAGGCCTACGCCGAGTTCGCGCCGGACGGCACCGACAGTGCGCTCACCCTGCTGCCCGGCCGGGAGCGCCTGCTCGTGTCACGGACCATGAGCAAGGCCTTCGCCTTCGCCGGCGTGCGGCTGGGTTACCTGGCCGCCGACCCGGCGGTCACGGATGCGCTCCGCCTGGTCCGGCTGCCGTATCACCTCTCCGCTCTCACCCAGGCGGCGGCGGTGGCCGCGCTCGCCCACACCGGTGAGATGCTCGCCATGGTCGACGACATCCGGGTGCAACGCGATCGCCTGGTGACCGAACTGACAAATCTCGGCTTCAGCCCCCTGCGCAGCGGAAGCAACTTCGTGTTGTTCGGCGGGGTCGCCGACCCGCACGCGATCTTCGAGGCACTCCTGGCCGAAGGCATCCTGATCCGCGACGTCGGTATCCCCGGCCACCTCCGGGTCTCGGCCGGCACCGAAGCCGAGACGGGCGCGTTCCTGGCCGCCATCGCACGGCTCCGCCCGATAGCCGAATAAACTAACGCCATGAGCAACGTCACGCCCTCGCCTCGCCGTGCCCACCTGCAGCGCGAAACGAGCGAATCGAGCATCGACCTCTCGATCAACCTCGACGGCACCGGGGTGAGCGACATCCACACCAGCGTGCCGTTTTACGACCACCTGCTCACGGCGTTCGCGAAGCACTCGCTGACCGATCTCACCGTGCACGCCAAGGGCGACATCGAGATCGATGTGCACCACACCGTCGAGGACATCGGCATCGTCCTGGGCCAGGCCATCAAGCAGGCCCTCGGTGACAAGGCCGGCATCTCCCGCTACGGTGACGCCCTGGTGCCGCTGGACGAAGCCCTCGTGCAGGCCGTGGTGGACATCTCTGGTCGGCCGTACCTCGTGCACACCGGCGAGCCCGCCGGATTCGAATTCCACCTCATCGGCGGGCACTTCACCGGCTCGATGGTGCGGCACGTTTTCGAGGCCATCTCCTTCAACGCCGCGTTGACGGTGCACGTCACCGTCCTCGGCGGCCGCGACCCCCACCACATCGCCGAGGCCGAGTTCAAGGCCTTCGCCCGCGCCTTCCGCCAGGCCAAGGCCTACGACCCGCTGGTCTCCGGCATCCCGTCCACCAAGGGCGCACTGTGACCTCGGTCGTCGTCCTGGACTACGGCACGGGCAATGTGCACTCGGCCGTCAAGGCGCTCGAACTCGCCGGTGCCGACGTCACCCTCACCGGCGACCGCAAGCTCGCGCTCGAGGCCGACGGACTCCTGGTCCCCGGCGTCGGCGCGTTCAGCGCCGTGATGGCGGCGCTGAACGACGCCCACGGCGGCGACATCATCGACAAGCGCCTCTCCGGCGGGCGGCCGGTGATGGGCATCTGCGTGGGCATGCAGGTCATGTTCGAACACGGCGTCGAGCGCGGCATCGACACCGCGGGCCTCGGCGAGTGGCCGGGAACCGTCACCGCCCTGCCGGCACCGGTACTGCCGCACATGGGCTGGAACACCGTCACGCCCGACCCGGACACCGTGTTGTTCCGCGGGCTGGAAGAGGAACGGTTCTACTTCGTGCACTCTTATGCCGCCCAGGAATGGAGCCTCGACGTGATGCCGCCGTTCCCGGTTCCCCGCCTCACCTGGGCCGAGCACGGCGCGCCGTTCCTCGCCGCCGTGGAGAACGGTCCGCTGTCGGCCACCCAGTTCCACCCCGAGAAGAGCGGCGACGCGGGCATCCGGCTGCTGAAGAACTGGCTCGGCACGCTCCGCGACTAGACATTCCCCCGTCGGTCGCTCCATCGCGGCCGCACCAACACGAAAAGGTCACCACAGCACATCATGAGCGAGTTCAACAAGACCCCGAAGCTGGTCCTCCTGCCTGCCGTCGACGTCGCCGACGGCAAGGCCGTCCGTCTCACCCAGGGTGAGGCCGGTACCGAGACCAACTACGGCGACCCGATGGATGCCGCCCTCGACTGGGCGAACCAGGGCGCGGAGTGGATCCACCTCGTCGACCTCGACGCCGCATTCGGGCGCGGTAACAACACCGCTGTGCTCAAGAAGGTCATCAAGCAGCTCCGCGGCGTGAACGTGGAGCTCTCCGGCGGCATCCGCGACGACAAGTCGCTCGAAGCGGCGCTGAACACCGGCGTCAAGCGCATCAACCTGGGCACCGCCGCACTGGAGAACCCCGAGTGGGCCGCCAGCGTGATCGCCCAGTACGGCGACGCCATCGCGGTGGGACTGGATGTGCGCGGCACCACCCTGGCCGCCCGCGGTTGGACCAAGGACGGCGGTGACCTGTGGCAGGTGCTGGAGCGCCTCGAAGAGGCCCGCTGCACCCGCTACGTCGTCACCGACGTCACCAAGGACGGCACCCTCAAGGGACCGAACATCGAACTGTTGCGCGAAGTAATGGAACGCACCCACCGCCCCGTGATCGCCTCCGGCGGTATCTCCAGCCTCGACGACATCGCCGCGCTGCGCGAACTGGTACCGCTCGGCCTGGAAGGCGCGATCGTGGGCAAGGCCCTCTACGCGGGCGCCTTCACCCTCGCCGAGGCGCTGGATGTCTCCGGCGCGTAACCTCGGCTCGACCGGTCGGCCTGACCCCGCCGGCGGCTCTGCCGGTGGGGCTGCCGGCGACACGTCCGCGGATTCGGCCGGCCAGCCCTGGGCGAACCGGTCCCTGGACGACACCGCGTTCGCCGACGACGACGGCCTCGCGCCGCCCGCCCTGCTGCGCGCGCTCCGCCGCTTCCAGGCCCGCGAGACCGGCGAGGAGGACGTCGTCGACGCCTTCCGTTCGGCGCGCCTGCTGATCCCTCTGGTCACCGCCCTCGGCGCGGATGAGGCCGGCACCGCTTCCGACGGAGCCGCCGGCCCGCACGGGCTGCGGGTGGACAAGACCCAGGAACTGTCGATCATCACCGTGGCCGGCCCGGACGGCCGCGCGGTGCTCCCGGTGTTCTCCTCGGCCGCGGCCATGCACCGGTGGAACGCCCAGGCGCGCCCGGTGCCCGCCGACGCCGTGCGGGTGGCGCTGGCGGCGGCCCAGGAAAGCACCGACCTCGTGGTGCTCGACCCCACCGCCGACACCGAGTTCGCGGTGCGTCGGCCGGCGCTCTGGGCGATCGCCCAGAGCGGGCCGTGGACCCCCAGCTACGCCAGCCGCTCCGTCGCCGTGGCGTTCGAGGAGTCCATCGCGACCGAGCTGTCCGTGCTCTCCGTGAGCCTGACCGCCGGCGACCCGCAGTCCCGGCTGGCGGGGCCCGAACTGCTCGTGCGCCTCGAACTCGTCGACGGGCTCAACCGTGCCGTGCTGGACGCGACCCTGGCCCGCCTCGCGGCGCGCTGGGCGGCCAACGACGTGATCGCAACCGGGGTGGACTCCCTGCGGGTGCAGCTCGTCGCCTCGGCCTGACCCTCCACGCCTGCCGCCCGCCCCCCCCCCGGCCCATCCGTCGCCCGCAGAAACAACTGTTGCCCAAGCGGACATGTGCGCCCGGCGCACCGGGCGCAGATGTCCGCATCGGCAACAGATAAGAGCGGCTTCCGGGCCGATGTCGGGGGTATCGGCAAGGATGGGTAGATGACGGAGATCCTCCAGCGCCTCTCACCGGCCACCCGCACGTGGTTCTCCGGCGCGTTCGATGCGCCCACCGAGGCCCAGCTCGGCGCCTGGGACGCCATCTCCCGCGGATCGCACACCCTCGTCGTCGCCCCCACCGGGTCGGGCAAGACCCTGGCCGCGTTCCTCTGGGCCCTCGACAAGCTGTACTCGACCTCCACGACACCGGCTACACAGGGTGAGGCCGCCGCGCCCACCGGCACCCGGGTGCTGTACATCTCGCCGCTGAAGGCTCTCGGCGTCGACGTGGAACGCAACCTGCGTGCCCCGCTGGTGGGCATCGGCCAGGCGGCCGAACGGCTGGGCCTGGCGCCGGTGCGCGTGACCGTGGGCGTGCGCAGCGGCGACACCCCCGCCGCGGACCGCCGGGCGCTCGTGAAGACACCGCCAGAGATCCTCATCACCACCCCCGAATCGCTCTTCCTGATGCTCACGTCCGCCGCCCGCGAGTCCCTGCGCGGCGTCGACACCGTCATCATCGACGAGATCCACGCCGTCGCGGCCAGTAAGCGTGGCGCCCACCTCGCCGTGTCCCTCGAACGCCTCGACGCGCTGCTGGCCACCCCCGCGCAGCGGATCGGCCTGTCTGCCACGGTGCGGCCGGCGTCGGAGGTGGCCCGGTTCCTCGGCGGTCAAGCGCCCGTGGAGATCGTGGCGCCCAAGAACGAGAAGCGGTTCGACCTGCGCGTCGTGGTGCCCGTGGACGACATGACCCAGCTCGGCGCCGTGCCCGCGTCGGAGGGCGCCACCTCCGCCGCGGCCCCGCAGACCGGGTCGATCTGGCCGCACGTGGAAGAAGCCATCGTGGACGCCGTGCTCGCGCACTCCTCGTCGATCGTGTTCGCCAACTCCCGCCGCCTCGCCGAACGGCTCACCGCCCGGTTCAACGAGATCTACACTGAGCGGCTCGCCGCGGCCGAGGAGGCTGAGCTGGTGCTCGCGGGCGGCCCGGATGCCGGGGGAGCGGCCGGTGCCCAGGCCGGCGCAGCATCCGCTGCCCGAACGGCCACCGCCGCAGCGCCGCCGCGGCCGCCCGCCGAGCTGATGGGCGGCAGCGGCCAGACCGAAGGTGCCGAGCTGCTCCTCGCCCGCGCCCACCACGGCTCGGTCAGCAAGGAACAGCGGGCCATGATCGAGGACGACCTCAAGTCCGGCCGGCTGCGTTGCGTGGTCGCCACCTCGAGCCTGGAACTCGGCATCGACATGGGTGAGGTCGACCTGGTGGTGCAGGTGGAATCGCCGCCGTCGGTGGCCAGCGGCCTGCAGCGCGTGGGCCGGGCCGGCCACCAGGTCGGCGAGGTGTCCAGGGGCATCATCTTCCCCAAGCACCGGGCCGACCTCATCCACGCCACCGTCGCCGCCGAGCGGATGGTGTCGGGCATGATCGAGTCGCTGCAGGTGCCCGCGAACCCCCTCGACATCCTCGCCCAGCAGACCATCGCCGCCGTGGCACTCGAACCCATCGACGCCGAGGAGTGGTTCGACGCCGTACGGCGCAGCGCCCCGTTCGCCACCCTGCCCCGCTCGGCCTACGAGGCCACCCTCGACCTGCTCGCCGGACGCTACCCGTCCGATCAGTTCGCCGAACTGCGCCCACGGATCATCTGGGACCGCGACAGCGGCCTGCTCACCGGCCGGCCCGGCGCCCAGCGCCTGGCCGTCACCAGCGGCGGCACCATCCCCGACCGTGGCCTGTTCGGTGTCTTCATGGTCGGCGGTGACCAGCCCACCGGCCGCCGGGTCGGCGAGCTCGACGAGGAGATGGTCTACGAGTCCCGCGTCGGTGACGTCTTCGCGCTCGGCGCCACGAGTTGGCGCATCCAGGAGATCACCCACGACAGGGTGCTCGTGCTGCCCGCGTTCGGCGAACCGGGCCGGCTGCCGTTCTGGAAGGGCGACGGTCTGGGCCGGCCCGCCGAGCTCGGCGCGGCCATCGGCGCGTTCCTCCGCGAGGTGTCCGCGCTCACGCCAGCGAAGGCCCGAGCCCGCTGCCTGGCCGTCGGCCTGGACGAACGGGCGGTCACCAACCTGCTGGTCTTCCTCGACGAGCAGCGTGCAGCCACCCGCTACCTGCCCACCGACCAGACCCTGGTCGTCGAGCGCTTCCGCGATGAGCTCGGCGACTGGCGGGTCATCCTGCACTCACCGTTCGGCCTCACCGTGCACGCCCCCTGGGCCCTGGCCGTCGGCGCACGGGTGCGGGAACGCTTCGGCATCGACGGCGCCTGCGTCGCCAGCGACGACGGCATCGTCGTGCGCATCCCCGACACCGAGGCCGAACCGCCCGGCGCCGACCTCTTCGTCTTCGACCCCGACGAACTCGAGCAACTGGTCACCGACGAGGTCGGCGGCTCCGCCCTGTTCGCCTCCAGGTTCCGGGAGTGCGCCGCCCGGGCGCTGCTGCTGCCCCGGTACCGGCCGGGCAGCCGCTCACCGCTCTGGCAGCAACGCCAGAAGGCCGCCCAACTGCTCGACGTGGCGCGCGAATACCCGTCGTTCCCGATCATCCTCGAAACCATCCGCGAATGCCTGCAGGATGTCTACGACCTGCCCGCCCTCGTGGCCCTGGCCAAGCAGGTGGCCAGCCGCGCAATCCGCCTGGTGGAGACCAGCACCGACTCGGCCAGCCCGTTCGCCAACGCCCTGCTCTTCGGTTACGTCGCCGCGTTCATGTACGAGGGCGACTCGCCACTGGCCGAACGCCGGGCCACCGCCCTCTCGATCGACTCCGGCCTGCTCGCCGAACTGCTCGGCCGGGTGGAACTGCGGGAGCTGCTCGACCCCGTCGTGATCGACCGGACCGACGCGGAACTGCAGCGCCTGGCCCCCGACCGCCGGGCCAAGGGCCTGGAGGGAGTGGCCGACCTGCTCCGCGGGCTCGGCCCGCTCACCGTGGCCGAGGTCGCCGCCCGCCTGCAAGCCGTGACCGGCGTGGTCGAACAGGGCGAGCCGGCGGAGGCGGTCGGTGAGTCGGAGTCCGACGGCGCCGACGCCTCCGCCCCGCCCGCCGCCGGCGAGGCCGAGGCGCGTGCACACCTGGATGCGCTCACCGCCGCCCGCCGCGCCCTCAGGGTGGGCATCGCCGGCGAGGAGCGCTGGGCGGTGATCGAGGACGCCGGCCGGCTGCGCGACGCCCTCGGCGTTCCGCTGGCACCGGGCATCCCCGAGGCCTTCACCGAAAGTGTGAAAGACCCGCTCGGCGACCTGGTCAGCCGGTACGCCCGCACCCACGGCCCGTTCACCACCGCCGATGTCGCCGCCAGATTCGGGTTCGGCACCGCCATCGCCGTGGGCGCCCTGCGCCGGCTGGCGGATGCCCGCAGGATCGTCGAGGGCGAGTTCCGCCCGCACGGCAGCGGCAGCGAATGGTGCGACGCCGAGGTGCTGCGGCGCCTGCGCCGACGCTCGCTCGCCGCGCTCCGACACGAGGTGGAGCCTGTCGACCAGGCCACCCTCGGCCGATTCCTGCCGGCCTGGCAGCATGTGGGCGGCAAGTTGCGGGGCGTCGACGGTGTGGTCTCCGTGATCGAACAGCTCGAGGGCGCCCGCATCCCGGCCTCCGCCTGGGAGACCCTGATCCTGCCCGCCCGGGTGAGCGACTACAACCCGGGCATGCTCGACGAACTCACCAACGCCGGCGAGGTGCTCTGGGCCGGCGCCGGAACGCTCGCCGGCAACGACGGTTGGGTGAGCCTGCATCTGGCCGACACCGCCCCGCTCACCCTGCCGGTGCCCACCGAGCTGGACACCACGCCGCTGCAGCGGGAGATCCTCGCCACGCTGGGCGGTGGCGGTGGCTACTTCTTCCGGCAGCTGGCCGATTCCGTCGGCAGCCAGGACGACGGCGCCCTCGTCGACGCGCTGTGGGACCTGGTCTGGTCCGGCCTGGTGAGCAACGACACCTTCGCCCCGGTCCGCTCGCTGGTCTCCGGCGGCAAGACCGCGCACTCCACCCGCCGGGCCGCACCGCGCGCCCGGCTGCACCGCGGCCGCGCCCTGCCCCGTCCCAGCCTGCCCAGCCGGCAGGGCCCGCCCACTGTCTCCGGCCGCTGGTCGATCGTGCCCGTCGCCGACACCTCGGCCACCCGCCGCGCACACGCGCTGGGCGAGACCATGCTCGAACGCTACGGCGTGGTCACCCGCGGCGCCGTGATGGGCGAGAACGTGCTGGGCGGCTTCGCCCTGGTCTACAAGACCCTCAGCGGCTTCGAGGAGATGGGCCGCTGCCGCCGGGGCTACTTCGTGGAGGGCCTCGGCGCCTCCCAATTCGCCACCGCCGGCACCATCGACCGGATGCGCGGCTACGTCGACCAGCGGGAACGCGCCGAACGCGGCGACAGGTCGGTATCCGCCGCGGTCACCCTCGCCGCCACCGACCCGGCCAACCCGTACGGCGCCGTGCTGCCCTGGCCGGCCCTGCCCGAGGGCACCGGTCACCGGCCCGGCCGGAAGGCCGGCGGCCTGGTGGTACTCGTCGACGGGCACCTGGTGCTCTACGTGGAGCGCGGCGGCAAGTCGATGCTGGTGTTCGATCCGACCGCCGCCGCTGACGGAGACGCCGGCGAGACCGGTGCGGGTGCAGCAGAAGACGCACCCGCACCCGCCGCGACGCCGCGTTCGGCTCCGGCGACGGCACCGGCCTCCCGCGCGGCACCGGTCCCAGCGGGCACCGCACGACCGGCAGCATCCGAGACCGTGCTCGCCGCAACCCGGTCGCTGGCCGCCACCGTCACCGCCGGCCGGGTGCCCAAGCTCGCCGTGGAAACCGTCAATGCCGAGTTTGTGCTCGGCACCACGGTGGGCGACGCGTTGCGCGCCGCCGGCTTCACCGAGACGCCGAGGGGGCTGAGGCTCAGTGCCTGAGGGTGACACCGTCTACCGCAGCGCCCGCAGCCTCGACGACGCCCTCCATGGCGCCACCCTCACGCGCTGCGACATCCGGGTACCCGCCTTCGCCACCGTCGACCTGACCGGCCAGACCGTGCACGAGGTCATCAGCCGCGGCAAACACCTGGTGGCGCACGTGGGGGAGACCAGCATCCACTCGCACCTGAAGATGGAGGGCACCTGGCACCTCTACCGGCACGGCACCAAATGGCAGCGGCCCGCATTCCAGGCCCGCATCGTGCTGGAGACCGCGGACTGGGTGGCCGTGGGATTCGAGCTGGGCACCCTCGAGCTGTTTCCCACCGCGGAGGACGAGCAGCACCTCGGCTATCTCGGTCCCGACCTGCTCGGCCCGAACTGGGACGCGGCGGAGGCCGTGCGCCGGCTCCGCGCAGCCGGAGACAGCGGAGCCGGAGACAGCACTGCCGGGGACAGCGCTGCCGGGGACAGCGCAGCCGGGGACAGCGCTGCCGAAGGCAGTGCGGCGGGGGACCGGCCGGTGGCGGTCGCCCTGGGCGACCAGCGCAACCTCGCCGGGCTCGGCAATGTGTACGTCAACGAACTGTGTTTCCTGCGCGGGCTGCTGCCCACCCGGCCGATCGCTGAGGTCACCGATGTCGACGGCCTGGTCGCGCTGGCGCACCGGCTGATCACGGCCAACCGGGACCGTTCGGAGCGCACCACCACCGGCAACCTGCGCCGGGGCGCGCGCACCTTCGTCTACGGGCGCGAACGGCAGCCGTGCCGGCGCTGCGGCACGAGCATCCGTAGTGGCCGGCTGGGCCGCAGCGAACTCGAACAGCGGGTCACCTACTGGTGCCCGCGCTGCCAAACCTGAGGTAACTGTTGCCCGTCCGGACAATTGTGCCCGGCGCACCGGACGCACATGTCCGATTCGGCAACAGTTGCGGGGGAGGGTGCTAATTGACCGGGCCGGTGAACTTCTCGCCGGGGCCCTGGCCGATCGGGTCCGGGATGCTCGACGCCTCGCGGAACGCCAGCTGCAACGACCGCAGCCCGTCGCGCAGGCTCCGCGCGTGCATGTCTGAGATATCGGGGGCGGATGCCGTGATCAGGCCGGCGAGGGCCGTGATCAACTTGCGCGCCTCATCCAGGTCGATCTGCGTGTCGGGGTCGTCGGCAAGGCCCACCTTGACCGCCGAGGCGCTCATCAGGTGCACCGCCGCGGTCGTGATGATCTCCACCGCCGCCACATCCGCGATGTCTCTCGTGGCCTGGCCGGACTGGTCCTGATCGTAATTGTCGCTCACTGGTTTCCTCTGCTATGCTTACCCGGGCTCCGAGATGAAAGTCTCGGTACGAAAGTGGATAATCTCCCACCCGCGCTTGACCGCTTCATAAAGGTTACCGGGTAGTTTGCACTCCGCCGTCGCTCGCTGGTTTCCAGCTTGCACGGTAGATAGGGTGCCGTACGCGGTTGATGAGTGACGGAACAAGGAAATGTTCCAGATCCCAGGAATTGCGCGCGCGATTGTCTCCTCTTCGTCTCCGGACGACATCCGTTGTCAGGCTGTAGCCACGATGCTTGAGTAGAGGAGAGACGCATCAGCGATCCCCGTACAAATGACCGTATCCGCGTCCCCGAAGTCCGTCTCGTTGGTCCCAACGGCGAACAGGTTGGGGTCGTGGCGATTGATGTCGCCCTGCGCCTGGCACAGGAGGCTGACCTCGATCTGGTCGAAGTAGCCCCCACGTCCAAGCCGCCGGTCGCGAAGATCATGGATTACGGCAAGTTCAAGTACGAAGCTGCGCAGAAGGCGAAAGAAGCCCGGCGCAACCAGGCGAACACGATCCTCAAAGAGGTTCGTTTCCGTCTCAAGATTGATAAGCACGACTACGAGACCAAGCGCAAGCGCGCCGAAGGCTTCCTGAAGGCCGGCGACAAGGTCAAGGCCATGATTCTGTTCCGTGGCCGTGAACAGTCCCGTCCCGATCAGGGTGTACGTCTGCTTCAGAGATTTGCCGAGGATGTCGCGGAATTCGGTTCTGTGGAATCGAGCCCGACCATCGACGGTCGAAACATGGTCATGGTGATTGGCCCGCTGAAGAACAAATCAGAGGCCAAGGCAGAGGCCAATGCACATAGAGCTGCTGATAAAGCAGCCAAACAGGAGGAAAAGAATGCCTAAGCAGAAGACCCACTCTGGGACAAAGAAGCGTTTCAAGGTCACTGGCTCCGGCAAGATCATGAAGCAGCAGGCCGGACTTCGCCACAACCTCGAGGTCAAGAGCACGCAGCGCAAGTCCCGCCTGAACCAGGACCAGGTTCTCGCCAAGGCCGACGTCAAGGCCATCAAGAAGCTTCTCGGCCACTAGGCCCCGTACCCCTAAAGGAATTAGAAAATGGCAAGAGTAAAGAGGGCCGTCAACGCCCACAAGAAGCGTCGCGTAATCCTTGAGCGCGCCCAGGGTTACCGCGGTCAGCGTTCACGCCTGTACCGCAAGGCCAAGGAGCAGGTCACTCACTCCCTCGTCTACAGCTACCGTGACCGTCGTGCACGCAAGGGTGACTTCCGTCGCCTGTGGATCCAGCGCATCAACGCTGCGTCGCGTGCAAACGGCCTGACCTACAACCGCCTCATCCAGGGCCTCGCCCTGGCCGGCATCCAGGTTGACCGTCGCATCCTCGCCGACCTCGCCGTCACCGAGCCCGCCACCTTCGCGGCCATCGTTGAGAGCGCCAAGGCAGCACTGCCCGCTGACACCTCCGCAGCCAAGGTTGCCAAGTAGTCACACCTGCTTGTTTCACGGGAGCGACCATCACTGATGGTCGCTCCCGTTTTGCGTACCCGGCGGCGCATTAGATGGCCGGGGTGCACGGCACCTAAACTGAGTGCATGCTAGATAACCCCCGATCTCCTCGCGTGCGTGCCGTCGCGAAACTTGCGAACCGAGCCGCCCGCTCCGAGACGGGACTGTTCCTCCTCGAGGGTCCGCAGGCCGTCTCCGAAGCCCTCACCTTCCGCCCCGAACTCGTCGTGGAGCTGTACGCCACTCCCACTGCCCTCGAGCGGTACACCGAGATCGGCGATGCCGCGGTCGCCGCCGGCGTGGACGTTGAATTCGTCACCGAACAGGTGCTCGAGACGATGGCCGACACCGTCACCCCGCAGGGCTTCATCGCGGTGTGCCACCAGTTCCCCACCTCGATCAAGAAGATCTTCGCCAACGAGCCCAAGCTCATCGCCATTCTCGAAGAGGTGCGCGACCCCGGCAACGCCGGCACCATCATCCGGGCAGCGGATGCGGCGGGCGCCGACGCCGTGATCTTCACCGGCCGCAGCGTTGACCTGTACAACCCCAAGGTGGTGCGCTCCTCCACCGGGTCGATCTTCCACCTGCCCGTCGCCGTTGGCGTCACTCTCACCGATGTGCGTGAGCGGGCTAAGTTCGCCGGTATGCAGATCCTCGCCGCCGACATCAAGGGTGAAGACCTGCTCGAGGCCCGCAACAGCGGCCTCCTTTCCGAGCCCACCGCCTGGTTGTTCGGCAACGAGGCCCGCGGTCTCACCGAGGAAGACCTGGCCATGGCGGACCGCTCGATCAGCGTTCCCATCTACGGCCACGCCGAATCGATGAACCTCGCCACGGCCGCCTCTGTCTGCCTGTACGAGAGCGCTTTCTCGCACCGCGCCTAGCATCTTTCCCGGTCGGGCGTCTATTACGTTTGGGTTACCGACCGGGCCAATGCCGCGCTAAAGGTGGTCTGTCGGGCCTACCCGGGCATAAGTTGGGGGGTATGGAGCCAACAGACGCATCACCGGCGACGTCCAATATCACCGTACGCCGGGGGGAACCCCTGGTCGTGATCACGGACGTCAACAAGAACTACGGGGAACTGCACGTTCTGAAAAACATCAACGCCACGGTCAACCGGGGCGAGGTGGTCGTGGTCATCGGCCCCAGCGGGTCGGGCAAGTCCACCCTCTGCCGGGCGATCAACCGCCTCGAAACGATCGACAACGGCACGATCACCATCGACGGCAAGGAACTGCCGAACGAGGGCAAGGCCCTCGCGCAGCTACGCGCCGACGTAGGCATGGTGTTCCAGGCGTTCAACCTGTTCGCACACAAGACCGTGCTCGAGAACGTCACCCTCGGCCCGATCAAGGTTCGCGGCATGAGCAAGGCCGACGCCGAGAAGAAGGCCATGGCGCTTCTGGAACGTGTCGGCGTGGCCAACCAGGCCAAGAAGATGCCGTCCCAGCTGTCCGGCGGCCAGCAGCAGCGGGTGGCCATCGCCCGCGCCCTGGCCATGGACCCCAAGCTGATCCTGCTCGACGAGCCCACCAGCGCGCTCGACCCCGAGATGATCAACGAGGTCCTCGAGGTCATGGTCGACCTCGCCAACGAGGGCATGACCATGATCGTCGTCACGCACGAGATGGGCTTCGCCCGCAAGGCGGCCGACCGGGTCATCTTCATGGCCGAGGGCGACATCGTCGAGGAAACCACCCCGGAGAAGTTCTTCACCAACCCCCAGAGCACGAGAGCGAAAGACTTCCTCTCCAAAATACTTGCCCACTAATCGGTCGGCGAGACACACAGCACACAGGAGGAAACCATGAGACGCAACAAGGGTCTAATGATCTCTGCCATCGCCCTGGTCGGAGCGTTCGCGCTGAGCGGCTGCACCGACTCCGGCGCCAGCACGCCGTCGGCCGCACCGGTTGAGGAAGATGTCACGTTCGAGGAGGGCACCACAATGGCCGCCCTGAACGAAGCCGGTGCGATCACCATCGGCACCAAGTTCGACCAGCCGCTGTTCGGCCTCAAGGGCCCGGATGGCAACCCGGTCGGCTTCGACGTCGAAATCGGCAAGCTCATCGCGTCCAAGCTCGGCATTGAGGCGTCGGACATCACCTGGACTGAGACTGTCTCCGCCAACCGCGAACCGTTCATCCAGAACGGACAGGTCGACCTGGTCGTCGCGACCTACACGATCAACGACGCGCGCAAGGAAGTTGTCTCCTTCGCCGGCCCGTACTACGAAGCCGGACAGGACCTGCTGGTGCTGGCGGGCAACGAGGCCGGGATCGAAGGTCCCGACGACCTGGCCGACAAGAAGGTCTGCACCGTGAGCGGCTCCACGTCGGAGAAGAACATCGCCGCGTACACGACCAACATCATCGCCACCGACACCTACTCGAACTGCCTCGGCCCGCTGCGCAGCGGTGAAGTCGACGCTGTCACCACCGACAACGTGATCCTGGCCGGCCTCGCCGACCAGAACGCCGGTGAGTTCGAGGTCGTCGGCAACCCGTTCACCGCCGAGCCCTACGGCATCGGCCTGGCCAAGGACGACACCGAGTTCCGCAACTTCATCAACGATGTCCTCGAAGAGGCCTACGAGGACGGTTCCTGGGCCGCAGCCTGGGAGGCCACCGCGGGCTCCGTGCTCGAGACGCCGGAACCGCCGGCGGTCGACCGCTACTAGCAGCACCGCACAACCGATCGGGGTGGCCGCACCGGCCGCCCCGATCGGCAGTTTTCGCTCGAATTACCATGAGGCCCCAAGGCCTCGACAAACACAGAGGAGGTGAGTCTTGGACGCAGTCATCGAAAACCTGCCGGTCTTTCTGGAAGGCTTCAAGAACACGCTCGGGTTGCTGGTCTTCTCCGGCATCGGCGCACTCGTGCTCGGAGTCATCGTTGCCGCCCTGCGCATCTCGCCCATCGCGTCATTCCGGGCGTTCGCGACCGTCTACACCGAGCTGGTCCGCAACACGCCGCTCACCCTCGTGCTGTTCTTCTGCGCGTACATCCTGCCGTACCTGCAGTTCTCGCCGGGCTACTTCCTGCTGGCGCTGATCGGTCTCACCGTCTACACCTCGCCGTTCGTCGCCGAGGCACTGCGCTCCGGCATCAACGGCGTGCCCGTCGGCCAGGCCGAAGCCGCCCGCAGCGTCGGACTCACCTTCGGCCAATCGCTCAGCTTCGTGATCATGCCGCAGGCCGTGCGGATGGTGATCCCGCCGCTGATCAACGTCTTCATCGCCCTCACCAAGAACACCTCGGTCGCCGGCGCCTTCTTCGTCTTCGAGCTCTTCCAGGCGTCCCGCCAGGTCGTCAACGATCGCGGCGACGAGGTCATCGCGATCCTGCTGGCGGTCGCGTTCTTCTATCTGATCATCACGGTCACACTCGGGCAGATTGCCGCCAGGGTGGAAAAGAAAGTGGCGGTGCTCCGATGAGCTCAGTACTCTACGACGCACCCGGCCCCAAGGCCCGTGCCCGCTCCCGGGTCATCTCCGTCGTCGGCGTGATCATCATCCTCGCCGGTCTCACCTGGCTGATCCTGGCCCTCGGCGCCCCCAAGCCCAGCGCCAACGGCGCCATCCAGCCCGGCATGTGGGACCCGACCCGCTGGGACGCCCTGCTCGACGTCGAGGTGTGGCGCACCCTCGGGCGTGGCGCACTGGCGACCCTCACCATGGCCGGTGTCGCCGCGTTCTTCGCGCTGATCCTGGGCGTGCTGTTCTCGTTCCTTCGTTCGGCCGACCACGCCGCCATCCGGGTGCCGACGACAATCGTCCTGGAGTTCGTGCGCGGCATGCCCGTGCTGCTGATGATGCTCTTCATCCTGCTGGTGTTCTCCACCGGGTCGTTCTGGGCCGGTGTGGCGGCGCTGTCCGTCTACAACGGCGCGATCATCGGCGAGGCGCTGCGAGCGGGCATCAATTCGCTTCCGCGTGGCCAGCGGGAGGCCGGTCTCGCGATCGGCCTGACGCCCATCGCCACCCGGTTCCGCATCGAATTCCCGCAGGCGTTCCGGCAGATGCTGCCGATCATCATCGCGCAGCTCGTGGTGCTGCTCAAGGACACCTCGCTGGCGTTCATCGTCGGCTACGAGGAACTCCTGCGAAGCGGCCTTTACACGATGACCAACTTCTTCGGCCAGCGGTACCAGTTCTCGTTCTTCCTCATCGTGCTGGCCATCTACCTGGCGATGAACCTGTCGCTGTCCTGGCTGGCGCGGGTGATCGCCCGACGTTCGGGACCCAAGGCAGGCAAGCTCGTCGACCCAGCTCCTGAGCCCATGCCGAACGCCGCCGGCGTAGGCGGCGGCTTCTAAGACGACAGGTCCCGGCCGCCGCAGTTCGTGCCGCGGCCGGGCACTAAACTTGGGTCTCGTGTCTGCCCCCACTGAAATAACCGAACCCGTCGTCACCGCGGCCGTCGACGCCGCCCTCGCGGCCATCGACGCCGCGACTGACTCCGTCGCCCTCAAGGCCGTGCGCTCGGCGCACGTCGGCGAGGCCTCGCCGCTGGCCGCGCTGAACGCTCTGATGCGCAGCGTGCCCGGCGACCAGAAGGCCGCCGCCGGCAAGCTCGTCGGCCAGGCCCGCGCCCGGGTGAACCAGGCGCTGGCTGCCCGCGAGGCCGCCATCGTCGAAGCCGAGGCTACCGCCCAGCTCGCCGCCGAAGCCGTGGACGTCACCGCCGCCGCCTCTACGTGGCGGGCCGGCGCGCGCCATCCGCTCACCCTGCTGCAGGAACGCGTCTCTGACGTGTTCGTCGGCATGGGCTGGGAGGTCGCCGAAGGACCCGAGCTGGAGAGCGAGTGGTTCAACTTCGACGCGCTCAACTTCGACGAGGACCACCCGGCCCGCGCCATGCAGGACACCTTCTTCATCGACCCGCCCGAGGCGCACCTGGTGCTGCGCACCCACACCTCGCCCGTGCAGCTGCGCGCGCTGCTCGGCACCGAGCCGCCCGTGTACCGCATCGCGCCCGGCCGGGTCTACCGCACCGACGAGCTCGACGCGACCCACACCCCGGTGTTCCACCAGATCGAGGGCATCGCCGTGGACAAGGGCCTCACCATGGCGCACCTGCGCGGCACCCTCGACCACTTCGTCAAGGCCCTGTTCGGCGACGAAGCCAAGGTGCGCCTGCGCCCCAACTATTTCCCGTTCACCGAGCCGAGCGCCGAGCTCGACCTCTGGCACCCCACCTTCAAGGACGGTGCCCGCTGGATCGAGTGGGGCGGCTGTGGCATGGTCAACGCCAATGTGCTGCGCTCCGCCGGCCTGGACCCCGAGGTCTACTCCGGATTCGCGTTCGGCGTCGGCGTCGAACGAGCACTGATGTTCCGCAACGATGTGAAGGATATGCACGACATGGTCGAAGGCGACGTTCGGTTCAGCCAGCAGTATGGGATGGCCGTCTGATGCGCGTTCCCCTGAGCTGGCTCGGCGAATTCGTCGACCTCGAACCCGGCACCACCCCCGAAGCCGTGCACGCCGCCCTGGTGAGCGTGGGCCTGGAAGAAGAAGAGATCCACCGCTTCGAGCTGACCGGACCCATCGTGGTCGGCCAGGTTCTCGAGTTCGTCGGTGAGGTGCAGACCAACGGCAAGACCATCAACTGGTGCCAGGTGCGCGTCGCCGCGGACGGCGAAGTCGCCGCCGACGGCGGCCCCGCCATTCACGGCATCGTCTGTGGCGCGCACAACTTCGTCGTCGGCGACAAGGTCGTCGTGACCCTGCCCGGCGCCGTGCTGCCCGGCCCGTTCCCGATCGCGCCGCGCAAGACCTACGGCCACGTCTCCGACGGCATGATCGCGTCGGCCCGCGAGCTCGGCCTCGGCGACGAGCACGCCGGCATCCTGGTGCTCGGCGACCTCGGGCTCGACCCCGAGGTGGGCACGGATGCGATCAGCCTGCTGGGCCTGGACGACTCCGCCGTGGAGATCAACGTCACCCCCGACCGCGGCTACGCCTTCTCGATCCGCGGTGTTGCCCGGGAGTACTCGCACGCCACCGGTGCGACCTTCCGCGACCCGGCCCTGGCCGTCACGGCGACAGCGTCCACCGAGGTCTTCCCGGTCTCGATCGAGGACACCGCCCCGATCCGCGACCGCATCGGCGCGAGCGTCTTCGTCACCCGCGTCGTTCGCGGCGTGGACCCCACCCGGCCGTCGCCGGCCTGGCTGATCGCCCGGCTCAAGCTGGCCGGCATCCGCTCGGTCTCGCTGATCGTGGACATCACCAACTACGTGATGATCGAACTCGGCCAGCCGATCCACGGCTACGACCTCGACAAGCTCACCGGCGGCCTCGCCGTGCGTCGCGCGCAGCCCGGCGAGAAGCTCGTCACCCTCGACGACGTCACCCGCACCCTCAACCCCGAAGACCTGCTGATCACCGACGGTTCCGGCCCGATCGGCCTCGCCGGGGTGATGGGCGGCGCGACCACCGAGATCGGCGCGGACACCACCAACGTGCTGATCGAAGCCGCGAACTTCGACCCGGTGTCGATCGCACGCACCGCCCGCCGGCACAAGCTGCCCAGTGAGGCGTCCCGCCGGTTCGAACGCGGCGTCGACCCCGAGGTTGCCGCCGTGGCTGCCGCCCGGGTGGTGCAGCTTCTCGTGGAGCTCGCCGGGGGAGTGGCCGACGGCCTGGGCTCCCTGCACGACGCCACCCCGGAACGCGCCCCGATCGACCTGCCCACGGGCTTCGTCTCCGGCCTGATCGGCCTGGAGTACACCCGCGACGAGGTGCGCACCTCGCTGGCCGAGATCGGCGCCTCGATGACCGAGACCGCGACCGGCCTGGCCGTGACCGCGCCGAGTTGGCGTCCGGACCTCACCGACAAGTGGACCCTCGCCGAGGAGGTCGCCCGCATCGTCGGATACGACCGCATCCCGTCGGTGCTGCCCGTCGCCCCGCCCGGCCGCGGCCTCACCCGCACCCAGCAGCTCAAGCGCTCGGTCGCCACGGTGCTCGCCGCCACCGGCCACACCGAGGTGCTGGCCTACCCGTTCGTGGCCGAGAAGGCGAACAACCTGTTCGGCGACCCCGCCAGCAGCACGGTTCCGCAGATCAAGGTCGCCAACCCGCTCGACGGCGAAGCCCCGTTCATGCGCACCTCGATGCTGCCCGGCCTGCTGCAGATCGCACACCGCAACCTGTCCCGCGGCTCGACCGACCTGGCGATCTTCGAGCTCGGCTCGGTCTTCCGCCCGGTCGAGGGCGTCAGCTACGGCAGCACCGTCGTGCCGCCGGCCGCCGTGCGGCCCAGCGCCGAACTCGAGGCGAAACTGAACGCCGGCATCCCGCCGCAGCCGTTCACCGCCGGTATCGTGCTGCTCGGCAACACCGTGCGGCACCAGCCCGGCCAGGCACCCATCGCCGCATCCTGGCAGGACGCCCTCACCGCCGTCGCGCAGATCGGCCTCGCGGTCGGCCTGCCGATCCTGGTGCGCCAGGGCACCCACCAGGCCATGCACCCCGGCCGCACCGCCGAGCTGTTCGTGGCTACGGATGCCGGCGAGCTGTCGGTGGGCTTCGCGGGCGAACTGCTGCCCGCCGTGGCCCGCGGCGCCGACCTGCCCGCCGTGGTCGCGGTCGTCGAGCTGAACCTGTCCGCGGTCTTCGCCCAGGTCACCGGGGAACTGCAGGCCACCGTGATCGGCACCAAACCCGCCGCCACCCAGGACCTCTCGCTCGTGGTGGGTGTGCAGGTTCCGGCCAGCGACGTGCTCACGGCCGTGCGAGAGGGCAGCGGCACGTTGCTGGAAAGCATCGAGCTGGTCGACGACTACCGCGGAACGGGCATCGAGGCCGGGCAGAAGTCGCTCACCTTCGCGCTGCGGTTCCGGGCGCCGGACCGCACCCTCACCGCAGCAGAGGCCAGTGACGCGAAGCTGGCCGGCGTGCAGCTCGCCGCCGCCCGCTACGGCGCGCACCTGCGCGAGTAGGTTCCGCCCTGTCAAGCCCTGCCCTGCCCCTGTCTCTCGTGTCGCCAAACCGGTTTGACGGGGTCGGGCAGGGTCGCGGCACGTCTTGAGTGCGGCGGCACGTCTCGAGTGCGGCGGCACGTGTTGTTGCGCGTGCCGCGGGGACTAACACGTGCCGCGGGGACTAGCACGTGCCGCGGGAGTTAGCGCGTGCCGCGGGGGTTAGCGCGTGCCGCGGGAGCTGACGCGGTCAGGCAGGGTCGCGGCGCGTGTTGTGCGTCGTGGCAGGTCTTGAGTTCGGCGGCACGTGTTGTTGCGTGTGCCGCCGGGGCCGGCACGTGCCGCCGGGGCCACCACGGGCCGCGGGGACTTGCGCGCGCCGCGGCGGCTTCACCGGGCACCGCGATTGTCGGGCTGTGCTGGCGTCCGGGTAGGTTTGGTCCATGGTCTTTTCGGTAGCGGTTGCGGGCGCCAGCGGGTATGCGGGCGGTGAGCTGCTGCGTTTGCTGGCCGCTCACCCCGATTTCGAGGTGCGCACGGTCACCGCGCACAGCAACTCCGGCCAGCGCCTTGTCGACGTGCAACCGCACCTGCGCTCACTGTCCCACCTCGTGCTGGCCGACACGGATGCGACCACCCTGGCCGGCCACGACGTCGTCTTCCTCGCCCTCCCGCACGGCGCATCCGGGGCACTGACCGCCCAACTGAGTGCCGACACCCTCGTGGTGGACTGCGGCGCGGACCACCGCCTCGAGAGCGAGTCCGACTGGGCCGCGTTCTACGGCGGCGACTACTTCGGCGCCTGGGCCTATGGTGTGCCCGAACTGCCCGTCGCCGGCGGCCGGCAGCGTGACCGGCTGATCGGCGCCCGCCGCATCGCCGCGCCGGGCTGCAACGCCAGCACGGTCGCGCTCGCCCTGGCCCCCGGCATCCTCGCAGGCGTGATCGAACCGGCCGACATCGTCGCCGTGCTCGCCGTCGGCCCCTCCGGCGCCGGCAAGAGCCTCAAGGTGCCCAACCTCGCCGCCGAGATCCTCGGCTCCGCCAACCCCTACGCCGTCGGCGGCAGCCACCGGCACATCCCCGAGATCCAGCAGAGCCTGCGCTGGGCCGGCGCGACCGGGCCCACGGTGTCGTTCACCCCGGTGATCGTGCCGATGTCGCGTGGCATCCTCGCCACCGCGACGGCCCGGCTGGTGCCGGGCACCAGCGCCGCCGCCGTGCGCCGCGCCTGGGAATCCCTCTACGCCGACGAGCCGTTCGTGCACGTCCTGCCGACCGGCCAGTTCCCGCGTACCGCCGACGTTCTCGGTGCCAACACCGCCCTCATCGGCCTCGCGATCGACGAAGCCGCCGGCCGGGTGGTCACGGTCACCGCCGTGGACAACCTCGTCAAGGGCACCGCCGGCGCCGCCATCCAATCCGCCAACATTGCCCTGGGGCTGCCCGAAACCCGGGGCCTCAGCACGAATGGAGTTGCCCCGTGAGCGTCACCGCCCCCGCCGGATTCGCCGCCGCCGGCGTCACCGCCAGCCTCAAGAAATCCGGTGGCCTCGACCTGGCCATCGTCGCCAACCTCGGCCCGCTCGCCAACGCCGCGACGGTGTTCACCAGCAACCGGTGCAAGGCCAACCCGATCATCTGGAGCCAGCAGGTGATGAGCGACGGCCGCGTCAGCGCCATCGTCCTCAACTCCGGCGGCGCCAACTGCTACACCGGCAGCATCGGCTTCCAGACCACCCATGCCACCGCCGAGGCCGTCGCCGAACAGCTCCAGGTCTCCTCCGGCGACGTTCTGGTCTGTTCCACCGGCCTGATCGGCGAGCAGCTCGATCTTGGCAAGATCACCGCGGGCGTCTTCGATGCCGGCGTGGCCCTCAAGGATGCCGCCGCATCCTCTGCCGCCGCCGGCCTCGCCGCCGCGCAGGCGATCATGACCACCGACACCCGGCCCAAACAGGCCACCCAGGTGTCCCCGGCCGGCTGGACCATCGGCGGGATGGCCAAGGGTGCCGGGATGCTCGCCCCCGGCCTGGCCACCATGCTCGTCGTGATCACCACCGACGCCGTCCTGACCTCCGCACAGCTGGATGCCGCGTTGCGGGAAGCCACCCGGGTCACCTTCGACAGGCTCGACTCCGACGGCTGCATGTCCACCAACGACACCGTCAGCCTGCTGGCCTCCGGCGCCAGCGGCGTCGACGCGGACCCCGAAGAATTCACCACCGCGCTCACCAACCTGTGCCGCGACCTCACCCTGCAGCTGCAGGGCGACGCCGAGGGCGCCTCCCACGATGTGGCCATCGAGGTTTGTAACGCCGCGTCCGAAACCGAGGCCGTCACGGTGGCCCGCGCCGTGTCGCGCAGCAATCTGTTCAAGGCCGCGATCTACGGCAACGACCCCAACTGGGGCCGGGTGCTCGCCGCGGTGGGCACCATCCCCGAGGCCGACGCGGCATTCGACCCGTATGGCATCGATGTGGCCATCAACGGCATCCAGGTCTGCACGGCGGGGGAGCCTGACCAGCCGCGCGAGCTGGTCGACCTCACCCCGCGCGCCGTCTCGGTGGTCATCGATCTGCACGCCGGCACCGCGGGCGCCACGATCTGGACCAACGACCTCACCCACGACTACGTCGAAGAGAACAGCGCGTACTCCAGCTGATGAGCACCGAGCCGATGAGCACCGCCACTCCCGCCGCACCGCCGCAGGTTCCCACCCTCGACGACGTCGACAACACCCCCGCGGAGGCGAAGGTCAAGGCCGCCACGCTGATCGAGGCTCTGCCCTGGCTGAAGAAGTTCCACGACCAGATCATCGTCGTCAAGTTCGGCGGCAACGCCATGGTCAGCGAGGAACTGCAGCGCGCGTTCGCCGAGGACATGGTGTACCTGCGCTACGCGGGCATCCGCCCCGTCGTGGTGCACGGGGGCGGCCCGCAGATCTCCGCGATGCTCGCCCGCCTCGGTATCGAGAGCGAATTCCGCGGTGGCTACAGGGTCACCACCCCCGAGGCCATGGACGTGGTGCGGATGGTGCTCACCGGACAGATCAACCGCGACCTGGTCAGCCACATCAACGCGCACGGCCCCCTCGCCGCCGGCCTCAGCGGCGAAGACGCCGGCCTGTTCCGCGGACGCCGCCGCGGTGTCGTCATCGACGGCGAAGAGGTGGACCTCGGCCTGGTCGGTGACGTGATCGGCGTCGATCCCGAGGCCGTGCACGCGCAGCTGAGCGCCGGCCGGATCCCGGTGGTCTCGTCGATCGCGCCGGACGTTGAGGTGCCGGGTCAGTCGCTCAACGTCAACGCGGATGCCGCCGCCGCGGCCCTCGCCGTGTCGCTGAACGCCGCCAAACTTGTGATCCTCACCGACGTGGCCGGCCTGTACAGCGACTGGCCCAACCGCGACTCTCTCGTGTCCGTCATCGACGTCGATGCGCTCCGCACCCTGCTTCCCGATCTCGAATCGGGAATGATCCCCAAGATGACAGCCTGCCTGGACGCCGTCGAGGGCGGCGTCGCCAAAGCGGCGATCATCGATGGTCGAGTGCCGCACTCGATCCTGGTCGAAATCTTCACCGGAAGCGGCATCGGTACTGAGGTGGTTCCCGCATGACCCTGCACGAACGCTACGCAGACGCAATGATGAAGACGCTGTCGCCCCCGCTGGCCGTGCTGGTGCGCGGTGAGGGCTGCTACGTCTGGGACGAGGACGGCACCAAATACCTCGACTTCCTGGCCGGCATCGCCGTCAACTCGCTCGGCCACGCCCACCCCGACATGGTCGCCGCCGCCCAGCAGCAGATCGGCACCCTCGCGCACATCTCCAACTACTTCGCCTCGCCGTCGCAGATCGAGCTCGCCGAGCGGCTCAAACGCCTCACCGGTGCGGGCGACGCCGGCCGGGTCTATTTCTGCAATTCCGGAGCCGAGGCCAACGAGGCCGCGTTCAAGCTCGCCCGACTGAACACCGCCGGCGGTCGCCGCAGCCGGATCCTCGCGCTGAACGATTCCTTCCACGGCCGCACCATGGGCGCGCTCGCCCTCACCGGCAAGCCGCTGATGCGCGCCCCGTTCGAACCCGTTCCCGGTGGTGTGCAGCACATCGAGACCACCATCGCCGCCCTCGAGCGTGAACTGGACGACACCGTCGCCGCGCTGTTCCTCGAACCCGTCAAGGGTGAGGCCGGCGTCATCGACCTGCCGGAGGGCTACCTGCGCCGCGCCCGCGAGCTCTGCACCCAGCACGGGGTGCTGCTCATCATCGACGAGGTGCAGACCGGCGCCGGCCGCACGGGCAAGTGGTTCGCCTACGAACACTCCAACGTGCTGCCGGATGCCGTCACCGTCGCCAAGGGCATCGGTGGGGGAGTGCCGATCGGAGCGCTCGTGACCTTCGGCGACACCAGCGACCTGTTCCTCCGCGGCCAGCACGGCTCCACCTTCGGCGGCAACCCGTTCGTCACGGCCACCTCCAATGCGGTGCTGGGCGTCATCGAACGCGACGACCTCGTCGGCAATGCCGCCCGCCGCGGCGAGGAGATCCGTGAGCTCATCGTCGGCATGGATTCGCCCCTGATCAGTGAAGTGCGTGGCCGCGGGCTGCTGCTGGGCATCGGCCTGAGCGAACCGGTGGCCCTCAAGCTGGCCGCCGCCGCGCTGGCCGAGGGCCTGATCGTGAACGCCGCGAACGAATCCAGCATCCGGATCGCACCGCCACTGATCGTCGGCGATGCCGAGCTGGCCGACTTCGACGAGCGTTTTCGGGCGGCCCTGGCCCGTGTGACCAGTTCGGGTCTCATCCCCGCCATTAGGTAACCCGCCACGAGATAAGGTGGAGGAATCCCGCATTACACCTCAGAATTCAGCGAAAGTGACCCCGTGACCCGCCATTTCTTGCGCGACGACGACATTTCTCCGGCCGAACAGGCCGAGATCCTCGATCTGGCCCTGGAACTGAAGCGAGACCGATTCTCGGTCCAGCCGCTGGCCGGACCGAAAACTGTCGCCGTGATCTTCGACAAGTCCTCCACCCGCACCCGGGTCTCGTTCGCCGTCGGCATCGCCGACCTCGGTGGCAGCCCGTTGATCATCAGCACCGCGAGCAGCCAGCTCGGCGGCAAGGAAACCGCCGCTGACACCGCCCGGGTGCTCGAGCGTCAGGTCGCCGCCATCGTGTGGCGCACCTACGGCCAGGCCGGACTTGAAGAGATGTCCCTGAACACCACGGTGCCCGTGGTCAATGCGCTCTCCGACGACTTCCACCCCTGCCAGTTGCTCGCCGACCTGCTCACCATCCGCGAGCACCGCGGCGACCTCGCCGGTCAGACCCTGACGTTCCTCGGCGACGGCGCCTGCAACATGGCGCAGTCCTACCTGCTCGCCGGCACGACCGCCGGTATGCACGTGCGCATCGCCTCTCCGGCCGGGTACACACCCGACCCGCAGGTCGTCGCCGACGCTGAGGCCATCGCCGCCCAGACCGGCGGTTCGGTGGCCCTGTTCACCGACCCGGCCGCGGCCGTTGCCGGCGTTGATGTCGTCATCACCGACACCTGGGTGTCCATGGGCAAGGAAGAGGAAAAGGCCATCCGGCTCGGCTCCCTCGGCAGCTACCGCGTCGACGCCGACCTGATGGCCCTGGCCAAGCCCGATGCGCACTTCATGCACTGCCTGCCGGCCGACCGTGGCTACGAAGTCACGGCCGACGTCATCGACGGCCCGCAGAGCATCATCTGGGACGAGGCGGAAAACCGCCTGCACGCCCAGAAGGCGCTGCTCGTCTGGCTGCTCGCGCACAACGCGCGCTAACCGCCGGCTCGCACGCACCACCAATAAACTTGAATCACGCAAAACTTATGAAGGAGAACCATGGCTGAGCGGGTTGTACTGGCATATTCCGGGGGCCTTGACACCTCGGTGGGCATCGGCTGGCTGAAGGACGCCACCGGCAAAGAGGTCGTCGCACTGGCCGTCGACGTCGGACAAGAGGGCGAGGACATGGATGTCATCCGACAGCGCGCCCTCGACTGCGGTGCTGTGGAGTCGATCGTCGTCGACGCCAAGGATGAGTTCGCCAACGACTACATCGTCCCGGCGCTCAAGGCCAACGCGCTGTACCAGAAGCGGTACCCGCTGGTCTCCGCGATCAGCCGCCCGCTGATCGCCAAGCACCTCGCCGCCACCGCCCGCGCCCTCGGCGCCGACAGTGTCGCGCACGGCTGCACCGGCAAGGGCAACGACCAGGTGCGCTTCGAAGCAGCCGTCACCGCCCTGGCCCCCGAGCTCACCTCGCTCGCTCCGGTGCGCGACTTCGCGCTGACCCGCGACAAGGCCATCGAGTACGCCGCGCTGCACAACCTGCCGATCGCGCAGTCGAAGAAGAGCCCGTACTCCATCGACCAGAACGTCTGGGGTCGCGCCGTCGAGACCGGCTTCCTGGAAGACCCGTGGAACGCGCCGATCGAGGACCTCTACACCTACACGCAGGACCCGTCCATCCCGCGTGAGGCCACCGAGGTCATCATCACCTTCGACCAGGGTGTTCCCGTTGCCGTTGACGGCAAGCCGGTCACCCCGCTCGAAGCCGTGGTGCTGCTGAACAAGCTCGCCGGCGACCAGGGTGTCGGCCGCATCGACATCGTCGAAGACCGTCTCGTGGGCATCAAGAGCCGCGAGGTCTACGAGTCCCCGGCCGGAATCGCCCTGATCACGGCGCACGAAGAGCTCGAGAACGTCACCGTCGAGCGCGACGTCGCCCGCTACAAGCGCGGCGTCGAAGCCAAGTGGAGCGAGCTCGTCTATGACGGCCTCTGGTTCTCCGGCCTGAAGAAGTCGCTGGACGCCTTCATCGACGACACCCAGAAGTACGTCTCCGGCGACATCCGGATGACGCTGCACGCCGGCACCGCCGTCGTCACCGGGCGTCAGAGCAAGCAGAGCCTGTACGACTTCGACCTGGCCACCTACGACACCGGCGACTCGTTCGACCAGTCGATGGCCAAGGGCTTCATCGAGCTGTGGAGCCTGCCGAGCAAGATCGCGGCCCGCCGCGACCAGGCCGCGAAGTAGGTCCCGGCATGACCGGCGACACGAGCATCAACCGTGCGGGTGAGGCGGGCGCCCTCTGGGGCGGCCGCTTCGCCGGCGGACCGTCGCCGGAGTTGGCGCGCCTCAGCAAATCCACCCATTTCGACTGGCAGCTGGCCGGGTACGACATCCGCGGGTCGCGCGCCCACGCGCGTGCCCTGGCCGCTGCCGGCTACCTCACCGAGGACGAACTGGCCGGCATGCTCGCCGGCCTGGACACCCTCGATGAGGCCGTCAACGATGGCCGGTTCCAGCCGGCCGCGACCGATGAAGACGTGCACTCGGCGCTGGAGCGCGGGCTGATCGACATCGTCGGCACCGAACTCGGCGGCAAGCTGCGCGCCGGCCGCAGCCGCAACGACCAGGTCGCCACCCTGGTGCGGATGCTGCTGCGCGACCACGCCGCCGTCATCGCCCGGCTCGTCGTCGACCTCATCGACGCCCTCGCCGCGCAGGCCGAGGCGAACGAGACCGCCATCATGCCCGGCCGCACCCACCTGCAGCACGCCCAGCCGGTGCTGCTGGCCCACCACCTGTTCGCGCACTGCTGGCCGCTGGTGCGCGACCTCGAACGGTTCACCGACTGGAACAAGCGGGCGAACTTCTCCCCGTACGGCTCCGGCGCGCTGGCCGGCAACACCCTCGGCCTCGACGCGACCCTCATCGCCACCGAACTCGGGTTCGGCGCCGTCGTGGAGAACTCCATCGACGGCACCGCCAGCCGCGACCTGGTGGCCGAATTCGCCTACATCACGGCGCAGATCGGCATCGACCTGTCCCGCCTGGCCGAGGAGATCATCCTCTGGAACACCCGCGAGTTCGGTTTTGTCACCCTGCACGACTCGTACTCCACCGGGTCGTCGATCATGCCGCAGAAGAAGAACCCCGACATCGCCGAGCTCGCGCGCGGCAAGTCCGGTCGGCTGATCGGCAACCTCACCGGGTTGCTCACCACTCTCAAGGGCCTGCCGCTGGCGTACAACCGCGACCTGCAGGAGGACAAGGAGCCGGTTTTCGACTCCATCGAAACCCTCGAGGTGCTGCTGCCCGCGTTCACGGGCATGATCGCCACGATCACCTTCCACACCGACCGCATGGCCGAGTTGGCGCCGCAGGGCTTCTCCCTGGCCACGGATGTTGCGGAGTGGCTGGTGAAACGGCACGTCAGCTTCCGGGACGCGCACGAGATCACCGGCACCCTGGTGAAGGTCGCCGAGGCCCAGGGCCTCGACCTGCACGAGATCGACGACGCCGGGCTCGCGGAAATCTCGCCGCACCTCGTTCCCGAGGTGCGCGAGGTGCTCACCATTCAGGGCTCCGTCAACCGCCGAGACGGCCAGGCCGGCACCGCTCCCGTGCGGGTCGCCGAGCAGCGCGCCGCGCTGGTGGCCCGGGTGCATTCCCTGGCCACGGCGTTGGCTCGCTGAGCCGTCCCGCTGAGCACCGGCACGCCCCGACGAAAACGCTGCGGATGACCGTCGACCCTGACCTGTTCGCCCGGGGCGCGGTCGACGTGGCTCCGCTGCTGCTGGGCGGCCTGCTCCGGCACGGCGACACCGTGCTGCGCATCACCGAGGTAGAGGCGTACCTGGCCGGAACGGACCCCGGCTCGCACGCCTTCCGTCGGCGCACCGATCGAAACACCACCATGTTCGGGCCGCCGGGTCACCTGTATGCGTACTTCAGCTACGGCATGCACGTCTGCGCCAACATCGTCTGCTCTCCCGAGGGCGAGGCGTCGGCGGTGCTGCTGCGGGCCGGCGAGATCGTGGCGGGCCACGAGGCGGCTCGCGCCCGTCGCGGTCCGACGGTGGCCGTGCGGGACCTGGCGCGCGGTCCGGCCCGACTCACCCAGGCGCTGGGCATCGGACTGCACCAGGATGGTGCCGACCTCGGCGCCGAACCGTTCGAGCTGACCCTGGCCGAGGCGGCTCCGCCGGTGCAGACCGGCCCGCGGACCGGAGTGAGCGGGCCCGGCGGCGGCACCGAGTACGCCTGGCGGTTCTGGATTCCGGGGGACCGGACGGTGTCCGCGTACCGACGGCATCCGCACGCACCTCAATGATTCTCATACCTACCGGCCAGTTACTCTGGCCATCCCCAGAAAAGCGACACAGAAGGAAGCATCAATGCCCACACGTACCGCCCGCACAGCCTGGACCGGAACTCTCGACGACGGCGCAGGCCAGGTCGAACTGACGAGCTCGCAGCTCGGCACCCACGACGTGTCGTTCCCCCGGCGCGCCGCTGACGACGCCAATGGGATCACCAGCCCCGAGGAACTGCTCGGCGCCGCCCACTCCGCGTGCTACTCCATGCAGCTCTCCGCCGAACTGGCCGCCAGCGGCGGAACCATCGAGGCCCTGGACGTCTCCGCGGATGTCACCCTCGGCGCCGACCCCGCCGGTGGCTTCCGCCTCACCGGCATCCACCTCACCGTCTCCGGCGAGGTTTCCGGCATCGACAGTGAGACCTTCCTCGCCGCCGCGCAGGCCGCGAAGGAGAACTGCCCGGTCAGCAAGGCGCTCACCGGCGTGGAGATCACCCTCGACGCGGTGCTCGAAGACTAAGCACCCCGCAACCAACAAGCCCGGCCCGCAGGATGATCCTGCGGGCCGGGCTTGTTTTCACGTATGCGGGCGGTCGCAGCCGACGTCAGGACTGCGCGAGGCTCACAAGGATGGCGCAGGCGCACGCCCAGATGAGGCTGGCGAAGGTACCGATGATGAACCGTTCGCGCGCTTCAGAGGATGCCAGCTCGGTGAAACGGCCGACGCCCTTGATCGCGACGACAACAGCGAGGGCTTCGGGAAACCCGGCCAGGATCGCGCCGGCGACGGCCAAACGCTCCAGGATGCCGATGGTGAGACCGCCCCGCAGCACCTCGTGCACCGCGGTCGACGGGACCGTATCGCCGACCGATGCCGTGTCGGCGGTGGGGGAGGACTCGGCGCCGACGAGGATGCCGCCGTGGCTGCCGGGCGCCACCGAGTTCTTCGTGGCCAGTTGCAGGGCGAGTACGGCCGCCGGACCGCCGCCGATCACGGCCAGCGCCAGCGCGGCCAGGCCGATGACCACCCCGAAGACCACCGGCGCCTCGCCGAGGGGGAGGGCGGCGAGCAGCAGGGCCCCGCCCAACGCCCCGGCCGACGCGATCGCGAACGGCTGCTTTCCCAGCCGAAAGGCGAGGACGGCCAGGATCAACGAGGCCATTGTGACCAGGAGCAGGAGCACCCAGTACAGGTACTGCACGACGTCGAGGGAAGTCAGGGCATTCATCGGCGGAGGCCATCCATTTCGCTGGTGTCGCTGTCGTGGGTGTCGTTGTCGAGGGTGTCACTGGTGAGGGTGCCACTGTCAAGATTGTCTAGCAGCCTAACCAGTGCCGGGTGCGCGGCGCGCTCCACCTTCCACTGCGCGCTTTTCACCCGCTGGCTCACCGCGGCCGTGGAGATGCCGAGCCTGCGGGCGATGTCGGTCTGCGCGAGCCCATTCTCGAGCAGGTCCACCGCCTCCCACCCCTCACCGCTGCGGCGCTGGCGCAGCAGGAGCAGCATCGTCACGAGTGCTTCCACTTCCGTGGCTGTGGAAGTTCCGGGCCGGTCCGCGGCGGGCGGGGTGTCCAGCGCGAATCGGGCCTCGGCCCGTTTGGCCCGGGTCACTGCGGCCCTGGCGGCGATGAACGCGTCACCCGTGGCCTGCCGGGTGGTGGCCGGCAGCGGGGTACGCACCGGGCCGACGCCTACCCCGACGCTCCAGAATCCGGTGCGGTGCAGATCGAGCACAATAGCGAACGCGTCGGCGGCCGTGGCGACGAGCAGCTGGATCTCGTCGCCGGAGGTCTGGTCGGGGGGGAGCGTGAAGGCCTCGGCGTGGCGCTGCACCAGCTCGGCGATCATGTCGCTGGCGCGATCACGATCGTGGCGGCTGTCGATTTGATCGGCGGTAATCACAAACATGGGTTAAGCCTCCGTCCTAATCACAGCCTAATCAAGCTTCAAGCATTAATCCAGCTGTATTTAGCTTCAGGGCTTGATCACCACCCGTGTCGGATGCTGAATCCCGAGAACCCGGCCGCCTGCGCTGGTAATCTGGCTGCGTGTCAGACCCCAGCATCCTTGCTCAGCAAGCCAACGATCCCACCTTCGCCGACGTCTGGGAGGAAATCTCCTGGCGTGGCCTGGTCCACGTCTCCACCGATGAGGCCGCGCTGCGCGCCCTGCTCGCGGGGGACCCGATCACGTACTACTGCGGATTCGACCCCACCGCGGCCAGCCTGCACCTCGGCAACCTGGTTCAACTCCTGCTGATGCGCCGGCTGCAGCTGGCCGGCCACCGGCCGCTCGGGCTCGTCGGCGGGTCCACCGGGCTCATCGGCGACCCGCGCCCCACGGCGGAGCGCACGCTGAACACTCCGGAGGTCGTCAACGAGTGGGTCGGCTACCTGCAGGCTCAGGTCACCCGCTTCCTCAGTGCCGAGGGCGACAACGCCGTCACCCTGGTGAACAACCTCGACTGGACGGCGCCGTTGTCGGCGATCGACTTCCTGCGCGACATCGGCAAGTACTACCGGGTGGGCACCATGCTCAAGAAGGATGCGGTGAGCGCCCGGCTCAATTCCGACGCGGGCATCAGCTACACCGAGTTCAGCTACCAGGTGCTGCAGGGCATGGACTTCCTCGAGCTCTACCGCAGTCACGGCTGTGTGCTGCAGACCGGGGGCAGCGACCAGTGGGGCAACCTCACCAGCGGCACCGACCTCATCCACCGCGCGGAGGGCACCAGCGTGCACGCGATCGGCACCCCGCTGATCACGAACACCGACGGCACCAAGTTCGGCAAGAGCGAGGGGAACGCGGTGTGGCTGGACCCCACTCTCACGAGCCCGTACGCGATGTACCAGTTCTGGTTGAACACCGACGACGCCGACGTCATCGCCCGGCTCAAGATCTTCACGTTCCTCACTCGCGTGCAGATCGATGCGCTCGAGGAGCTGGTGACCACCGAGCCGTTCAAGCGCGAAGCCCAGCGCACCCTCGCCTACGAGGTGACCAGCCTGGTGCACGGTGTCTCGGCGACGGATGCGGCCATCCGGGCCACGCAGGCCCTCTTCGGTCAGGGCGAGCTCGCCGATCTTGATGCCGAAACCCTCGAGGCGGCGCTTCGGGCGCTGCCGAACACCACGACGTTCCCGCAGGCGCAGGTGATGCAGCTACTCGTGGACACCGGACTGACCAAGAGTCTGGGTGAAGCACGCCGGGCGATCGGCCAGGGCGGCGTCTACCTGAACAACGTGAAAGTCACCGATGAGACGGCCACGGTTGAGGGATCCGTCCTGCCCGGGGGAGTGGCCGTGCTCCGTCGTGGCAAGAAGACCCTCGCCGGCGTTTTCGTCGAATAGACCCGGCGCGCCCGCTGTGTGACCGGCAGGTTACGGCTGCATTGCGGGCGGGTGTCCATCTGCGACACGCCCGGGATGCTCCCGGGATTGCGGGGCATTCGGAACCCGCGTAATGTCATCTCTTGTCACCCCACAGGTGCGGAAAGCCGAAGAGCTTCCCGGCCTCAAGCGGGACCACTTCCAAGTGTTGGCAGCGAATTCATTCGAACTGCCGGGCTTGACGGAAACAGAACTACATCGAAGTGCCTCAGTGCAAAGGTCAATTGGCCGGCGGCTGGGTGCGTCCGATCCTTGAGAACTCAACAGCGTGCACAATGTCAAATGCCAAAAACCTCGGTCGTAGGGTCCCTTTCTAGGGGATACCGCGAAAG
>NZ_JAXCHV010000004.1:0-172733 GCF_035984795.1 Cryobacterium sp. MP_3.1 | reverse complement strand
CTCCTCACCGCCGGCACCGAGGTCAACCCCCACCACATGCTCGGCGGCCGTAAACCCGCCGTCCGCATCCTCACAACCCTCACCCCCACACCACCCACCGGCACACCGCCCACCAGCCGAGCCACCAGCCAGACCCACGACCAGCTCAACAACCAGCCCGACGCGGAGTGCACTAGCCAGCCCACCGGTGGCCCCAACGACAGCGCTGGAGAGCAGCGGCTACAGGACCCGGCCGAGATCCTCACCCCACTACCGGACGGCACCGGCCACGGCTACCTCGAAGGCAACCCCGCACCCGTATCCCAGCACACCATCGACCGGCTCATCTGCGACTCCGGCACCATCAACATCACCTTCGACCCCACCGGCCACCCCCTCGACGTCGGCCGCGAAGAACGCCTCTTCACCCCCGCACAACGCATCGCCCTCGCCACCCGCGACGGCGGCTGCCGATGGAGCGACTGCGACAAACCACCCACCCTCACCGAAGCCCACCACATCCAACACTGGGCCCGCGACCACGGCAACACCGACCTCCGACTCGGCATCCTGCTCTGCAACCCCCACCACCGACTACTCCACAACCAAGGCTGGCAAATCCTCGAACACCAAAGCCAATACTGGCTCCGACCACCGGCCACCATCGACCCCGGCCAAACACTCATCGAAATACCCAGCAAAAACCCTGCCACGCAGGAGCAGCACAGGACCTGACCGGACGGCGGGCCACGACACAACAGTGCCAGTAGCGCCAGGTGAACCCGGAGGACCCGAAGGACCCGTAGGACCCGTAGGACCCGTAGGACCCGTAGGACCCGTAGGACCCGTAGGACCCGTGCCAGTAGGACCCGTAGGAACCGTGCCAGTAGGACCAGACCCGCAGCGTCAGCCGGGCCAGTGAGGCCAGTGGGGTCAGTTCGGTCATCCACCTCCAGCTCGATCTAGAGCGCCGGAACGGCCGATTCACCGGTACAACCGGACGCGTAGCGGCCGCCAGGGCGCGGTGCGATACTGGCGCCACTGCCGGTTGACCGGCCAACTTTCTACCGCTCGGGATTGCGATTCGGACATGGCCCTGACGTCGCGTGGCAGCGCTGCACACCGAGTCGTGCGCGCACGCCGACTGCGAACGGTCGCCATGGCGGGTCTGCTCGTGTTGGGTTCCACGGTCCTCACGGCGGGAGCGGCGACACGCTTGGACGCCGCATCCGCCCTCGCGGCTGCAACGGACACGGGCACACGCGAGCCAACCGACACACCGACGCCCACGCCCACGCCCACGGAGACCCCACCACCCACCCCGACACCGACACCGACACCGACTTCGCAACCGACGGAGTCACCGATCGACGAACCTTCGGAACCGGGCGTGTCCCCGGTGCCGTCCGGGCCGCCGATCAGCCCCAGCCCGACCAGTCCGCCAACGCCGGGTGACCCGACCAGCCCGGAGCCGACCCCCACCCCCACGCCCACCCCGGAGCCGACAGCAGAGCCGACGCCGACCCCGCAGCCAACCCCCCGACCCACGGATCCGCCCACGGACCCCACGCCCCCGACGTCTCCAGTCACGCCCCCCGGGAGCCCAGAAAACACCCCATCGACATCAACAAGGCCGTCGTCTCCGGCCCCACGCTCGCCCGGCCGCGCGACGAGGCCCCTGAGCACCGCGGTGGCGGCGCCCTCACTCGACGCGGCCCGCGCAGCATCCGCTCTCGCGGCCGCGGAGAGCGCTCGCGCCACCGCCCAGTCGGCCTACGACACCGCCAGACTCGATCTCGCGGCGACCATGGCCGATAAGACCGCCGCCCTCACCAGGGTCGAGGAGGTTCGTGTATTGGCCGACGCGGCCGCACTTCGAGCGGAGGTATCGACGCGAACGATGGCCAACCTGGTGCGAACGATGGTGCAAGAGGGCTCCGGCACGGCGACGCTGGACGCCTTGCTCAGCGATCGGGGCTCGGCGGACCTGCTCTCCCGGCTGGGAACCGTCGACCGGATCTCGGTGCTGGCAGGCAATATGAGCGAGATCCGCGCCCTTGTCGACCGGGACAGCCACCGTGCGGCGACCCTTCAGGCCGACCTCGCCACCGCGCAGACGGCGGCGCAGGCCTTCACCGTCACCGAGCAGCAGGACGCCCTCGCGACCGCGGAGGTGTCGCTGAGTCAGGCCACCGCGGCCTTCGCCACCGCCAGCACGAACGCCGAGGCAGCGCTGGCCGATTCCGTCCAGGCCTCCGCGGACCGCGCTACCCAGGCGGCCAGCCAACTGGCCGGCACCCTCGGTGCCCGGCTGAGCGACCAGGGCTGGGCCACTCCCGCTGTGGGAAGCCTCACCGACGGGTTCGGCCCCCGCCCTGAGCTGCCGTTGCCCGGCGTTCTGCCGTTCCACTCGGGGGCCGACCTCGCCGCCGCGTGCGGCTCCCCCGTTTACGCCGCCAGCGCCGGTGTCGTCGCCCAGACCGGCCGGTTCGGGACCTACGGCAACTGGGTGCTGATCGACCACGGCGACGGGGTGACCACCGGTTATGCCCACATCGCAGACGACGCCACCCTCGTGACTGCCGGCCAGAGCGTCATGGCCGGTCAGGTGATCGCCGGAGTGGGCAGCACCGGCTCCTCCACCGGCTGCCACCTGCACCTCGAGGTACGAGTCGACGGCATAGCTCTCGACCCGCTCCCCTTCTTCACCGACCGCGGGATCGGACTCGGGACCGGCTAGATCAGCGCAGTGAACGCCGCATCCGACGGTTCTCCCGGCCGCCCTCAACCACCAGGTACAACACCGGCAGCACCACCAGAGTCAGCACCGTCGATGACACCAGGCCGCCGATGACGACGAGCGCCAGCGGCTGCGAGATGAAGCCGCCGTGTCCGGTGAGCCCGACGGCCATGGGCAGCAGGGCGAAAATCGTCGCGAGCGCCGTCATCAGAATCGGCCGCAACCGGCGAGACGCGCCGTGCACCAGGGCGTCGTAGACGCTCTGCCCCCGGCGCCGGTACTGGTTGACCAGGTCGACGAGCACGATGGCGTTGGTCACGACGATGCCGATGAGCATCAGCACGCCGATCAACGAGGCGACGCCGAGCGGGATGCCCGTGACCACCTGCAACGCGATCGCCCCTGTCGCCGCGAACGGCACCGACACCAGCAAGAGCAGCGGCTGCAACAGCGACCGGAAGGTGGCGACCATGACGATGTAGACGATCAGGATGGCGACGAGCATCGCGATGCCCAGCTGCTGGAACGCGTCGGTCTGGTCGGCGGAGACGCCGCCGAGACTCGCCGTGGCGCCGGTGGGCAGCTCGGTATCGGCCAGGGCTGTCGTGACCTGGGCGGTGGCGGTACCGAGGTCGTCGCTGTTGGGCGTGGCCGAGATCGTCGCGGTGCGCAGCCCCTTGGTGGTGGTGAGGGTGGACGGTCCGTCGACCTGCTGCACGGCGGCCAGGCTGTCGAGCGGGACCAGCCCCGCGGGCGTGGGGATCTGCAGGGCGGCGAGCTCCGCCGTGGTGGTCGGGGATGAGCCCGACTGCAGGTAGACCGACAGGGTGGCCTCGTCGATCACGATCGAGCCGATCGTGCTGGGCTGCATCGCCTGTGACACCAGCGTGCCGAGGGCCAGTTCGCTGAGCCCGGCGGCGGCCGCCGCGCTGCGGTCGATGGTCACGGCCACGTACGGGCGGGAGGCGGCGAGGTTGCTGCTGGCCTGGGTGAGGGAGTCGAGCTCGCCGACGACCGCGAGAATGTCGTCGGATGCGGTCTGCAGGTCGGCACCGGACGCCGCCGTGATGTCGATTTCGATGTCTGACGAGCCGCCGAAGCCGCCCCCGGACGAGACCGTGATCTCGCCGGCGTCGTCGAGGGTGTCGAGCTGCTCGCGCACGTCGACCTGCACCGCGTCGGCATCCGCGGAATCGTCGGTGGTCACCGAGTAGGTGACGGTGCTGGAGGACGACCCTCCCCCGGCGAAGGCCGCGAACGCACTGCCGCCACCGATGGAGACCTGCACGATGCTCACCCCGTCGACGGCGCGGACGGCGTCTTCGACCGCGGTGGAGGCGGCATCCTGGGCGGCGAGACTGGTGCCCACCGGAAGCTCCTGGCTAACCTGGAAGGTGGACTGGCCGGTCGAGCCGAGGAAGTTGACCTTCATGAAGGGCAGCATGGCGACGGTGCCGACCAGGACCAGGGCTGCGAGCAAGAGAGTGGCCACGTAGTGGCGGAGGGTCCAGTTGATGACCGGCAGGTAGCCCTGTTGCAGACGACTGGGCTGTTCGCGGGCATCGCGTTCGTCGAAGCCGTCGGCGTCTGGCGCGGCGTGCCGGTTGCGGGTGGTCGGCGTGGATGAGGTGGTCGACGCGACGGCGGCCGGTGCGGTCCCGGCGCTGACCGGCACGGCTGTGGCTGGCACGGCTGTGGCTGGCACGGCGCTGACCGGCGGGGCCGTGATGGCGGCGGACGCGGCGATCGCCTGACCGTCCGGGGACGGCTCGGCCGTGGCGGCGGGCTTCGGCGCGCGCAGGAACCAGTAGGCCAGCACCGGAACGATCGTGAGTGAGACCAAAAGCGAGGCGAGCAGGGCGATGGTGACAGTGAGCGCGAACGGTCGGAAGAGCTCGCCCGTGGAGCCGCCGACGAAGGAGATCGGCAGGAACACCGTGACGGTGGTGATGGTGGAGGCGGTGATGGCGCCGGCCACCTCTCGGACCGCTCGCACGATGGTCTCGGCGCGGTCGGCGCCCCAGACCAGGTGCCGTTTGATGTTCTCGATGACGACGATGGAGTCGTCGACGACTCGGCCGATCGCGATGGTGAGCGCACCGAGCGTGAGGATGTTGAGCGAGTAGCCCACCGACTGCAGGCCGATGAACGTGATGAGCACCGAGGTGGGGATGGAGATCGCGGTGACCAGGGTGGCGCGCACCGACAGCAGGAAGACCAGGATCACCAGGACCGCGAAGACCAGGCCGAGGATGCCCTCCTGGGTGAGCGCGTCGATGGACTCCTGGATGAACGGGGCCTGGTCGAAGACCACGGTGATGGTGGTGCCGGGCACGGCGTCCTCGAGCTGCGGCAGGATGGCGCGTACGGCGGTCGAGACGTCGACGGTGTTCGCGGCCGGCACCTTGGTCACCGAGATGGTGAGGGCTGGTTCGCCGTCGACCCTGGAGATGCTGGTGACGGGGTTGTCGACCACCGCGACGGCGGCAACGTCGCCGATCGAGACCGGGCCGGCCGCCGCGGGCGACAGGCCGGCCGCGGCGCTGCCGATCAGGGGCAACGCGGCGATGTCCTCGGCGGAGCCGAGCTTGGTGCCGGCCTGCACCGACAGGGTGGTGTCGTTCTCGGTGAGGGAACCGGCCGGGATGAGCGACCCGTTCTGCTGCAGAGCGTCCCGGATGGCGCTCGCGCTGAGGCCGCGCGCGGCCAGGGCCGCGGCATCCGGCGTGATGGTGACGCGCCGGCCGATGTCGCCGACGAGGGCGGCATCGCGCACCCCGTCGATGTCGCGGATGTCGCCGAGGACGCTGCGAGTGAGCTGGTCGGCGATGGTGTCGGCGTCGCCGCCGGACACGGCGAGCGACAGCACCGGGAAGTCGTCGATGCTGCCGCTGATCACCTGGGGGTCGAGGTCGGCGGGCAGGGTGGTCTTGATGCGGTTGACGGCCTGGCTGATCTTGGATTCGGCCTTGACCAGGTCGGTGCCGTAGGTGAACGTCGCGTTGACCAACGACGAGTTGGTGCTGCTGGTGGTGGAGGTGGATTCCAGGCCCTCGATGCCCTGGATGGCGGTCTCGATCGGCGTGGACACGTCATCGTTGACCACCTCGGGCGAGGCACCCGGGTAGCTCGTCGAGATCAGCAACGTCGGCAGCTGCAGGGAGGGGATCAGCTCCTGCTTGAGGCTGGTCAGCGCGAGGGAGCCGAAAACGGCCGCGACGATGGTGATGAGCGCGATGAGCGCCCGGTTCTTCATGCTCAAGACCGAGAGAAAATACACCCGATCAGTATCCCATTGCACAGCAGCCACCAGCGGGGCCGGCGGCCGTGAGATGTGACGGTCTGGTTACGGTCACACCACGTCGGCGAGGTAGCCGGTGTCGGGCAGCGGATGCCGCAGCAACGACTCCCAGGCCAGCGCGAGGGCGTCGAGC
Source organism: Cryobacterium sp. MP_3.1 (assembly GCF_035984795.1). Lineage (NCBI taxonomy): Bacteria > Bacillati > Actinomycetota > Actinomycetes > Micrococcales > Microbacteriaceae > Cryobacterium > Cryobacterium sp. MP_3.1. The sequence continues at coordinate 166,580 of NZ_JAXCHV010000004.1, read as the reverse complement.
GCGCGCGGCAGCTCGTCGGGACCGGAGCAGAACGGGATGCGCAGGAACCTTTCGAACGCCCCGTCGATGCCGAAGCGCGGACCGGCCGGCAGCAGCAGCCCCTGGGCGCGGGCAGCGAGGGCCAGCTGGGAGCTGACCGGTCGGCCGAGGTTGACCCAGAGGGTGATGCCGCCGTCCACCTGGGGCACCTGCCAGTCGGGGAACCGTTCTGCCAGACCGGATACCAGCCGGTCCCGGCCCGCCCGCAGCAGCACCCGGCGGGACTCGAGGATCTCGGGCAACTCCCGCAGCAACCGGGTGACGATGAGCTGTTCGAGCACCGGGGTGCCGAGGTCGTTGGCCAGGCGGGCCGCGGCCAGCTTGCGGATCAGGCCGGGGTCGGCCCGGATCCAGCCGACCCGCAGACCACCCCAGACCGTTTTGCCGACCGACCCGACGGTGACGGCGAGGTCGGGCCGGTTGGGGTCGGCCGAGGCGGCGAACGGGCCGAACTCCCCCGGCCGGTCGATGTCGAGTTCGCCGATGGTCTCGTCGCTGATCAGCACGGTGCCCTGCCGGGCAGCCGCGGCCAACACCCGTTCGCGTTGGGCAACGGGCATGGTCTGCCCGGTGGGATTCTGGAAGTCGGGCATCAGGTAGCCGAGCACCGGATTGCTGCGTTGGATCGTCTGCAGCAACGCCGACTCGTCCCAGCCGGCATCCGCGCCGGGCAGCGCGGCGGTGACCGACACCGGCATCAGGCGACCGCCGGCTGCCCGCAGCGCCTCGTAGGCGTGCGGGTAGGTCGGCGTCTCGACGAGGACCCTGTCGCCCCGGTTGATCAGCACCCGCGCGAGCAGGGCGATGGCGTGCTGGGCGCCGACGGTGACCATGATCTGCTCGGGCTCGGTGGGCAGCCCCCTGGCCCGGTAGCGGTCGGCGATGGCCCGGCGCAGTTCGGGCAGGCCGACGGGGTCGAAGCCAGAGCCGACCAGGTGCGCCGGCAGGTCCGCCGCGGCGAGCGCGGCCACCTCGGCGAGGCCAGGCCAGGCGGGCAGCACCGCCTGGCCGAGATCGAGCACGCCGGCCGGCACCGCGGCATCCGCCACGACGGACACCCCGGGCAGGCGGGCGACACTGCCGGAGCCCTGCACGCTGTGCAGGTAACCGGCCTCGCGCAGCTGCCGGTACGCGGCCGTGACCGTGGTGCGGCTGAGCCCCAGCCTGGTGCCGAGGTCGCGTTCGGCGGGCAGCCGACTATCGGTGGGGATGCGACCGTCGAGGGTGAGCAGGCGGATGCGGTCCGCCAACGCCCGGTAGGCGCTGCCCGCCGTGCGCCAGTCGCCCAGCAATGACTCGAGGGCGCGGGCGGTGAGCTGGTTCGACGACATGAAGCCACTCTAGGCAAATTGGCTACTTGAGGACAGGGTGCTGATGCAATTGGATTGACTCTTATGACCCGTCGTGTGATTCAACTCATCATTGGCCTCTTCCTATATGGAATCGGTATCGCGTTGATCGTGCGCGGCGCGATCGGGGTGGCCCCGTGGGACGTGCTGACCCAGGGCATCGACGGGCAGCTGCACCTCGGCTTCGGAGTGATCACGACGATCATCAGCGGCATCGTGTTGCTGCTGTGGATCCCGCTCAAGCAGCGGTTGGGCATCGGCACCGTCCTGAACGCTGTGCTGGTGGGCCCGGCCGCGGATGTCGGCCTGTGGCTGGTGCCGGCAGACCTCGCCCTGTGGCTGCGAGTGTTGCTGTTCGCCGCCGGGTTGCTGCTGCTGGCCATCGCCTCGGGTATCTACATCGGTGCGGGACTCGGCCCCGGTCCGCGCGACGGCCTGATGACCGGGCTGCACGCCCGCACCGGCTGGCCGATCTGGACGGTGCGCACCGGCATCGAGGGCCTGGTGCTCGCGACCGGCTGGGTGCTCGGCGGCAACGTCGGGGTGGGCACCGTGCTGTTCGCCCTCCTGGTGGGTCCGCTCTGTCAGTGGACGCTGCCGCTGTTCGCCAGGGACCGCAGCCGTCGTGAGGCGACGACCCCCGCGTTCGATCCCGCTTAGCTCGCAAGAGCGGCCCGGTGGCGACCTCGGCCGGCGGAGGCGACCACGTCCCCGCACTCGCGGGATGGACGCTCCTTGTTAGAGGGTGCGGTCCAGGTAGGCCGCCAGGGTGTCACGCACGAAGCCGGCCCCGGCCTGGCCGCCGTAGTGGGCCGCGAATCTGTCGTCGGCGACGTACATCTCGCCGAGCCCGCGCACGTAGGCGGCGGCCGGGTGGCCGTTCTCTCGCGGGATGCCGGGCACGCCGTCGAGCCACTCCACGTGCCGCCGGGCCAATTCCTGCGCCTCGGCACCGGCGGGAGCGATCTGTCGTGCGGCGGCATCCTTCCAGTCGGCCTGGAGCGCGGCGGTCGTGGCCTGCCACTGGGCACGTTGCGCGGGGCTCATGCCCCGCCACCACCTGTCGCCGCCGGCGTAGGCGTCGGCTCCCCAGCGCTGTTCGACCTCCTCTCTATGCGTGGTGTGGTCGAAGCCGTCGAACATCGCCTCTGCCATGAGCTGGTCCTTTCTCTCCAAAGCTGTGATGGTGGTCCGCACCGACCGGATCTGACGCTGCAACCTGTGTTGCTCCTGCTCGAGCCAGCCGAGGTGCGATCGCAGGGCCGCCGCTTCGTCGGTCTCGCGGTCGAGCACCTCACGAATCGCCGGCAGCCCGAGGCCCAGCGCGCGTAGCAACAGGATGCGTTGCAGCCGCACGAGCGCCCGGTCGTCGTAGTAGCGGTAGCCGTTGGCTGCGATCCGGCTCGGTGGGAGCAGCCCCTCGGCGCCGTAGTGGCGCAGGGTGCGACTCGTGGTTCCGGCCAGCCGGGCGACGTCCTGGATCGAGTGGTCCATCGGTGTCGCGGTCCCTTCGATAGCGGCGTCGGGCGGGCCGCCCGACGACGTCCAGGATATTTCTTGACGTTACGTCAATGTCAACCGCAGAATGCGACGATGGTGTCTTCGAGGATCTCGGCGACCTGATGGATCGACGACTCCGTGGCCCACTCGACAGGGGCGTGCGCTCCGGCGCCGTCGACCCCGAACAGCAGGCACTGGATGCCGGCCTCCCGGACCAGGCCGGCGTCGGTCCAGAACGGCTCGCCCCTCTGCAGGACAGCGTGGCCGAGCACCCGTTCGGCCTGCTCGTCGAGCAGGCGCACGATGGGCCAGTTCGGATCGGCCTCGAATGCGCCGCGGGCGACGAGCCGGGTGAGGTCGTAGCGGAAGTCGGCGGTGTGACGGGCCAGGCGGTCGAGGAGGCGCCGCAGCTCGGCCTCGACCAGCTCCGGGGTCTCGCCGGGCAGCGTGCGCCGCTCGATGGTGAGGGTGGCACTCGCGGCGACGGTCGCGGCATCCGTACCGCCGGTGATCGTGGCGACCCGGACGCTGCCGTGGCCGAGCAGCGGGTGCGCGGGTTTCTGCTCCATACCGGCCCGGAGCTCATCGAGGCACTGCAGCACCAGGCCGGCATGCCGGATGGCGTCGACGCCCTGGCCGGGCATCGACCCGTGGGCCGCCCGCCCGTGCAGGGTGAGCTCGAACCAGGCGAAACCGCGGTGGCAGACGGTGAGGCTGAGCTCGCTCGGCTCCACGACGATGGCCGCGTCGGCGGTGAACCGCCGCAGCACCTCCTCGGTGCCCAGGCTGCCGAATTCTTCGTCGGCCACCAGCGTCACCAGCAGATCGCCGGCCAGCGGTGTGAGGGTGGCCCGGTGCGCGGCGACCAGGACGGCGGCCAGTCCTCCCTTGGTATCGAAGGCACCGCGACCGCGCACCCGGCCGGAGTGCCGGGCGCCGGAGAACGGGTCGTCCTCGTAGCCGTCGACCCCGACGGTGTCGAGGTGGGCGTTGAGCATCAGGGAGGCACCATCGCCGGTGCCGCGCTTGATGCCGACGATGGACGGCCGGCCGGTGCGTTCCTCCAGCCGGTGCACCTCGAAACCTCGCGCGGCCAGCCACTGGGCGCACCAATCGGCGATCTCGGCCTCGCCGGCGCCGTCCGGGCAGAGGTCGGGGTTGGTGGAATCGATTGCGATGAGGCGGGCGGCCAGCAGGACCGGATCCAAGTGACCGTTGTCACCCGGCCCGAGTGAGCCGGGTTCGAGGGCACCGGTCGGGCCCGGCTCGTGAGAAGGGTTCGTCGCCATCCACCGAACCTAGTGCCCGATGACCCGGTCCGGCAGGGGGGGGCTCCCTCGGCGGCCGGGCGGAGCACTGTTTACCCCGGCGGTGGTTTCGGCCAGAATTGCATGATGGGAGACGAAGCCGCCGTGGATGCCCCGGCGACGCCGGGGCGGACATCCGCGACCGCGCCGCTTCGCCTGCTGGCGGCGGCCCTGATCTCGACCTCGGCGGTGCTGTTGTTCGCACTGCGGATGCCGCTGCCCGGTTACGCCACGCTCGCGGCGGCCCTGCTCGTGGCCGTGCTGGTGGACCGGGCGCTGTTCCGCGACCTGCTCCTCATCGCGGTCGGGCTCCTGATCATCAGCACCATCTCGGTCGAGGCCGACATCAGTTATCCCAACATGGCGCTGATGGGGGTGGTGCTCTCGGCCGCGGTGGCCGTGCCGTACCTCATCTCACGGCGCGCTTTCGGGGACCGCGAGGTGTGGTTCCCGATCAAGACCGGGCAGCGCTGGACCGCCCTGGAACGCTGGTATCTGGTGGGGGTGCTGCTGCTGGGGTACCTCATACTGCCGAGCTATTTCATCCGCTCCGGCGCCTACCTGAACTGGCCGAGCATCAGCGCGCCCGACGAGCTCGGCCGGCTGTTCGTCGGCGTGGGGTTCGTGGGCATCTGGGACGAGCTGTTCTTCATCTGCACGGTGTTCGCCCTGTTCAGACGGCACTTCTCCTTCTGGACGGCGAACCTCCTGCAGATGGTGATCTTCGTCTCGTTCCTGTGGGAACTCGGCTACCGCAGCTGGGGGCCGCTGCTGACGATTCCCTTCGCCCTGCTGCAGGGCTACACCTTCTCGATCACGAAGTCGCTGACCTACGTGGTCTGCGTGCACCTGCTCTTCGACCTCGCGGTGTTCCTCGTGCTGGTGCACGCCCACAACCGCGACTGGCTGACGATCTTCCCCTACTGACCGGACCGGCCGGACTACCTTCGGGTTTGCCGTGAGGGCCTTGCCCGGAGCCAAGACGCGATATATCTTGAGATGCATTGAACGCGATATATCGCGAAGGAGAAGACTATGACGCAGGAAAAATGGCTCGTCGCCCCCGGGCAGACGAAGGTCATCGATGTTGAGCTGGTTCGCTCGCTCAAAGTGGGCCTGATCGGCGGAAAAGTCGATGTGATCGGCAGCGACGAACCGGGCGCGCGCATCGAGGTGCACAGCGTCTCGGGCAAGGACCTCAAGATCTCGGTGGTCGATGACACCCTCGAGATCGATCACCCCCAGCTGCGCTGGGACAACTTCATCGACGTGTTCGCCTCCTTCCGCGGCAGCGCCAAGGCCGAGGTGAGCATCACCGTCCCCCGCGATGTCGCCATGAAATTCGGCGTCGTCACCGCCGACGCCCTCGTCACGGGGCTGCGCAATGACGCCAAGCTCAGCACGGTCTCCGGCGACCTCGTGGTCGACGACATCATCGGCGACCTCGAGCTCAACGGCGTGAACGGGGAGATGTCGGTACGCAATCACACCGGCAACATCGTGGCGCACACTGTATCCGGCGACGTCACCGCGAGCGGCGACATCGGCCGGTTCACCGTCGACGGCGTCACGAGCGCTGTCTTCCTCGATATCGACGGCGTGCCAGACCAGGTCTCCACCAACCTGGTCAGCGGCAGCCTGACCGTGCGCATCGGCGCCGACGTGCCGACCCGCTACAAGATCAACACCGTCTCCGGCACCCTGCAGCTGGACAACCAGACCATCCGCGGCACCCTCGGCAAGGGGTACGACGGCAGCACCGGCAACCTCGACGGTGCCTGGCTCGACCTGCGCGCGAATTCGGTATCCGGAAACATCTCGGTCATCCGCCGCCACGGCGCCGGCGTCAACGACGCGGGCAGCACGGCCGGCAGCACCGACACCGCGGCTGACGGAGCGTCATCATGACCCCGATCTTCGCCCACGGCAGCCTGCGCCTCTACCTGCTGAGCCTGCTCGCCGAGCGTCCTCGGCACGGCTACGAGCTCATCCAGGCACTGAGCGACCGCTTCGGCGGCACCTACAGCCCGAGCGCCGGGACCATCTACCCGCGCCTGGCGAAGCTCGAGGAGGAGGGACTGGTCACCAAGACGGCGGGCGACCGCAAGACCGTGTACGAGATCACCGACGCCGGCCGCGCCGAGCTCGCCGCCCGCGCGGACGACCTGGCCAATATCGAGAGCGAGGTCACCGACTCGGTGCGTCGCCTCGCCGACGAGGTCCGTACGGGGGTCACCGAGGCCATGAAGAGCCTGCGCGCCGACCTGGCCTCGGCCGCCCGCCAGAAGCCGCCAGAGCCGACGAAGTCCACGGCGGACGCCCGCCCCACCGGCGACGCGAACCTGGCGCTGAGGGAGGCCGACATGGTGCTCAACGAGTTCAGGCAGCAGCTGCGCGCCGACCTGCGCCGCCAGGCCTACCGTTCGACGATGCCCGTCGACACCGTGCCGGAACTGCGGCGCCAGCTCGACGCCGTGCGCGTCAGCATCCGCGACTCGCTCACGCGGTAACCTGCGCGGCAGCTGGGAGAGTCCGGACGCACGGTGGAGGTCCGGACTCCCCAGTCACAGCGTGCGGAACTGCACGCCCATCAGCCGGAACGATGCGAACGATCGACCGGACTGCAGCTGCGAAAACGCCCGGCTGATCCTGTCAATGTGCCGACAACTTGACAGCGAGGTGCATCGGAGTAGTGTCGTCCCTCGTGACACCAGAGGGGAACCCCCCAGCACCTGAAGCCCGATCACCGAAACGGTGGATAATCGGCGAACCGCTCGCCAGCGAACACCTGGACGGGCAGCTGCTTCCGAAGCACCTGGCGCTGCCGATTTTCGCCAGTGACCCGCTGTCCAGCGTCGCGTACGCTCCGCAGGAACTTCTGATGATCCTGACCCTCGGCGGGCTCGCCTTCCTGAGCTTCGCACCCTGGGTCGCGGCCGTGGTCGTGCTGCTCCTGGTGGTGGTGGTGGCCTCGTACCGCCAGCTCATCAAGGCCTACCCCAACGGTGGCGGCGATTACGAAGTCGCCTCCAAGAACCTCGGCGAGAAGGCCGGCCTCGTCGTCGCATCCGCCCTGCTCGTGGACTACGTGATGACCGTCGTGGTCTCGGTGTCCAGCGGCGTGGACAACATCATCTCGGCGCTGCCCGGCCTGGCACCACTGCGGGTGGAACTGGCCGTGCTTTTTGTCATCGTGCTCGCCGCCGTCAACCTGCGGGGAGTAGCCGAGTCGAGCAAGGCATTCGCCCTGCCCACTTACCTGTTCATCGGCAGTGTGCTGTTGATGATCGTCGTCGGTCTGGGCCGGGTGGCCCTGGGCGACGCGCCGATCGCGGAGTCGGCGGGATTCGAGGTGGAGGCCCACAACCTCGCCCAGACGGCGTTCATCCTGCTACTGCTGCGCTCCTTCGCCAGCGGATGTAGCGCCCTGACCGGCGTGGAAGCCATCGCCAACGGCGTGCCGGCCTTCAAACGCCCCAAGATCAAAAACGCCCAGATCACCCTGACCCTGATGGGCGGCATCGCCATTGTGCTGTTCGTGGGGCTCACCGCGCTGGCGCTGTTCTCCAAGGTGCACTACGCGGAGAACCCCTGCGACCTGATCGGCTGGGCGGAGTGCGAGACCCAGCCGCAGCGCAGCCTGATCGCCCAGATCGCTGCGGCCACCTTCGGCAACAACTCGCTGATGTTCTTCATCCTGCAGGGCGCAACGGCCCTGATCCTGCTGCTGGCCGCGAACACGGCCTTCAACGGGTTCCCGCTGCTCGGCAGCGTGCTGGCCCGCGACTCCTACGCGCCCAAGTCGCTGAGCACCCGCGGCGACCGGCTGATCTACTCGAACGGCGTTGTGCTGCTCGCGCTGGCCGCCATCGTGATCATCGTGATCTACCAGGCCAACCTCACGGTGCTGATCCAGCTCTACATCATCGGCGTTTTCGTGTCGTTCACCATCGGCCAGACCGGCATGGTGAAGCACTGGCTGACCCTGTTGAAGACGGATCCGCCCAACCGGGGTTCGATCATCCGGAGCCTCTCGATCAACGGTTTCGGGGCCGCGCTCACCGGCGTGGTGCTGATCGTCGTCACGATCACCAAGTTCACCCATGGCGCCTGGCTGGTGTTCCTGATGATGCCGATCCTGTTCGTGCTGATGATCGGCGTGAACCGGTACTACCGCGACGTGGCCAAGGAGATCGAGGTCGACCCGATCACGACGTTCGGCTCGCAGGGCGACCACGCCATTGTGCTCGTGGGCAAGATGCAGAAGCCCGTGCTCAAGGCCCTCGACTACGCCATCGCGGCCCGGCACGTGAGCTTGGAGGCCGTGCACGTGTCGATCGACGAGGAGGAGACCGAGAACCTCATCATCGACTGGGCCAAGCAGAACATCCAGGTGCCGTTGAACATCGTGGCATCGCCGTACCGCGACATCAGCTGGCCGTTGATCTGTTACATCAAGGACCGCCGCGAGGAATACGGGTCCGAGGTTGTCACCGTGTACACGCCGATCTACATCGTCGGGCACTGGTGGGAGTCGCTGCTGCACAACCACAAGGCCCGCCGACTGCGCCAGAAGCTGATGCTCGTGCACGGTGTGACCATCGCGCTGGTGCCGTGGCTGCTGGACTCCTCCGAGCTCATCTACGGGCGCAGGTCCCGGCCGATCCCCGGCCAGGAGCGTCGCGGTGAGCCCGTGCGCTCGCACCCGATCCCGCGCAAGCCCCTCGCTCCGGTGGGCGTGGACACGACGAGCGTGGCAGTGCAGACAGAGGATGTCGGCCCCAAGTCGAGCCCGGCCAGCCCGCCGATGAAGCCGCGGCCCCGGCCGGTCAACCCGAACCGGCGCAAGCGCAAGTAGGCACGCGTCAGAACAGGGCGAAGACCTGCCGCGCAATGGTCCGGCCGGCCCGTCGGGCGCCGATGGTGCTGGCCTGTGGCCCGTAGCCGGCCAGGAAGATCCGCGGGTCCGTCCAGGAGGAGCCGGCGCCGACCACGAGCCCGCCCGCCTGGTCGCGCAGCTTCAGCGGTGCCAGGTGGCGCAGCTCCGGCCGGAACCCGGTGGCCCAGATGATCGCGTCGGCTTCGGTGACGGAGCCGTCGGCCCACCGCACCCCGGTCGGCTCGAGGCCGACGAACATCGGCCGTGCCACCAGGAGGCCCCTGTCGATACCGCCCTGGATGCGTCGGCTGACCGGCACGCCGGTGCCGCTGACGATGCTCGGCAGCGCGCGGCCGTTGCGGGCGGCGTCATCCTGCACGGCCACCGCTGCCGACGCCCCCTCCAGGTCAAGATGCTCGGTGTGCACCCAATCGATCGGGCGACGCGAGGCCCAGGTCAGACTCGCCGCGACACCCTCCAACTCGAGCATGAAGCCGATCGCGGAAGTGCCCCCGCCGACCACAACGACCCGCTGACCGGCGAATTCGGCGGCATCCCTGAAGCCAGCGGTGTGCAGCTGGCGGCCGGCGAACAGCCCGGCGCCCGGGTAGTGCGGTACAAACGGCGCGCCCCAGGTGCCGGTGGCATTGACGAGCAACCCGGCGAGGGTCTCCCGCTCGCCGTAGACCGGGGACGTTGTGCGTACGACGAGGTCGGCTCGTCGGTTGAACACCGACTGAACCGAGACCGGGCGCACGACGTTGAGTTCAAAATGCTCCTCGAAACGCCGGTAGTACTCGCTCACCACGTCCCGCGCGGGCCGGGAACGGTCGGCGGTCTCGAAGCTCAGGCCGAGCTCGTTCAGGCCGGGGAGGTCGTTGACCCTGTGAGCAGCGCCGAGGCGCAGGGACTCCCAGCGGTATTGCCAGGCGCCACCGGCATCAGCACCGCGATCGAAGATCACGAAATCACGCCCCGCCGTGAGCCCGAACCGCTTGAGGTGGTACGCCACGGAGAGACCGGCCTGGCCGGAACCGATGATCACCACCGGCACAGCCGTGGCGTTCACCATGCGTCCTACTCCCTGGGTTCTGGCCGCAGAGCCGCGGCATCGGGGCGAGAGGCCCACCATGCTAAACTAGCGGCTAGATTTCACTATTCCGTTCGGCAACTCCCGGGTGACTCATCACTCACCCGGCCTGGCATCGTTAGGGGGTCACGCATGGGGCGCGGCCGTCAAAAAGCAAAGCACACCAAGGTTGCCCGCGAGCTGAAGTACTTCAGCCCGGACACCAACTACAACGCGCTCGAACGCGAGCTCACCGGGCATCCGGTGACCGACCCGCGGCTCGACGAGGACCTGGCCAAGTGGCCGGAGTACGAAGCGAACAAGACGACGTCGGACGAGTCGGACGACTATGTCGACCACTACGACACCGAAGACGAGAAGAAGCGCGCCTAGCCCGTTTCTCGATCAGCCGCGCACGTTCTCGTGCGCGGCTGTCGTTTTGGCGCGCCCGTCGACCGCTTCCCTGGCAACTCTCAGCGTCGGTTCCGCCCCCAGGCAGTTGCCTCGGGGCGGTCCGTTGTCGCGCCCGATGGCCGGGTGAGACGGGGTCAGGCGGCGTAGCCGCCGACCAGGCGAACGGCCCCGCCGTTGACGCCCTTGGCTCCCTGCTCGAAGCCGGTGAGGTCGTGCGGAGCCATCGAGACTCGGCCGGCGACCCAGGATGGAATGCCTTCGTTTTGCAGGCGGGCGATCACGGATGAGGCGGCGTGTGCCGCGACGACGGCGAACATGCCCACGCCGAGGTTCCAGGTGCCTTCTGCGCTCTCCAGTGTGGAGCCGGCCATGTCGCCGAGCACCCTGAAGACCGCAGGAGGTGACCAGGTGGACCTGTCGACCTCGACCCAACTGCCCACGGGCAGCACGCGGGCCAGGTTGGCGGCGATGCCGCCACCGGTGACGTGGCTGAGCGAGTGCACAACGCCGGCCAGTTCGGGGTCGGAGAGCACGCTGAGCAGCGGGCCGGTGTAGAGCCGTGTGGGTTCGAGCAGCGCCTCACCGACGACCCCGCCGAGCTCGGCGGAGGTGTCGGTGTAGCCGATGCCGCGCTGGGCGAGGATGTGCCGCACCAGGGAGAACCCGTTGGAGTGCAGACCGGAGGAGGCCATCGCGATGACGACGTCGCCCGACTGCACGCGCTCTGCGCCGAGAACCTGGTCGGCCTCGACGACACCCGTCGCGGCTCCGGCCACGTCGTAGTCGTCGGGTCCGAGCAGGCCGGGGTGTTCGGCGGTCTCGCCGCCGACGAGGGCGGTGCCGGTGGCGGCGCAGGCCTTGGCGATGCCCTCCACGATGGACGCGATGCGCTCGGGGACGACCTTGCCGCAGGCGATGTAGTCGGTCATGAACAGGGGGCGCGCGCCGACGACGATGATGTCGTCGACGACCATGCCCACCAGGTCCTGGCCGATGGTGTCGTGCTTGTCCAGGGCCTGGGCGATGGCGACCTTGGTGCCGACGCCATCCGTCGATGTGGCCAGCAGCGGGCGCGTGAAGCCGGTGAGGAACGACACGTCGTAGAGACCGGCGAAACCGCCGAAGCCGCCGAGCACCTCTGGACCGTGGGTGGCCGAGACGGCGGTTTTCATCAGGGACACCGCGAGGTCACCCGCGTGGGTGTCGACTCCGGCGGCGGCGTAGCTTGCGTTGCTCATTCTGGTCTTCCGGGATCGCCGAACGGGACCTGACCGTGTTCGATGAGCACGGTGGCTCGCTCCGGGTCAGGGGTGAGCACGCTCTCGAACTCCGCGTCGGGACCTGGATCGCATCCGTCGGAGGTGGAGAAGTCGCGCTCGAGGAGGTTCTTGCCCAGGTGCTGGGTCTCGGGCAGCTTGATCGGGTACACGCCGGTGAAGCAGGCGGTGCACAGGCTCTCTCGCGGCTGCTCGGTGGCGGCGATCATGCCGTCCTCCGAGAGGTAGCCGAGTGAGTCGGCGCCGATGGCCTGCCGCACCTCATCGACACCGAGGCCGGTGGCGATGAGTTCAGCACGGGAGGCGAAGTCGATGCCGTAGAAGCACGGCCAGGTGATCGGCGGGCTGGAGATGCGCACGTGCACCTCGGCGGCGCCGGCCTCGCGGAGCATGCTGACCAGGGCGCGCTGGGTGTTGCCGCGCACGATGGAGTCGTCGACGACGATCAACCGCTTGCCCTTGATCACGGCCTTGAGCGGGTTGAGCTTGAGCTTGATGCCGCGCTGCCGGATGGTTTCCGACGGCTGGATGAAGGTGCGCCCCACGTACGTGTTCTTGACCAGGCCCTGGCCGAACGGGATGCCGGATGCCTGGGCGTAGCCGATTGCCGCGGGGGTGCCGGACTCGGGGGTGGGGATGACGAGGTCGGCCTCGACGGGATACTCGGCGGCAAGCTGGCGGCCCATCTCGACGCGGGCTTCGTGCACGCCGCGGCCGGCGATGGTGGTGTCGGGCCGGGCGAGGTAGACGTACTCGAACACGCATCCGGCGCGCTTGACCTCGGCGAATCGCTGGCTGCGCAGGCCGTCCTCGTCGATGGTGATCAGCTCACCGGGTTCGACCTCCCGCACGAAGCTGGCGCCGACGATGTCGAGGGCGGCGGTTTCGGAGGCGACGACCCAGCCGCGCTCGAGCCGGCCGAGCACCAGCGGGCGCACGCCCTGCGGGTCCCGGGCGGCGTAGAGGGTGGTTTCGTCCATGAAGACCAGGCAGAAGGCGCCGCGCAGGCGCGGGAGCACCTCCATGGCGGTGGTTTCGAGGCTGTGGTCGAGGTCGCCGGTGAGCAGGGCGGTGATCACCGCGGTGTCGGTGGTGTTGCCACGGGCCAGTTCGCCGTCGACCTTGGGATAGCGCTCGCGCACCAGCTCGAGCAGCTCGGCGGTGTTGGTGAGGTTGCCGTTGTGGCCGAGCGCGACGGTGCCCGCTGCGGTGCTGCCGAGGGTGGGCTGGGCGTTCTGCCAGCTCGACGACCCGGTCGTGGAGTAGCGGGTGTGCCCCACCGCGAGGTGGCCGAGCAGGGTGCTCAGCGAGGCCTCGTTGAAAACCTGGGAGACCAGGCCCATGTCCTTGTAGATGAGGATCTTCGAGCCGTCGCTGGTCGCGATGCCCGCCGATTCCTGGCCGCGGTGCTGCAGGGCGTACAGGCCGAAGTAGCTGAGCTTGGCTACCTCTTCGCCCGGAGCCCAGACACCGAAGACTCCGCAGGCATCCTGCGGACCCTTCTCGCCAGGAAGAAGATCATGATTCAGTCGTCCGTCGCCACCGGGCAAGCCGCAGCCCCTTTACTAGGAATTCTCGTTGGAAGGTTGGGGGTCGGATCCAGGATCCGCATTCTCGAAGGCGCGTGTTGAGTTCGCGTCAAGTCTATCGACGACGACCGTGGTCGAGGAGCGACCGACGATTCGATCGAGCACCATCGCGACGAGGCAACTGACCGCGACACCGATCGCGACGCCGCCCAGCAGCAGGAATCCGAAGACCTGGGCCGGATCGAATTCGGCGTTCCGCGGATAGATCACGGTGAGCAGCAGGGCCAGGAGGGCGCCGACGACGGCGCCGACGATCATGAAGCTGGTGTACCTGGGCGACCGACGCACAACGAGAGTGTCTTCCGATACGACGGTCTCGGTGGGTTCGACGGGTACCGGGGTTCCGGCGAAGACGGCCGGGCCGGGCCGGATCACGGCTGGCGGAACGCTGCCGGACTGTCGCGTCTCGGCGTCGTCGTGCTGATCTGCGGAGCTCACGCCTCTATTGTCGCACGCGGCATCCGTCAGACTGGGCCGGTGAACGATTTCAGCAGGACCAACCGGATCGCCGTGCTCGGCAGCGCCAACATGGACCTCGTGGTGCGCCAGCCCCGCCTACCGAAGCCCGGCGAGACGATGTTCGGCACCGGCTTCAGCACCGTGCCGGGCGGCAAGGGCCTGAACCAGGCCGTGGCCGCGGCCCGGCAGGGCGGCGACATCGATTTCATCGGCGCCGTCGGCGCAGACGGCTACGGCCGCGAGCTGCGGGACCTCGTGGCCGGCGAGGGCATCGGTGCGGTCGGCCTGGCCGAGGTGACGGCGCCGACGGGCACCGCGCACATCTCCGTCGTGGACTCCGGCGAGAACTCGATCGTCGTGGTGTCCGGCGCCAACGCCACGGTGACCGCACTCACCGCGGAGCAGGAATCGACGATTCAGCGGGCCTCGTTCCTGGTGATGCAGTGCGAACTTCCGGTGGCGGCGCTGGCGGCGGCCATCACGATCGCCCGGGCGAACGGCGTCTTCACGGTGCTCACCCCCGCGCCCGTCGTTGAGTTGCCCGCGGGTTTCCTGGCGTCGGTGGACCTGGTCGTGCCCAACCAGATCGAGGCCGCCGAACTCACCGGTGAGAGCGATCCGGCCCGCGCCGCCGAGGTGCTCAGTGCCGCCCGCACCTGGGCGATCGTGACGCTCGGCGCCGAGGGATGCATCGTCGCCTACGACGGCACGGTGTTGGGGCTGGCACCGGCCCGACCGGTCGCGGCCGTGGACACGACCGCCGCGGGCGACACCTTCGTGGGCGCGCTGGTGGCGCGACTGGCTGCGGTACGGTCGACCGGCGCCGTGTCCGCCGCCGGCATCACCGAGGAGCGGATGATCGACGCCGTGCGCTGGGCCACCGTGGCGTCGTCGATCTCGGTGACCAGGCACGGCGCCACCAGCTCGATGCCGTCGCGGGCCGAGGTCAGCGCCATCCTGGCCTGAGCCGGGCACCGCAACTGTTGCCGATCCGGACTTCTGCGCCCGGTGCACCGGACGCAGAAGTCCGCACGGGGAACAGAAGCAGCGCATCGCGCGTGGCTAGCGGAACAGCGGAAGTTCCGCGCTGAGGTCGGCGCGCTGCCCGGAGGCGTGGATGCGGCCGGAGGCGAGACCGTCGCTCCAGGCCAGGGTGCCGGTGGCCAGGCCGAGCCAGGTGGCGACATCCGTTTCGACCACGTTGGGCGGGGTGCCGCGGGTGTGCCGGGGGCCGGCGATGCACTGGGTGGCGCCGAACGGGGGAACCCGCACCTCGACGGTGTTGCCCTCGGCCTGCTCGGCGAGGAGTTGCAGGGTGTACCGCACGGCGAGCGCCCGGGTGTCGCGGGTCGCGCCCGCTTCGTCGGCCAGGTACGCCTTCACGGCGGTTCTGCCCAACCCGTCATCGATCCTCGCGCGTGCCATGCTCCCAGTCTGCCGCCTCCTGATGGTCTGTGACGCCCCGCAGACGCTCGGGTGCGCACGACCGCGTTCGCCGGGTAGCCTGATCCGGTGAGAATATTGGTCCTCGGTTCCGGTGCCCGCGAGCACGCCATCGTCACTGCCCTCCTGCGTGAGGAGCCGCGACCCCACGTGATCGCCGCCCCCGGCAACGCCGGCATCGCCGCCGACGTGCCCGTGGTCGATCTTGACCCCACCGACTCCGACGTGGTGACGAACTTCGCCCAGGAACACAACATCGACCTCGTCGTGGTGGGGCCCGAGGCGCCGCTGGTGGCCGGCGTCGCCGACGCCCTGCGCACCCGTGGCATCCCCGTGTTCGGGCCGGGCCAGGCCGCCGCCGCCCTCGAGGGCAGCAAAACCTTCGCCAAGCGCATCATGGACGAGGCCGGCGTGCCCACCGGCCGCGCCGTGCGCGCAGGCAACCTCGCCGAGGCGCAGGGCGCCCTCGACGAATACGGTGCTCCCTACGTGGTGAAGGCCGACGGACTGGCCGCCGGCAAGGGTGTGCTCGTCACCACCGACCGTGATGACGCCCTCGCCCACGCGGTGCGTTGGTTGCAGCACGGCGCCGTGCTCGTCGAAGAGTTCCTCTCCGGCCAGGAGGTGTCCCTCTTCTTCCTCAGCGACGGCCACACCGTGCTGCCGCTCTCCCCCGCCCAGGACTACAAGCGTCTCGCGGACAATGACGAGGGCCCCAACACCGGCGGCATGGGCGCCTACTCACCGCTGCCCTGGCTGGATGCCGGATTCGGCAGCGAGACCGCGTTTGTCGACGAGGTCATCGAGACGATCGCGCTGCCCACCGTGCGCCGGCTCGCCGCCGAGGACACCCCGTTCATCGGGCTGCTCTACTGCGGGCTGATTCTCACGGATGCCGGCATCCGGGTGATCGAATTCAACGCACGCTTCGGCGACCCGGAGACCCAGGTGGTGCTGCCGCGCCTGGTGACGCCGCTGTCCGGCCTGCTGCTGGCCGCGTCGACCGGGGAACTGGCCGGGCTGCCCCGCCCGGAGTTCTCCACCGACGCCGCCGTGACCGTGGTGATCGCCAGCGAGAACTACCCGGAGACCCCCGTGACCGGACGCGTGATCACCGGGCTGGCCGAGGCCGCGACCGTGACCGGTGTGACCATCGCGCACGCCGCGACCGCCCTGGACGGTTCGGCGCTGGTCGCCACCGGCGGCCGGGTGCTCAGCGTCGTGGCCGTTGGCGCCGACTTCACCGAGGCCCGAGCGCGTGCCTACGAAGCCGTCGGGTTGATCGGGCTCGAGGGTTCTCAGCACCGCGGAGACATCGCCGCCAAGGTCGCGAACTGATGGCCGCTCTGGCCCTGGCGGGCTGGCAGCACGTGTACTCGGGCAAGGTGCGCGACCTGTATGTGCCGGACGGCGCGACCGGCCTGGCCGACGCCGACCGGGTCCTCGTCGTGGCCAGCGACCGGGTAAGCGCATTCGACCACGTCCTCGAACCGGGCATCCCCGGCAAGGGCGAACTGCTCACCACCCTGAGCCTGTGGTGGTTCGGCCAGCTCGACGGTGTGCCCAACCACCTCGTACCCGACCACCGGGTTGACGCGTCGAGCCTGATCCCCGCCGCCGTCGCCGGCCGGGCGATGCTCTGCAAGACCCTGGACATGTACCCGATCGAGTGCGTCGTGCGCGGCTACCTCACCGGCTCCGGCTGGCTCGAGTACGTCGCCAGCCAGACTGTCTGCGGCATCCCGCTGCCCGAGGGGCTGCAGAACGGCGACAGGCTGCCCGAACCGATCTACACGCCGGCGTGGAAGGCCCCGATGGGCGAGCACGACGAGAACATCTCGTTCGAGCGCACCGTGGAGCTCGTGGGCGCCGACGTGGCGGCGGCGCTGCGGGACGCATCACTGGAGGTCTTCAACCGGGCCTCCGTGATCGCGGAAACCGCCGGAGTGATCCTGGCCGACACCAAGTTCGAGTTCGGCGCCGACCGTTCCACCGGTCTGCTCACCCTCGGCGACGAGGTGCTCACCAGCGACTCCAGCCGGTACTGGGATGCGGCGCGATGGCTGGACGGCGCCACCCCCAGTGAGCGCATGGCCAGCTTCGACAAGCAGATCGTGCGCGACTGGTTGGCCGCGAACTGGGACCAGACCGGCACCCCGCCGGAGCTGCCCGCCGAGATCGTGGCGCAGACCGCGGCCCGGTACCGAGAGCTGCTCGGGCTGCTGACCGCCGCGTAGCGCGGACCTCGCGGCACTCCTTCGATCCGGCGGCACGGGTTGAGACACGGGCCGCGGGGCACGACACCTGCCGCCAGGTAGAACACGTGCCGCGAGTGGGCCTGCGCCCGACCGGGTGGTGGTGGATCAGGTGGCGGAGCGGGAGCCGCGGGCGGCGCGCTTGGCGCGGCGGGTGAGGCCGTGCACCGTGGCCTGGAACTCCTTGACGCTCAGCGGACGCCCGGGCAGCTTGGGGCGGGGCTTCTCCGGCATCCGCAGCCCGTCGAGAACGAGGGAGAGCTGCCGGCGCCACTGGCCGGTGTAACCGCCGCCGAGGGTGCCCAGCGACCCGATCATGGTGACGAGCACGGCCAGGTCCATCGAGTCGACATCCGGGCGCAACTCGCCGTCTTTCTTGGCCTGCAGCACGAGGGCGGCGATGAAGCTCTCGAGTTCAACAGACGGCCGCGCCGTGGGATCGATGGTCGCCATCCGCTTGAGGATCGGCGGCAGCGACGGGTCGGCCACCAGCCACTCGGCGAGGCGCTCGGTGTAGAGCACTACACCGGCCCAGGCCGACGGTGCCGCCTCGATCTCGCCGCGCACGGCGAACAGTTCGGCGAGGGCGATATCGTACAGGGCCCTGACCAGGTCGTCGCGGGTGGGAAAGTTGCGGTACAGGGTGGCAACGCCCACATCGGCGCGGCGGGCGATCTCTTCGAGCGAGGCGTCGACGCCGTGCTCGGCGATCATGCTGCGGGCTTCGTCGATGAGGCGTTCCCGGTTCTGCCGGGCGTCGCGGCGCCGCGGTTGGGACGCGTCCTGCGGGGGCCGGGCAGAGGTAGTCATGGGGTCGATTCTAGATCCCCTTCCTGCGAGGTCGCGGAGGGAAGCCTCCCCGCAACCCGGGCCGGTGGGGCGGCGCCCAGCGGCCTGGCGGGTCCGCCCGCCCGGCTGCACCCAGTACTGGGGTACCGGGCGCCGGCCACGAACTGTGCACCGTGGGCCGATGTGGTGCGCGCTCCGGGCTCCTAGCGTGATTGGTATGCGAAAGAACACACATGATTGAGGCACGCACGCTCACGAAACGCTATGGCCAACGAACCGCCGTCGATGGGATCGACTTCCAGGTGCTGCCCGGCAGAGTGACCGGGTTCCTCGGCCCGAACGGGGCGGGGAAGTCCACGACGATGCGGATGATCGTCGGTCTCGACCGGCCGACCGCCGGCAGCGTCGAAGTGAACGGACGCCCGTACCATGAGCACCGCGCACCGCTCCGGGAGGTCGGCGTCTTGCTCGACGCGAAGGCCGCTCACAGCGGCCGCTCGGCCTACAAGCACCTGCTCGCCATTGCGGCGACGCACGGCATCGGCGCGGCCCGGGTGCGCGAGGTCATCGGCCTGGCCGGACTGGACTCCGTCGCCGGTAGACGCGTCGGCGGGTTCTCACTCGGGATGGGCCAACGGCTGGGAATCGCCACCGCCCTGCTGGGCGACCCAGCGACGATCATTCTCGACGAACCGGTGAACGGTCTGGACCCCGAGGGCGTCCGCTGGGTGCGGACGCTCATGCGAAGCCTGGCGGCGGAGGGGCGCACCGTGCTCCTCTCCTCGCACCTGATGAGCGAGATGGCGCAGACCGCCGACCGGCTCATCGTGATCGGACGCGGCAGGATCCTGGCGGAGGGCGCTATCGGGGACATCATCGCGGGAGCCACCCGTTCGGTGACCCGCGTGCGCACGCATGACGCAGAACGCCTGGTGAAAACCATCGCCGGCCCTGGCATCGTCGTCTCGATGCTGACGGATGGCGCGATCGAGATCTCGGGGCTGACCGCCGAAGAGGTCGCCGTCGCGGCGTCCACGGCCGGCGTCGTGCTGCACGAGGTCGCATCGGTGTCGGGTTCGCTCGAAGAGGCGTACATCGCCCTCACCGCCGGAGAAGTTGAATACCGCTCGTCGAATCCAGCAGCAACAGGAGCCCACCAATGACCACCATCGACAAACAGCGTGTGACCTTCATCCCCGGTCAGGAAAGTCTGAGTTTCGCCGGCGTGCTGCGTTCGGAGTTCATCAAACTCACCAGTCTTCGCTCGACCGTTGGACTCGTGCTCGCGATCATCGTGTTCGGGCTCGGTGTGAGTGTCCTCTTGGCCATGACCATGGCAGACGCCGGCTTGCCGTCAGGGCCCTCGGTGGGGTTCACGCTCGATCAGATCACGATCGGCACTGTCTTGTTCGGGCAGCTCATTGCCGGGATTCTCGGGGTGCTCGTGATCAGCGGGGAGTACTCCAGCGGAACCATTCACTCGACGCTGATCGCCGTTCCCTCCCGGGTGACCGTGCTCGCCGCGAAGACCATCGCGCTGTTTTGCACCGCGACGTCCGCGGCGCTCGTCGCCCTGTTCGGTTCGTGGGCCGTGACGTACCCGATGTTCGCCGCCCTCGAGATCGAGATCGGGTTGACCGCCCCCGGGGTGTTCTTCGCCCTCATCGGTGGATCCGTGTATGTCGGCCTCTCGGCTGTCCTCGGCTTGGGCATCGGGACGTTGCTGCGCTCTGTCGCCGCCAGCGTCGCGACAGTTCTCTCGGTGATCCTCCTGCTGCCGGTGGTGCTGTCCGTCCTCCCCGCGTCAACACTGGTGCGGAACCTTCACCTCCTCTCGATGTCGAAGGCGGGCGACGCCATGAGCAACGCCCGTGATGCCGATGGAGTGTTCCTGGATCTCGTCGACGGGTATATCAGCCCGGCTGCCGGCATGACGGTCGCCGTTGTCTGGGCCGGTGTCTTCATCGTGCTGGGCGCCATCCGGCTACGTCGCCGGGATGCCTGATCGGCGCCCGAAGACTCAGCCCGGTCTCGAGCGGATCGGTGGTGTTAGCGTGGACTGCCGTTTCGCTGCAGACCGGCGCGATGCTGCCTCGCGAGGAGGAACCCTGACACCTGCACGGAGAGGACCGTTCGGCGAAGCAACCTCATCGCCGGACGGCCTCGTGCTGCCGTCGCCGCCCGGCGCCCTGCGCCGGGCTCTGCTGCGCTTCCCGTGGCTGTCGGATGCCATCACCGCCGGTCTCTACGGCCTCTTCGCCGCCGGGCTGGCCCTCATCTCCGCGAACCCGCCGCTGCGCACCCCGGCGTGGTTCACGGTGATGCTACTCCTCGCGGGCGTCGCCACGGTCTTGCTCCGCCGGCGCCGGCCGGTCCTGATGCTCGTGGCCGCCACCGTGCTCTGCGTGCTGTCGTTGGCGGGAGGCACTGGTGCGGAAACAGTGCTCCCGCTCATCACCCTGTTCGCTGTCGGCACCTACCGCTCCGCCCTGACGGCGTGGGCCTGCTACCTGGCGGCATCGGCGGTCGCCAGCGGTGCCGCGTGGATCCTGATCGAGCGCACCAGGGACGGCCTGCCACTCTGGGAACCCACGGCACCACCCGTTTCAGCGGACCCGCTCAACGACTGGCTGAACGCCGCGATCGTGATGCTGGTTCCGCTCCTGGTCGCGCAGTTGTTCGGGGTCAACGCCGGACAGCGACGCCGGTACGTCGCGGCGCTGGTCGACCGGGCCGTTCAGCTCGAGCGGGAACGGGACCAACAGGCCGAGATCGCGCGCGCCAGGGAGCGTGAACGCATTGCCAGAGAGATGCACGATGTCATGGCGCACAGCGTCTCGGTGATGGTCGCTCTCTCGGAAGGGGCGCGGGCATCCGCCGCCGAGCGTCCGACGGAATCCATGGCGGCCATGGCGCAGGTGGCCGAGACCGGCCGGCACACCCTGGGCGAGCTCCGCAGGCTGCTCGGGGCCGTACGCACCGACGGGGAGACGCCCACGCTGGAGCACGCTCCCCAACCCGGGGCCCTCCAGCTGACCGACCTGGCCGCACAGTTCAGGCGAGCCGGGCTGCCGGTGCGGCTGGACCTGGCCGGCTCGGCATCCGCAGACCCGGCCGTGGGGCTGACCGTGTACCGGATCGTGCAGGAGTCGCTGACGAACGCACTGCGGCACGCGCGCGGCGTGACGCAGGTGACGGTGGGCGTGACGTGGTCGGCCGAGTCGGTCACGATCATGGTGCAGGATGACGCCCCGGCCGCGCCCGGCGCACGGCCGCCTGGTCGTGGGATTCTCGGCATCCGTGAACGAGCCGCGCTCTATGCCGGCTCGGTGGAGGCCGGTCCGGCCGCCGGCGGCGGCTGGCGCGTTCTCGTGCGACTGTTCTGGACGAAGGAGAGAGCATGACCGACGCCATCCGAGTGCTCCTGGTGGACGACCAGCAGCTCGTCAGGTACGGGTTCTCTCTGGTGCTGGAGGCAGAGCCCACCCTGATCGTCGTGGGTGAGGCCGGCGACGGCGAGGCCGCCGTGGACGCGGCCGTACGACTGCGCCCCGACGTTGTGCTGATGGACGTGCGGATGCCCGGCATCGGCGGGATCGAAGCCACCCGGCGGATCACGTCTCTGGTGCCCGACACCCGGGTACTGGTGCTGACGACCTTCGACCTCGACGAGTACGCCTTCGGCGGCCTCCAGGCCGGAGCGTCCGGGTTCCTGTTGAAGGACACCCGTCCGGCCGACCTGGTCGCCGCGATCACCGCCGTGCACCACGGCGACGCCGTCGTGTCGCCGCGGATCACCGCGAAGCTGATCGAGGTCGCCGCACCGCACCTGGCCGCGGTCGTCGCCCCCGAACCGGCAACACTTCTCAGCACGCTCACGGCGCGCGAGAGCGAGGTCTTCCGTCTCATCGGCCTGGGGGCGACCAATGGCGAGATCGCCGAGGAGCTTCACCTCAGCGAATCGACGGTCAAGGCGCACGTGGGGCGGGTGTTGTTCAAGCAGGGCCTCCGCGACCGGGTCGAGGCCGTGATCCTCGCCTACAGACTCGGAATCGTGGGCCGCTGAACGCCCCGGTCGGCATGACACCGCCGGTCGCCCCCACGATGCCGACCTCGCGGGTTACCGTTAGTCGCGGGATCCGGCCGACGTCACCCCGCCGCTTCGCCGCCCGCGCTCTCCCCCGGCCCGACCTCGAGGACCTCAGAACATGACCCAGCACGACAGCACCGTCGCCGAGGGGCTCGACGCCCACCTCGCGTTCGCCCGGCGGATGGACCGCATCGACGGTCTCGGCCACTACCGCCGCCGGTTCGTGGGCCTGGACGACACCGCCACCCCCGACGCCCCGTCGATCGTCTACCTCGACGGCAACTCCCTGGGCCGCCCCACCATCGCCAGCGTGGCGCGCATCACCGAGTTCCTCGGCACCGCCTGGGGTACCCGGCTGATCCGCGGCTGGGACGACGAGTGGATGGCACTGCCGCTGACCATCGGGGACGCGCTGGGACAGGCCGCCCTGGGCGCCGGCCCCGGGCAGGTGTTCATCGGCGACTCCACCACCGTGACCCTCTACAAGCTCGCCCGGGCCGCCGTCGACTCGCTGCCGCAGCGCAGCGAGATCGTGCTCGACACCGACAACTTCCCCACCGACCGGTACGTGCTCGCCGGCATCGCCGCCGAACGCGGCCTCACCCTACGCTGGATCGAGTCGAGTAGCACCGGCGGCGTCACCGTGGACCAGGTGCGCGCCGTGGTGGGCCCGCAGACCGCGCTCGTGGTGCTCAGCCACGTGGCCTACCGTTCCGGCTACCTCGCCGACGTGCCCGCGATCACCGCCGCCGTGCACGAGGCCGGCGCCCTGGTGCTCTGGGACCTCTGTCACTCGGCCGGCTCCGTGCCGGTGAACCTCGACCTCGACGGCGTCGACCTGGCCGTGGGCTGCAGCTACAAGTACCTCAACGGCGGACCCGGCGCCCCCGCGTTCGGCTATGTGCGTGCCGAGCTGCAACCGGACCTGACCCAGCCGATCCAGGGCTGGATGGGCGCCGCCGACGTGTTCGCGATGGGCCCGGAGTACGTGCCGGCCGCGGGCATCCGCCGCTTCATGAGCGGCACGCCCGCGATCGTGGGCATGCTCGCCATGCAGGACACCATCGCGATGATCGACGAGGTGGGCATCGACCAGGTGCGCGCCAAGTCGGTCGCGCTGACCGAGTTCGCGCTGGACCTGGTGGATGCCTGGCTGGTGCCGATGGGCGTCACCGTGGCGTCCCCGCGCGAGCACACCCACCGCGGCGGCCATCTCACCGTGAACCATCCCGCCATGCGCCAGGTCACCCGCATCCTCTGGGAGCACGACGTGATCCCCGACTTCCGGGCGCCGGAGGGCCTGCGGATCGGGCTGTCGCCGCTGAGCACCAGCTTCGTGGAGACCTACGACGGCGTCGCGGCCGTGCGTGACGTGCTGCGCGGTATCCTGCTCGGCCAGGCCGGACTCGGCTCCCCTGCGGGCCTGTAGAATCGACGCATCCGCCCCCGACGTCTTACGGAAGTGACATGACAACCATCGTCGTAGAAGTTATGCCCAAGGCAGAACTGCTCGATCCCCAGGGCAAGGCCGTCGCCGGCGCCCTCCGCCGCCTCGGCAAGACCGAGTTCACCGGCGTGCGCGTCGGCAAGCGGTTCGAACTCACCGTGGAGGGCCCCGCGGACGCCGCGCTGCTCGCCGAGGTGCAGGAACTCGCCGACACCGTGCTGTCCAACTCCGTGATCGAGGACGTCACCAGCATCTTCGTGCTCGAGGCCACGAGCGAGGAAACGCACTGATGCGCATCGGCGTCGTCACCTTCCCGGGCTCGCTCGACGACCGCGACGCCCAGCGCGCCATCCGCCTGGCCGGCGCACAGCCCGTGGCCCTGTGGCACGGCGAGCACGACCTGCACGGTGTGGACGCCCTCGTGCTGCCCGGTGGGTTCAGCTATGGCGACTACCTGCGCTGCGGCGCGATCGCCAGCCTGTCGCCGATCATGGCCGAGGTCATCGACGCCGCGAACAAGGGGATGCCCGTGCTCGGCATCTGCAACGGCTTCCAGATGCTCACCGAGGCGCACCTGCTTCCGGGCGGGCTGATCCGCAACGAGGCCGGCGCGTTCATCTGCCGCGACCAACGCCTGCGCATCGAGAACACCGACACCGCCTGGACCAACGGCTTCACTGCTGACCAGGAGATCACCATCCCGCTGAAGAACGGCGAGGGCGGCTTCATCGCCTCCGCCGACACCCTGGCCCGCCTCGAGGGCGAGGGCCGCGTCATCGCCCGCTACCTCGACGTGAACCCGAACGGCTCGCTCAACGAGATCGCCGGCATCAGCAACGCCCGCGGTAACGTCGTGGGCCTGATGCCGCACCCCGAGCACGCCGTGGAGCCCGGCTTCGGCCCCGACACTGCTTTGGCCATGCGGAGCGGCGTGGACGGGCTGGCGTTCTTCACCTCGGTGATCGAGCGTTCGCTGGTCAACGCGTAGTTTTCTCGGGGCCGAGTTGCCCTGTTTCGGACGAGTTGCCCCGGTGCGCCGGGGCAATTCGTCCGTTAAGGGGCAACTCGGTGGAGTAGACGGCGCTGACTAGACGGCGCTGGACGGCTCCCAGAGGTTGATGCCCAGGTCGACGGCGTGCTCGTCGATCGCGGAGACCTCCTCGTCGGTGAAGACGAGGTTGTCGATCGCGGCGACGTTGGTCTCGAGCTGCGTGACCGAGGAGGCCCCCACGAGGGCCGAGGTGACGGTCTGGCGCCTGAGTACCCACGACAGCGCGAGCTGCGCGAGCGACTGGCCACGCGCATCCGCGATCTCGGTCAGGGCCCGAATGCGCCCCACCGTGGCGTCGTTGACCATGTCGCGGCTCATCGAACCGGCCTGCGACGCGCGGGAGCCCTCCGGCACCCCGTTCAGGTACCGGTCGGTGAGCAGCCCCTGGGCCAGCGGGGAGAAGGCGATGCAGCCGACGCCGAGGTCGTCGAGGGTGTCGAGCAGGCCGTCTTCGACCCAGCGGTTGAACATCGAGTAGGACGGCTGGTGGATCAGCAGCGGCGTGCCGAGGTCGGCGAGGATCTCGGCGGCCTGCCGGGTGCGCTCGGGTGAGTACGAGGAGATGCCGGCGTACAGCGCCCGGCCGCTCGTCACGGCGGTGTGCAGCGCGCCCATGGTCTCCTCGAGGGGGGTCTCCGGGTCGGCGCGGTGGGAGTAGAAGATGTCGACGTAGTCCAGGCCCATCCGGTTCAACGACGCATCGAGGCTGGACAGCAGGTACTTGCGCGAGCCGAAGTCACCGTACGGTCCGGGCCACATGTCGTAGCCGGCCTTGGTGGAGATGACGGTCTCGTCGCGGTGGGCGGAGAAGTCCTCGGCGAAGATGCGACCGAAGTTCGTCTCGGCGCTGCCGTAGGGCGGGCCGTAGTTGTTGGCCAGGTCGAAATGGGTGATGCCGAGGTCGAAGGCGCGGCGCAGGATGGCGCGTTGCGTCTCAACGGGGGCGCCATCGCCGAAGTTCTGCCACAGGCCCAGCGAGATCGCGGGCAGCTTGAGGCCGCTCTGCCCGGTGCGGCGGTAGGGCATGGAGTCGTAACGGGTGTCTGCGGGAAGGTACGTCATCTCCTCATGCTGGCACAGTGGTCTGACTAAGGGTCAAACCTTCGACGGATGCTCCGCTCAGACGAAGATGACAGGCTGGGACCCTACCCGTCCACCTCTGTCTTACGGAGTACTCCCCGTGTCACCCCGCCTGCTCTACCGCATCCTGTCCATCGCCGAGGCGATCACCTGGACCATCCTGATCACCGCGATGCTGCTCAAGTACGTGTTCACCCCCGGCGACTTCGGTGACGGCGCCGTGCGGGTGGGCGGGTTTGTGCACGGGCTGATTTTCCTGGCCTACGGGATCACCGCCGTGCTCGTGGGCGTGAACCAGCGCTGGCGGCCCCGGCTGATGTTGCTCGCCGTGGCCACCGCCGTGGTGCCGTATGCGACGATCCCGTTCGACCGCTGGCTCGAGCGCCGCGACCTGCTCGACGGCACCTGGCGCCGGGAGGCCACGGACGACCCCCGCGACCACACCCTGGTGAGCCGGCTGCTCCGCGTCGGGCTGGCGCGACCGGTGCTGCTCGCATCCGTGCTCGTGGTGGGCCTGGTCGCCGTGTTCACGACCCTGCTCGTGATGGGCCCGCCCGGCGGCGGCGCCTAACCGCGCTCCCCGCGCCGGCCGGCGCCGACGTCAGTCGCGCAGCGGCGACCCGACGACGTCGAAGCGGAAACCGCCGAACGTGCCTGTGAGCAGCGGGCGGGCCGCGCCGATCGAGGCTTGCACCTCGGGCAGAGCCAGTGACGCCCGGTGCGCTGCCGCGTTCTCCCAGAGCTCCACGACGAACACTGTGTTCGGTTCGTCGTCGTTTACGCCGACCTCGTAGGAGAGGCACCCGGCCACAGCCAGGCTGTCGTTTCGGCGCACGAGATGCGCGACGAGCTCGTCGCGCTTGCCGGGAACTGTCTCAAGCGTGCCCACATTCGCGAATGTCATGGCTCGAGGGTAGCGCGCGTTGTCCGCAGCCGCGGGCGCGGGCTGCCGGGCCCGGCTCAAGCGGGGCCGGCAGCCAGGCTCGAGCGGGCTCGGAGCCGGATCGAAGCACACCCCGCCCGGTAGACTAAGCAGGTCAAGCATCCGCTATCTCTGGGAGAACGCCACTCGTGACCGCTGTTTCCAACACATCCTCCCGCGGCGTCGCTGACACCGTGACCAATGCGATCGCCACTCCCGAGAAGGAGCAGCCATACGCTGCCCTCGGGTTGACGCCCGGCGAATACGCCGAGATCCGCACCATCCTGGGCCGGCGCCCCACGAGCGGTGAGCTCGCCATGTACTCGGTGATGTGGAGCGAGCACTGCTCGTACAAGAGCTCGAAGAAGTACCTGCGCCAGTTCGGCGACAAGGTCTCCCCCGCCATGAAGAAGAACCTGATGGTGGGCATGGGCGAGAACGCCGGCGTGCTCGACGTGGGCGAGGGCTGGGCCGTCACCTTCAAGATCGAGTCACACAACCACCCGTCCTACATCGAGCCGTTCCAGGGCGCCGCAACCGGCGTGGGCGGCATCGTGCGCGACATCATCTCGATGGGCGCCCGCCCGGTCGCCGTGATGGATGCGCTCCGCTTCGGCGACATCAACGACCCCGACACCGCGCGCGTCGTGCACGGCGTGGTCTCGGGCATCTCGTTCTACGGCAACTGCCTGGGCCTGCCCAACATCGGCGGCGAGACCTGGTTCGACAAGGTCTACCAGGGCAACCCGCTGGTCAACGCGTTGTCCGTGGGCGTGCTGCGCCACGAGGACCTGCACCTGGCCAATGCCTCCGGCGCCGGCAACAAGGTGGTGCTCTTCGGAGCTCGCACCGGCGGCGACGGCATCGGCGGCGCATCCATTCTGGCCTCGGACACCTTCAGCGAGGGCGGCCCGACCAAGCGGCCCGCCGTGCAGGTGGGCGACCCGTTCGCCGAGAAGGTGCTCATCGAGTGCTGCCTCGAGCTGTACCGCGAGAAGCTCGTCGAGGGCATCCAGGACCTGGGCGCCGCGGGTATCTCCTGCGCCACCAGCGAGCTCGCCTCCAACGGTGACGGCGGCATGTACATCCAGCTGGAGAAGGTGCTGCTGCGCGACCCTTCGCTCACCGCCGAAGAGATCCTGATGAGCGAGAGCCAGGAACGCATGATGGCCGTCGTCACGCCGGAGAAGCTCGCCGGCTTCCTCGCCGTGGTTCAGAAGTGGGACGTCGAGACCAGCGTGCTCGGCGAGGTCACCGATTCCGGCCGCCTGATCATCGACTTCCACGGTGAAGAGATCGTCAACGTCGACCCGCGCACCGTCGCCGTCGACGGCCCGGTCTACGACCGCCCGGTGGCCTACCCCACCTGGATCGACGCGCTGCAGGCCGACACCGCCTCCGCCCTGCCCCGGGCGACGGATGCTGCCACGCTGCAGGAGCAGTTCCTCGCGCTGCTCGGCTCGCCCAACCTGGCCGACCCGAGCTGGATCACCGACCAGTACGACCGCTACGTGATGGGCAACACCGCCCTGTCCTTCCCCGACGACGCCGGCATGATCCGCATCGACGAGGAGTCCGGCCTCGGCTTCGTCATCTCCACCGACGCGAACGGCCGCTACTGCCAGCTCGACCCGTACCGCGGCGCGCAGCTGGCCCTGGCCGAGGCGTACCGCAACGTGGCCGTCACCGGCGCAGTGCCGGTGGGCATCAGCGACTGCCTCAACTTCGGCTCGCCGGAGAACCCCGAGGTCATGTGGCAGTTCTCCCAGGCCGTTGAGGGCCTCGCGGATGGCTGCCTCGAGCTGGAGATCCCGGTCACCGGCGGCAACGTCTCGTTCTACAACCAGACCGGCGACCAGCCGATCCACCCGACCCCGGTCGTGGCCGTGCTCGGCGTGATCGACGACGTGGCCCGCCGGGTGCCCAGCGGCTGGCAGGACGACGGACACAACATCTACCTGCTCGGCATCACCCGCGAGGAGCTCGACGGCTCCGCGTGGAGCGCTGTGGTGCACGACCACCTCGGTGGCATGCCGCCGGTGGTGGACCTCGGCCGTGAAGCCGACCTCGCCGGCCTGCTGCACGCCGCGTCGATCGAGGCTTTGGTGGATAGCGCCCATGACCTCTCCACGGGTGGCCTCGCGCAGGCCCTCGCCGAGGCCGTGCTCCGGTTCGGTGTCGGCGCGCGGGTCTGGCTCGGCGACATCCTCGAGCGCGACGGGATCGACGCATCCGTGGCCCTGTTCTCGGAGTCGACCGGCCGCGTGCTGGTCTCGGTGCCGCGTGAGGACGACGTGAAGTTCCTCGGTCTCTGCGAGGGCCGCGACTACCCGGTGCTGCGCATCGGTGTGACGGATGCGACCGCTCCGGTCCTGGAGATCCAGGACTACTTCACGGTGCCGCTGACCGAACTGCAGTCGCGCCACCGCAGCACGCTGCCGAACGCGTTCGCGTAGCCGTAGCCGCTGCCGCTGCCGCTTCGAGCTGAGTTGCGCGGTTCGCGCGCCGCTTCACCGCACCTCGTACCGCTCGACGCGCAGGCTATAGCGGGCGCGGTGGACCACCAGAGGTGCGGCGAGCCGGCACGGTGCCCATCCGCTGCCTTATTCGGGGGTGCGGGCGAGGATGTAGTGCTCGATCACGTGCTCGGCGATGGCCATCGAGGAGGTCGCGGCCGGGGACGGGGCGTTGCGCACAAGCGTGACCGGGCCCACCTGGTCGACCACGAAGTCGTCGAGCAACGTTCCGTCGCGGCCCCACGCCTGGGCGCGCACACCGGCGGCGGTCTTGTGGGTGAGGTCGCTCATCCGCAGTTCGGGGATGAACCGTCGGGCCTTGCGGAAGTACAGGGGTTTCACCAGTGAGCCGCTGATCTCGTCGATGCCCATCCGCCAGTGCTGCTGCGCGAGCGTGGCCGCGCCCGGCCAGCGCAGCGAGTCCCAGGTGTCTTTCGGGGAGACGGCGAGCCAGCTGTAGCCCTCGCGGGCGAGCGCCGGCACCGCGTTGGGCCCCACGTGCACGTCGTCGTAGACGCCGCGGGTGAAGTGCACGCCGAGGAACGGGAACCGCGGGTCGGGGACCGGGTAGATCATGCCGCGCACCAGATCGGTGCGGGCGGTATCCAGCGCCCAGTACTCACCGCGGAACGGCAGGATCTTCGGCGACGGGTCCGCGCCGACCCGGCGCGCCACCACGTCGGACTGCAACCCTGCGCAGGCGATGACACGGTCCACGAGATGCTCGGAGTCCCGCGTGCGCACCCGCACAGTGTGACCTTCGATGTGCATCGCCACCACCTCGTGGCCCGTCAGGATGGTGCCGCCGTTGTCGCGGACATCCTGCGCCATCGCCTCGGTGATCGCGCCGTAGTCCACCGCCGCGGTGTGCGGCGAGTGCACCGCCGCGATGCCGGCGACGGATGGTTCGATCTCACGGAGGCGGTCCAGACCGTCGAGGCGGGCCAGGTCGGGCACCCCGTTTGCGAGCGAGCGCCGTTCGATGTCGGCCAGGGCGGCCAGCTCGGACTCGTCGACCGCGACGACGAGCTTGCCCACTTCCCGGTAGGGCAGGTTCTTCTCGGCACAGTAGTCGCGGATGCTGAGGCGGCCAGCGGCGCACAACCGCGCCTTGAGCGTTCCCGGCTGATAGTAGAGACCGGCGTGCACGACCCCGGAGTTGCGCCCGGTCTGATGGGCGGCAAGCCGGTCTTCCTTCTCGAACACGGTGACCTCGCCGAGGTTGCGTAGCGCCAGAGCGCGCGCAACGGCCACCCCCACGATCCCGCCGCCGATGATCGCAATCCGCTCGCCCATGCCCGTCCGTCCCGTTGCACCGCCCGTGGCGGACCATCGGTTCGACGAACCCCCGCACGGTGGCATCCTGCCCCCGGAATGCCGGGTGGGCAATGCCGGGGCCGAAGGCCGAGCGGCTGCGGGCGGGGGGCCCTAGGCGGGGAGGACGAACGGCTCGTCGACGAGGGCCTCGGTGCGGGTGAACAGGCGCTCCGCGATGCCACGGTCGAGTGAGGTGCGGGTGGGGTGCTGCAGGGCCGGCGCACCCCGGGTGAGGAACCGCGGGCCGTAGTACTGGCCGCCGCGTGCGGAGGGGTCGATCGCCGCGCGCACCGTGGGCCAGGCTCCGGCATCCTTGCCCTGGGCGCCGATGAAGCCCTGCAGGGTGTCGGCAAAGCGCTTGGCCCGGCTGACCTCGTTGACCCCGCGGATGCCCGGGGTGAGTCCCGAGATCGAGTAGCCGGGGTGCGACACCAGGCTCTGCACACCGTCGGGGCCGCCCCGGCCCGCGGCGCGCAGCCGCCGGTCGAGCTCGAAGCCGAACACCTGCATGGCGATCTTGGACTGCGCGTAGGCCTTCCAGTTGTTGTAGGTGACCTCCAGCTGCAGATCGTCCAGCGACGAGTCCATCAGCCTGGAGATCATCGAGCCGAGCGACACCACCCGGCTGCCGGGGGTGCGCTGCAGGGCAGGCAGCACGAGGCTGGTGAGCAGGAAATGCCCGGTGTAATTCGTGGCGAGCACTAGCTCGGCACCGTCCAGGCTCACGGAACGATCCTGCGGGGGGTGCACGATGCCGGCGTTGAGGATGAGGCCGTCCAGCCGCGGGATTTCGAGCATCCGGTCGGCGGCGCCGCGCACCGAGCCGAGGTCGGCCACGTCGAGGGCGAGAGCGGAGACGGAGGCTCCCGGCACCCGTCCGCGGATCGCGGCGATGGCTGCGGTGGCCTTGGCCGGGTTGCGGCAGGCGAGCACCACGTGGGCGCCGGCACCGGCCAGCTGCTCGCTCGTGAAGTAGCCCAGGCCCGCGTTCGCGCCCGTCACCACGAAGGTGCGCCCGGACTGGTCGGGCAGCGCCCGCGGGTTCCAGCTCACGCTGAGGTGGCGGGGTGGGCCGGGTCGGCAGAACCGACCGAAGCGTCGGACGCGCCGGGAGTGGATGCTGCGGCGGGACGCGACGCGGCGGCGCCCGCGGCCCTGGCGCCGCCGGACGAGTCGCCGGCGATCTTCTCGTGGTGGTGGATGACCTCGGCGATGATGAAGTTGAGGAACTTCTCGGCGAACGCCGGGTCGAGTCTGGCGTCCTCGGCCAAGCCGCGCAGGCGCTGGATCTGCAGGAACTCCCGGGCCGGGTCGGCCGGCGGCAGGCCGTGTTCGGCCTTCAGCCTTCCCACGCTCTGGGTGAACTTGAACCGCTCGGCGAGCAGGTGAATGAGCGCGGCGTCGATGTTGTCGATGCTCTGGCGGATGCCCTGCAACTCGTTGATCGCGTCCTGCCCCGCGTCAGCGGGCAATTCCTCGTTTACAGCCATGCCCTTACGATATTGCACCGGCCCGGATGCCCGCGCCGAGTTGCCCCGTTCCGGACGAACTGCCCCGGTGCAGCGGGGCACCTCGTCCGCAGGTGGGCAACTCGCGGGTCAGGCGGTGCGCGGCAGCCCGACCGGCAGCCGCAGCCGTTTCTGGGTCAGCAGGATGCCGAGCAGCACAAGAACGGCCCCGGCCGGTTCGTGCCAGGAGAACGTTTCGGCCAACACCAGCACCCCGAGCAGCACACCGACCACCGGGGTCACGTAGGTCACCGTGGAGGTGGTCGTCGGCCCCCAGGCCCGCAGCACGTTGATGTGCCAGATGTAGGCGAATCCGGTGCCGAGCACCCCGAGGGTGAGCAGGCTGAGCACGATCGGCATGGTCAGGGTCACCGGCTGCCAGGCGAGCACGGGCGTGAGCACGAGCATCACGACGCCGGCCAGGCCGATGTTGAGGAAGGCGAAGGTGGTGCCCGCGATGGGCCGGCCGCTGAGGTGCTTGCGGGTGTACCCGAAGGTGAAGCCGTAGCAGAGCGCCGCGCCCAGGCAGGCGAGTTGGCCCCACAGGTCACCGGTCAGCTCCGAATACTGCCAGGGCGCGATGATCACGACCACACCCATGATGCCGATCAGCACGCCGATCACCTGGTCGCGGGCGAGTTTCTCCACTCTGAACACGGCCGTGACCATCACCGCGGTCATGATGGGCGTGACGGCGTTGTAGATGCTGGCCAGGCTCGACGACACGTACTGCTCGGCCCAGGCGAACAGCAGGTGCGGCACGACGCATCCGGTGAGCGCGATCACCAGGAAATGCAGCCAGACGACGCCCTCCCGGGGCAGCACCGGACCGTTGTTCAGACGCGGCCGGGTGGCCAGCACGATGAGACCCAGCGTGAGTCCACCGAAGACCAGGCGTGACCAGGCCACCTGGCCGAAGCTCACGCCGTCGAGGGCCACCTTCATGAACAGGAAGCTGGCGCCCCAGACCACCCCCATCCCGAGGAATTGCAGGGCCACCCTGGGGTTGTTGGGGCTGGAAATATCAGTCACCCGCTGACCCTAGCCCACGGGCGCGGTGCCCCGCGGGCGCCGTGGCCTGCGCCGACGGTGATGTCCGAAAATCGCGGGCGGATGACCGTAAATCAGCTGGGTGTGACCCGACGGCGGGGTGCCCGCGGGTCACGGTACTCCACGGCTTTGCCGCCGAAAACGTCGAGTCGTTTGTGCAGCCCGGCCTGCACGACAGGCCACTCGTCGGCGAGGACCGAGTACACGGCGGTATCCCGCCAGGACCCGTCGGCCCGGCGCTGCACCCGCCGGTTGATGCCCTCGAACTGGGCGCCGATGCCCAGGATCGCGGCCCGGGAGCGCGAGTTGAGCACGTCGGCCTGGATCTTGACCCGGCCGAAGCCGCTGTCGAAGGCGGCACCGAGCATCAGCAGCTTGGTCTCCGGGTTCACCGCGGTGCCCCAGACCTGCGGGGCGTATGCGGTCCAGCCCAGGTGCAGTGCCTCGTTGGGCAGGTCGATGTCGCCCAGCGTCGAGGTGCCCACCAGGTTGCCGGCGTGTGGGCCGGAGACGACGCGAACGGCGTAGGGGTGGGCATCCCACTGGTAGTAATTGAGGGCGAAGGCCACGAAATCATCGAGGTCGGCGGGTAGGCCGTGCGGACCGCCGCCGTACCCACCGGCGAAGACGGCCGGATGCGCGATGGCGCGATGCAGCTCGGGCAGGTGTGCCCGGCTGAGGGGTTCCAGGCACACGAAGCGCCCCGTCAGCAGCCTCGCCTGGGGTGGAAACGCGGTCACGTGGGTTCTCCCTTCGCCGAACCGTGAGCCGAGCCCCAAAAACTCGGGGTTTTCGGGGCCGTGCTCACGGTTCGCGTGCGGTGCGGGTTAGTCGATGAGGTCGTGACGGGTGAGGATGGCCTCGCGGTCGGGGCCCACACCGATCGCGGAGATGCGGGCGCCGCTCATTGCTTCGAGGGCGAGCACGTAGTCCTGGGCGTTCTTGGGCAGGTCCTCGAAGTGACGCACCATGGTGATGTCCTCGGTCCAACCGGGGTACTCCTCGTAGACCGGCTTCGCGTGGTGGAAGTCGGACTGCGACACGGGCACCTCGTCGAAGCGCACCCCGTCGACCTCGTAGGCGACGCAGACCGGGATGGTCGCAAGGCCGGTGAGCACGTCGAGCTTGGTGAGAACGAAGTCGGTGACACCGTTGATGCGGGCCGTGTAGCGGGCGATCGGGGCGTCGTACCAGCCGCACCGGCGCGGGCGGCCGGTGGTGGTGCCGAACTCGAAGCCCTTGGCGCGCAGGAACTCGCCGGACTCGTCGAACAGCTCGGTGGGGAACGGGCCGGCGCCGACCCGGGTCGTGTACGCCTTGACGACCGCGATGATGCGGTCGATGCGGTTCGGGCCGATGCCGGAACCGGTCACCGCGCCGCCGGACGTGGCGTTCGACGAGGTGACGAACGGGTAGGTGCCGTGGTCGACATCCAGCATCGTGGCCTGACCGCCCTCGAACAGAACGGTCTTGCCCTCGGTGAGCGCCTGGTGCAGCAGCAGCGCGGTGTCGGCGACCATGGGGCGCAGGCGTTCGGCGTAGCTGAGCAGGTCGTCGACGATCTCGTCGACCGTGATGGCGCGGCGGTTGTAGACCTTGACCAGCATGTGGTTCTTCTGGCCGAGGGCGCCCTCGACCTTTTGGCGCAGGATGTTCTCGTCGAACAGGTCCTGGATGCGGATGCCGACCCGGTTGATCTTGTCGGCGTAGGTCGGGCCGATGCCGCGGCCGGTGGTGCCGATCTGGCGCTTGCCCAGGAACCGCTCGGTGACCTTGTCCATGGTGCGGTGGTACTGCGTGATGACGTGCGCGTTGGCGCTCACGCGCAGCTTCGACACGTCCACGCCGCGGGAGCTGAGCGCGTCGAGTTCCTCGAAGAGAACCTCGATGTCGACGACGACGCCATTGGCGATCACCGGGGTCACGCCGGGGGTGAGGATGCCCGAGGGCAGCAGGTGCAGCGCATACTTCTCGTTGCCCACGACCACGGTGTGGCCGGCGTTGTTGCCGCCGTTGAACTTGACGACGTAGTCGACCCGGCTGCCGAGGAGGTCGGTGGCCTTACCCTTACCTTCGTCGCCCCACTGGGCGCCGATCAGAACAATTGCTGGCATGGGTTAGTTGTCTCCTCGAATAACAAAGGCGGCGGTCGGCGGGGCCGGGTCGTCGCCGGGCGAAACGGCGGGCTGAATCGCCGGGAACATCTGGGTCTCGGTGTGCTGCGAGCGCAACCGGGTGATGACGGTGGGGTCCGCACCCGTAAGGAACGCGGTGAGACGCTCGAACTCGTCGGTCTCACCGATCTCGGCCGCGGCACGGCGGAGGGCGAACAGCGCGCGGAGCACGCCCCGGTTGGGTTCGTGCGCCCACGGGATCGGGCCCTGGCCACGCCAGCCGGCCTTGCGGAGGGCGTCGAGGCCCCGGTGGTAGCCCACCCGGGCATAGGCGTAGGCCTCGAGCAGGCGACCCTGGCTGTGCGTGTAGTCGGCAAGCGCCGACCAGGCCAGCGATGACTTCGGATGCGCCGCCACCACGGTCGCAATTTCCTGCGTTGCGGTTCGGCTGAGCGCTTCGGTCACCTCCGGTTCCGCGGGTAGGAGGGTCTCGGGCTGGTCGATCAGATTTGCGCCGGTCACACTCGATACTACCGCGACCCGCGATTCAGCCCCGCGAGCTGTGACTTAAGCACCACAATTCGCCCGATTCTGGGGCTTGGGTCACGGTTCGCGACGGGGGCTCAGGCGAGCAGGCCGCCGGAGAGGGACTCGAGGATGGCCGCGGAGACCTCGTCGCGGTGCCGGTCGGGCTCGAAGACCAGCCATTCCAGGCCGGCCATGAGCACGGCACCGAACACGCTGGACGCCATCAGCCCACTGGTGCCGGCCGCCGCGGTGGCCGGCTTGGTCTCGGCGATCGCCTCGGCGAAGACCGCGAGGGCGTCGTGCCGCAGGGCGAACAGGGTCTTCTGCCAGGCCCGGTCGGTGCGGAAGATCTCGGCCGCCATCAGCTTGGCCAGGCCCGCGTTGGCCTCGATCCGGTCGAGCAGCACCGTGATCAACGCCTCCAGCGCGGCCCGGCCGTGCAGGCCGGTGCGCGCCTCGCGGAGGGAATCGGCGAGCGCGCCGACCCCCTCCTGCAACAGCGCCTCGAAGAGGTTGTCCTTCGAGCTGAAGTTGTAATACAGGCTGCCCTTGGCCACCCCGGCGCGCTCCGCGACGTCATCCATCGTGGTGCCGGTGATCCCGCGGGTGGCGGCCAGCTCCAGGGCGGCATCCAGGATCGCTCGTTTGGTTCCGATCGCGCGGGGCATGGGCCGGTCCTCTCAGTGCACTCGGTGCGGGCTCAGGGCTAGATGGTCATCTCGGGGTGCAGCCGGGTGATCGTCCACATCCGCTGCCGGGACGCGCTCCAGGCGCTGACGGCGATCGAGCCGACCAGGATGCCCACGAGCACAAGCACGGAGAGCCACAGTCTAGAGTCGACTCCTCCGGTGATGAGCTGCCGGAGCCCGGTGACCACGTACGAGGCGGGCATCCACGGGTGCAGGATCTGGAAGAACTCCGGCGTGGTCTCCACCGGGTAGGTTCCGCCCGACGAGCTCAGTTGCAGCATGAGCAGCACCAGGCTGACCACGCGGCCGGCTGCGGTGCCCAACAGGATGATGAACATCTGTTGCAGCGCCAGGAACGCCAGCGTGGTGAGGTAGATGAAGACCGACATGCCCAGCCAGTGCGCCGGGGTGAGCCCGATGCCGTAGACCAGTACCAGGACCATGATCACGACCTGGCTCAGGCCGATCGCCATGGCCGGCAGGAACCCGGTCATCGTGGCGCGGAGCCCCGAGGCGGCGCTGGCCAGCGCCCGGGTGGGCAGCGCCCGCAGGATCAGCCAGGTGATCAGCGCACCGACGAAGGTGGCCAGGGCGAGGAAGAAGGGCGCGAACCCCTCTCCGAAGCTGTCGGAGGCGTTCTCCCAGGTCTGCTTGAGGTCGACCGGGTTCGCGATCACCGAGGCCTTCGTGGCGATCTGCGCGTCACTGTCGTCCGGGGCGGCTGCCGCGCCGGTCGCGAGGGCATCGGCGAGGGTGTGGCCGCCATCGGCGAGTTGCACGGTGCCGGACTGCAATTCGGTCCCGCCGTCGACCAGCTTGGTGCTGCCGTCGACGAGGGTGCCGGTTCCGGCGGCCAGGCTGTCAGCGCCGTCGGCGAGGGTCGCCGATCCGGTGGCCGCGGTCGCCGCGCCGGTGGCGAGCTTGCCGGCCCCGGCAGAAAGGGCGCCGGCGCCGGCGGCGACGTCCGAGGCTCCGGATGCGACCTGGGCGGCGCCGGGGGCACCACCGGTGAGGGCGTCGGAGAGCTGGCCCAGACCGGCGGCGAACTGCCCGCTGGAGGTCGCGTAGGCCGAGATCTGGGTCGCGGCACCCTGCGTCTGGGTGTTGAGGGTGTCGGCGCCGCCGGCGAGCTTGGTCACCGAGGGCAGGAAGGCGGAGGCCGGTGTTCCGGCCGGGGCCGCAGCGATGGCCGCCTCGAGATTCTTCAGACCATCGGAGAGAGTGGTCGTCCCGGTGGCGAGCTGCCCGGCACCGGTGGCGATGGAGGTGGCCCCGGCGGCGAGCTGGTCGGAGGAGTCGGAGAGGGTGGCTGCCCCGGTGGCGGCCTTGGCGAAGCCGTCGGACACCTTCTGGGATCCGTCGGCGACCGCGGTGGCACCATCGGCGAGTTTCACCGAGGAGTCGGACAGGGTCGCCGCTCCGGTGGACAGCGTGCCGAGCCCGGTGGCCAACGTGGAGGAGCCGTCGGCCACCTGCGCGGCGCCGTCGTCGAGCTCCACGGCGCCGGCGGAGAGGTCGCCCAACCCGTCGACGAGGGTGCCGGTGCCGGTTTCGGCCGTCGTGAGGCCGTCGGCGAGGGTGCCGGCGCCGTCTGCCGCGCTGCGGATGCCGTCGCCGGCCTCGTTCACGGCCACGAGCATCGCGCTGACGGTTTGGTCGCCGATGTTCACCGACACGGCGTCGCGCAGCTGCACCATGGCCTGCTTGCCCAGGGTGGAGGCGAGGAAGCTGTTGCTGTCGTTGTAGTCGACCTGCACCTCGGCCGCGGTGGGGGTGTCGGTGCCGGCGGAGATCGCGTCGGTGGAGAAGTCGGCGGGGATGGTGACGGAGAAGTAGTAGTCGCCGTCGATGACGCCGGTGGCGGCATCCGCGGCACTCGTTTCGACCCAGCCCAGGTCGTTGCCGTCGATGAGCTTGTCGACGAGGTCGTCGCCGGCACTGAACTCCTCACCGTCGCGGGTGGCGCCGGTGTCGGTGTTGACCAGGGCGACCGGCAGGTGGCTGAGCTCCTTGTCGGGCGCCCAGAAGGCCCACAGGTACAGGGCGCCGTAAATCAGGGGGATGAACATCAGCACGACGAGTGCGATCTTGGGCAGAGTGCCCTTGCCGAAGCGGCGCAGCTCCGTTCCCGTAGAGAGGAAGGCGAACATCTAGCGAATCTCCTGGTTCATGTACAGGACGGTCGGGTCGATGCCCAATTCCGCCCACATTTCAAAGTCCGGTGCGATCGCCGAGGCGATCACGGGGGTGCCGGCCTGCACGATCGCGCCGAGCCGGTACCAGAGCTGGCGGCGGGCCTCGGCGGAGTGCACCTGCTCGACCTGGTCGAAGAACAGCACGTCGGGCCGGCTCATCATGGCCAGCGACGCGCGCAGCAGCACCATCTCCACCTCGTCGAGGTCCCAGATCATGGTGCTGGCGGCGGGCACGGGGATGTCACCGAAGACGGGTCCGCAGACACGGGCGACCTCGGCATCGTCGACCGCGCGGATGAAGGACCACCACGGGGCGAGCCAGGCGTGGCGTTCGCGGATGGCCGCGGCCACGCTGACCGACTCCTCGAGGGTGTCGATGCCGTGGAACCCTGACACGCCCGTGCGGCGCTGGATTCGCCTGGCGTGACGGGGCAGGTCCTCCCCGAGCACGAACAGGCTGCCGGAGCTGGGCTTCATCCGCCCGGCCAGGGTGAGGAGCAGGCTCGTGCGGCCGCTGCCGGCCGGACCGCAGATCACGGTGAGGCCGTCGTCGGCGCTGAAGCTCAGCGGCCCGAAGACCACGCCCCGCTTGTGACTCACGCTCAGTTCATCCGCTATCAGTGTCGCCTGCACGTCGTTCCTCTCTCGTCGGCATCTTTGTACCGACTAGTCAGTATAGATCCGCTCTTTCAGCGGATGCAAGCGCACCCCTGGCTTGGGTGTTCTCTGAGAGCTTTCGAACTCACACTGACTAGTCAGCCCAAGTCAGGGTGGGTGAATTAGAGTGTGACCCTGTCCCAGCGCCGCGATGCCCTTTTCCCCCAGAATTCGGTCCGGCGCTGGTCGGGCCCCTCTCCCCCCTGGAGGCGCTCGCATGCGCGTTAACCTCACTGCTGTCACCAAAGGACCGAAGAACTCGGCCCTGCCGGAAACGACCCTGGAATTCGCCAGCGGCGCTGTCACGTTCGCTCGCGCCGAGACCGAACGCCGCCCCACTGTTCTGGGCCTGATCGCCTCGGGGCGGATGCGGCCGGATGCCGGAACGGTCACCCTGGACGGCCACACCGACTATGCGGGACTGCGCCGCCAGATCGCCCTCGTCGACGCCCTCGGGGTCTCGGAGCCGGCCGCGGACCTCAAGGTTGACGAGGTGGTGGCCGAAGAGCTCATGTTCGCCGGCCGCCTCGGCCGCCGCCGCACGGTCACGCGGGTGCTCACCGAGCTCGGCCTCGCCGACCAGGCACGCTCCGACATGGGCGACCTCGCGCCCGACCACCGCATCCGCCTGCTCACCGAGCTGGCTGTGCTTCGCGACGGCGTTCTGGGCCTCGTTCTCACCTCGCCCGACCGCCACGGCGGCGACCCGTTGGGCTGGTGGGACGTCGCGGGCGGCCTGGCCGCGCGGGGGTATGCGGTCCTCGTGATCGCCGGTGACGCCTCCGCGCACGCGATCGCAGACCTGGAACTGACCAACCTCGAGCCGGCCGGGGAACTGCCCGCCGGACTCGTACGCTCATCCCTCACCACCGCTGGAGCCGACGAACTGTGAAGATCTTCGCCATGATCCGTGCCGAACTGGCGCGCCTGACCGCCACGACCATGTCCCGCGTGGCACTCGTCGCGCTGATGCTGGTGCCCGTGCTCTACGGCGGCCTCTACCTCTGGGCCAACCAGGACCCGTACGCGGGCCTGGACCGGGTGCCCGTGGCCCTGGTCGTGTCCGACACCGGCTCGGAGCTGGACGGCGCCGCCACCAATTACGGCACCGACGTCGCCGAGCAGCTCATCGAGGACGGCACCTTCGACTGGCACACCGTGACCGCGGCGACCGCGAAGGCCGGTGTGGCCGACGCCACCTACGACTTCAGCGTCACGATTCCCGCCGACTTCTCCAGCTCGATCGCCTCGTCCTCATCCGATACCCCTCACCACCAACGACACCAACAGCTATCTCGCCTCCACGATCGGCAGCCAGGCCGCCCAGACCATTCGGGATGCCATCGTCGAACGGGTCAACGAGCAGGCCGCCGACACCCTGCTCATCGGCCTGTCCGACATCCGCTCGAGCCTGGTCGACGCCGCCGACGGCGCCACCCGGCTGACGGATGGCGCCTCGACCGCCGTCGACGGCGGCAGCAGCCTCGCCGACGGGGCGGGCCGGCTCGCAGACGGCACCGGCCAGCTGGCCACGGGAGCCGGCACCCTCGCCGACGGCACCGGGCAGCTCGCCGACGGTGCCGCCCAGGTCGCCGACGGCACGGGCAAGGTCGCCACCGGGTCCGACAGCCTGGCCGCCGGCGCCGCGCAGCTCAGCACGGGAGCGGGCAGCCTCGCCGCCGGCGCGGGCCAGGTCGCGACCGGAGCCGATGCCCTGGCCACCGGAACCGGGCAGGTCGCCGACGGCACCGCCGCGCTGTCGCAGGGTGCCACCACCCTTGCCGCCGGCACCGGCAAGGTCGCCACCGGCACCGGCAAGGTCGCCACCGGTGCCGCCCAGGTCGCCGCCGCGGCCCAACAGGTGGCCGACGGCACGGCGGCGCTGAACACCGCCGCCGGTGCGGCCGGCACCCAATTCGCCGGCGCGGGCGCGACCTACACCGCTGCACGCACCGCCCTGGCCGATCAGCTCACCGCCGCCGGACTCAGCCAGACCCAGGTGGACGCCGCACTGGCCACCCTCGACCCGGTCGGCCGCAGCATCACCGACAGCGGCGCCGCCCTGACCGCGGCCGGCACCGCCATCACGACCCTCAGCGCCGGCACCAGCCAGCTGGCGACCGGGGCCGCCCAGACCGCCGACGGCGCCAAGCAGAGCGCCGACGGCGCGACCAGCCTGGCCACCGGTGCCGCCACCGCCGCGGCCGGGGCGCGCACATCCGCCGACGGCGCGGCCGCCCTCGCCACCGGCGCGCACCAGAGCGCGGACGGCGCCAACGCTCTCGCCACCGGCGCCGGGCAGACCGCGGCCGGAGCCAGCAGTCTGGCCACCGGCGCCGGCCAGACCGCCGACGGCGCCACCACCCTGAGCACCGGCGCGGCCTCCGCCGCCGACGGTGCGGCGAGCCTGAGCACCGGCGCGGCCTCCGCCAGGTCCGGCGCTGAGACCCTCGCCACCGGCGCCTCGTCCCTCAGCGACGGGCTCGTCGGCCTCGAGGACGGCGCGGGCGAACTGCGCGACGGGCTCACCGACGGTGTCGGAAGCATCCCGGACACCGACGCCCAGACCCGCGACCTGCAGGGCTCGACCATCGCCGACCCGGTGAACCTGCAGAAGGCGGCGGTGACCTCCGCCGGCACCTACGGCGCCGGCCTGGCCCCGTTCTTCGCCAGCCTCGCCGGCTGGATCGGCATCTACGCCCTGTTCCTGATCGTGAAGCCGGTCTCCCGCCGCGCCATCACGGCCCTGCACTCCCCGGTGAAGATCACCCTCGCCGGCTGGCTCACCCCCGGCGTCCTGGGCCTGCTGCAGATGGCCGCCCTCTTCGGCATCCTCACCGGCGTGCTGCACTTCGAGGTGCACAACCCGGTGGGCACCTACGGCATGATGGGCCTGGCCGCACTCACCTTCGCCGCGATCATCCTGGCGCTCAACGTCTGGCTGGGCAGCGTGGGCCAGTTCGTGGGCCTGGTGCTCATGGTGCTGCAGCTGGTCACTGCCGGCGGCACCTTCCCCTGGCAGACCCTGCC
This sequence comes from Cryobacterium sp. MP_3.1, assembly GCF_035984795.1. Lineage (NCBI taxonomy): Bacteria > Bacillati > Actinomycetota > Actinomycetes > Micrococcales > Microbacteriaceae > Cryobacterium > Cryobacterium sp. MP_3.1. Next base: position 124,017 of record NZ_JAXCHV010000004.1, on the reverse strand, counting down.
GGCACCGCTGGCGTTCCTGCACCATGTGGTGCCGATGAGCTACGCCGTCGACGGCATCCGCCAGCTGATGTACGGCGGCAACCCGGCAACCGCCCTGAACGACGCCGGGGTGCTGCTGCTCTGGCTCACCGGGGCGCTCGTGATCGCCGCGATCGGTGTGGTGCGGATGACGCACTTCCGCACCCTGCGCGACCTCAAGCCCAGCCTGATCGGCTGAGCGGACTACTTGCCATTCCGGCAAGACAGGTTGCGCAGGTGCTGCCTGATTCGGCATCATCGGGACAGTTGACGACCACACCGAAGGGCCGACCCGATGACACACAGCTTTGAGAAGGACTACTGGGAACGGCACTGGGAACAGGCGCACCATCCGGAAGCCGAGGTGTCGAACGTGAGCGACCCGAACCCGCATCTCGAACGGGAGATTATCGGGCTCAGGCCCGGGACCGCCCTGGATGCGGGCTGCGGCACCGGTGCCGACGCCATCTGGCTGGCCGACCGCGGCTGGCGGGTGACCGCCGCCGACATCTCCGGCACCGCCCTCGAGGCGGCGGCGGAACGGGCTGCCGAAGCGTCGGTCGCGGCGAGGGTGACCTGGCTCGAGGCCGACCTCACCACGTGGCTGCCGACAAGCCGGTTCGACCTGGTGGCCACCAGCTATGCGCACCCGGCGATGCCGCAGCTGGCCTTCTATGAGCGCATTGCGGACTGGGTCGCTCCCGGCGGCACCCTGTTGATCGTCGGGCATCTGCACGAGCCGACCTCGGCGGGCCCCGCCGTCGGTCAGGAGCACGGTCAGGAGCACGGTCACGCGCATGGTCACGGTCACGCCGCGGGCGCGGGCGCGGGCCAGCAGCCACCCGTCGAGGCGACGGTCACCCTGGCGGACATCACCGGTCGTCTCGACCCCGCAATCTGGCGCATCGAGAGCGCCGAGGAGCGCGCCCGCACGGTCACCGGGCCGGAGGGTCGCCCCCTCGCGATGCACGACGCCATCGTGCGGGCCACTCGGCACGCCTGACCGCGGCGGCCAGATCGGCTACAATCGAACACATGTACGATGCAGACGGTGCTGATCGGGGTGGGCGCGCATGACGTCACGTCCGGTTCTGCACGCTGACGCCGACGCCTTTTTCGCCTCGGTCGCAATGCGTTCGAGACCAGAGCTCGCCGCCGTGCCGGTTGCCGTGGTCGCCCATGTCTACATAGCCAGCGCGAACTACCCGGCTCGTGCGCGCGGTGTGCGCTCCGGAACGCTCGCGCAGGACGCGCTGAGACAGTGTCCTGAGCTGATCCTGATCGACGTGCCACGCGCGGAGGTCGAGGAGGTGGGCGACGCCCTCTTCGACATCTTCCACAACAGCGCCACGGCGGTGGAACCCGGCTCGATCGAGGAGGCCTTCCTCGACGTCGGCGCGACAGACTGGGCGGGCGCCATCGACGCCGGCCACGCGTTGCGCCGGCGGGTGGCCCGCGAACTCGGCATCCCCATCAGTGTCGGGGTGGGCAGCACCAAGCTGATGGCGAAGCTCGCCTCGCGCCGGGCGAAGCCCGACGGGCTCTCGGTGATTGACGCAGGCGAGGAAGCGGGTCTGCGCACGACCCTGCCGATCACCGACGTCTGGGGAATCGGCGCCACCACACTGCAGCGGCTCCATCGCATCGGAGTGCTGAGGCTCGGCGACGTGGACGGCATCCCGCCGAATGAATTGCAGCACGTCTGCGGCACCGCGATGGCGCGGCGACTGTGGCGCATTCGGGACGGCACCGACGACGCCGTGGTGCGCCCGGTCGAACAGCGCTCGTCCCTCACGGCCGAGGGATCCACCGCCGGTTTCGCGCGACCGGACAAGACGCCGGGCGAGTTGGCCGAGGCGTGTGTCGAGCGACTCTGCAAACGCGCCGAGCGGGCGGGACTCGCGGGCACGGGGATGACTCTCACCCTGCGACCGGAGGCCGGCGGAAAGGCGGTCGTGCGGAAGCGCACGCTCGTGGCGGCGACGACCGGGCGGGCGGACTGGCTCGCCGTGGCCGAGGACCTGTTGGCCGGCGAGTCGGTGCCCCGGCTGGCCGGGTTGCGGGTCACCCTGACGGGACTGCTCCCGCTCGACCGGGTGCAGCACACCCTGTTCTGACCCGTTCGCGCGACCGCAGGCCGGGTCACCGGGTCTCGACAAGCCCGACCGACGAGACGGGTGGGACCGCTAGACGGCCGCCATCACCGCGGCGGCCACGGCGTCGGCCACGCGCTCGTCGAACGGGCTGGGCACGATGAAATCGGCGGCGAGGTCGTCGCCGACCAGGTCGGCGATGGCCATCGCGGCGGCGATCTTCATGGCGGTGGTGATGCGGCGGGCGCCGGCATCCAGGGCCCCACGGAAGATACCGGGGAAGGCGAGCACGTTGTTGATCTGGTTGGGGTAGTCGCTGCGTCCGGTGGCCACGATCCTGGCGTAACGGCCGGCCACGTCCGGGGCCACCTCGGGGTCGGGGTTGGAGAGCGCGAAGATCATGGCGTCAGCCGACATCGTGGCGAGCAGGGATTCCTCGACGGTGCTTGAGGAGACGCCGACGAAGACGTCGGCACCGGCGAGGGCCTGCGCCGGGCCGCCGTCGATCTGGCGGGGGTTCGACGTCACGGCGAACTCGGCCTTGACGCCGGTCAGGTCGATGCGGTGGCCGCTGAGGATACCCCGGGAGTCCAGGAGCACGACGTCCTGGATACCGACCTCCAGCAGAATCGCGGCGATCGCGATGCCCGCGGCGCCCGCGCCGGACACGACGACCTTGAGGCCCGCGCGATCCCGGCCGAGCACCTTGGCACCGTTGGTGATCGCGGCCAGCACCACGACGGCGGTGCCGTGCTGGTCGTCGTGCATGACGGGCATGTCGAGGGCCTCGATGAGCTTGGCCTCGAGCTCGAAACAGCGCGGCGCCGACACATCCTCGAGGTTCACGGCCCCGAAGCTGTGCTGCAGACGCACGAGGGTCTCGACGATCTCATCGACGTTGGTGGTGTCGAGCACCAGCGGGATGGAGTTCAGCCCGGCGAAGCGCTGAAAGAGGGCCGACTTGCCCTCCATCACGGGCAGGGCGGCGGCCGGGCCGATGTCGCCGAGCCCCAGCACCGCGGTGCCGTCGCTGACGACGGCCACCAGCCGGCTCGCCCAGGTGTGCGTCGCGGCGACAGCGGCATCCGTGTGGATCGCGCGGCTGACCTCGGCCACGCCAGGGGTGTAGACGACGGCCAGGTCACGCCGGGTGTCGATGGGCCGGGCGAGTTCGATTCGCAGCTTGCCGCCCTCGTGGGCAGCGAAGATCTCGTCGGTGGTGACCAGGGCGGGCTGGACGGGGATGGTGAGTGACATGGAGCGGGCCTTTGCGGTCGAGACACAGAAAAGCCGCACACTTCCTGAAGGATCCAGACCGGCCTGGGATCAGGCTACGGCCACCGCGGCTCAAACGAACGGGACCATAGGCCCAGTCACCCGTCGCAAACCGTGTCGCCGAGTTGCCGCAAAAGACCCCCTGGCGGGGATCGAAGGGCCACCTTGGCCGAAGTCGCGCAAGGGGCCCGGCGGCGACTCACGTCAAAATGCCCCTTCGGGTGCGGTGAAGGGGCATTCTGAAGCAACTCGACGATGCTGCTGCTAGCGCGGTTCGGGCGCCTTCAGCTCGGCGTCGGCGCGGTCTCCGGCGTCGGACGGCGCGGCGGGCGCGGCGTCTGCGGCGTCCGGGTGCGTCGGGTGGCCGTGCTGGGCCGCTTCGAGGGCCTCGGCCTCCGCACCGCCGACGGCCTCACCGCGGGCGACCATTCCGGCCACGTCGGAGAGCGTGATCTGCTTGAGCATCAGGGCGAGGAGGAAGGCCAGACCGATGAAAGGCAGCAGGTACCAGAACACCGGCGCCAGCGCATCCGCATAGGCCGCCACCACCCCGTCACGCACGACGTCGGGCAGGGCGTTCAGGGTCTGCGGGTCGATCGTGGACGTCGCCGCAGCGGCATCCGTGGCGTTCGCGCCGGCGTTGGTGAACACGCCGGTGAGGTTCTCGGTGAGCCGGTTGGTGAAGATCGTGCCGAACACGGCCACGCCGAGCGCGGCACCGACCTCGCGGAAGTAGTTGTTCGTGCTGGTTGCGGTGCCGACCATCGACGGGTTGACCGAGTTCTGGGCGACCAGGACGACAACCTGCATGATCAGGCCGAGGCCCGCTCCGAAAATGAACAGGAACACGCAGATCAACCAGATCGGCGTCTCGGCGGTGAGGCCGGTCATCAGCACCATCGCGAGCGCGGTGAGGATCGTGCCGATGATCGGGAACATCTTGTACCGGCCGGTCTTGGTGATGGCGATACCGGAGATGATCGACGTGCCGATCAGGCCGGCCATCATGGGCAGCATCAGCAGGCCGGATGCCGCCGCCGACGTGCCTGACGACATCTGCAGGAAGGTGGGCACGAACCCGATCGCGGAGAACATGCCGAGCCCCAGGGTGAGGCCGATCAGGGTCGCGTTGACAAACGTCGGGTTCTTGAACAGCGACAGCGGGATGATCGGGTCTTTCGCCTTCGCCTCAGTGAGGACGAACAGGATGGCCGCGAGCAGCATGCCGGCGCCGAAGAGCCAGGTCTCGATCGCTTCCCAACCGTGGTCGGCGTTGCCGCCGAAGTCGGTGAAGAAGATCAGGCAGGTCGTGAAGGCCGACAGGAAGATGACGCCGAGGATGTCGATCGGCTGGGTGGCCTTCTTGCTCGGCAGCCGCAGGGCGAACCAGGCGATCGCGAATGCCGCGATGCCGACGGGGATGTTGATGTAGAACGCCCACTGCCAGGTGAGGTGGTCCACGAAGAAACCGCCCAGGAGCGGGCCGCCGACGGCGGAGAGGCCGAAGACGGCGCCGAGCGGGCCGAGGTACTTGCCGCGCTCGGAGGCGGGCACGATGTCGGCGATGATCGCCTGGGAGAGGATCATCATTCCGCCACCACCGAGGCCCTGCACGGCACGCCAGACCACCAGCTGGGTGAAGTCGCCGGCGAAGGCACAGCCCACCGAGGCGATGGTGAACAGCGCGATCGCGATCAGGAACAGGTTGCGACGGCCGAGCACGTCACCGAACTTGCCGTAGACGGGCATCACGATGGTCGTCGCGAGCAGGTAGGCCGTGGTGAGCCAGACCTGGTGCTCCACGCCGCCGAGCTGGCCGACGATGGTGGGCATCGCGGTGGAGACGATGGTCTGGTCGAGGCTGGACAGGAGCATGCCGGCGATCAGGGCGCCGAAGATGATCCAGATTCGCCGTTTGGTGAGGAGGAGCGGCGCCTCGGAGGTGGTGGTCACGAAGATGTTGCCTTTCAGGAGGTGGGGACGGCCAGGACGAGGCGCATGGCGGCGAGCGAAGAAGAGAGGATGACGGCGAAGTCTTGGTCATTCGCCGGATCGACGAAGGTGTCGGCGGTGGATTTCATGAGCGAGCCGACGATGCTCACGATCGCCGCAGCACGCGGATCGTCGCCGTCGACGCCTTGCCTCTCGACGATGAGGCCGCGGAGCTGGCGGTCGCGGTCCCTGGACAGGCCGATGAAACGGGCCAGCAAGCGCGGCTCACGTTCCAGGGCCACCATCAGGTCGCTGTGCTCCCGGGGGTCCATCTCATCGGATTCAATGTGCTGGATGGCCAGGTCGATCAGGTCGTTGAGCACCTGCGGCCACTCGCCCGCTCCGCGGGCCAGGAACTTTTCGGCGAAGAGTCGGTACTCGTCGTCGGGATTGACCCCGATGACGGCGTCTTCTTTGCTGGCGAAGTAGTTGAAGAAGGTGCGCCGGGACACGTCGACGGCGGAGCACACCTCCTCGATCGTGAAACCGGCCAGGCCGCGCTCGGCCGTGAGCCGACGCGACACCGCCGTGAGATTGGCGGCGGTTTTACGCATCCGTCGCTCAACACGGGAAGTGGTTGCACTTTCTAACATAGAGTGCAGTTTTGCATCATCGGACACACAGTGCAAGTTAAGTCCCGACGTTCGGGGTCGGGCTTGGCGATAGGTCACCCGGCGCCGTATGGTCAGTCGATGCTGACCATTGCGAGCCACCTCGACGTCATGAATCGCCTGGGTCGTGCGATGGCCGACCCCACCCGGTCCCGCATCCTGCTGAGCCTGCTCGAGGCGCCCGGCTACCCTGCCCGGATCGCCCGGTCGCTCAACCTCACCCGGTCGAACGTCTCCAACCACCTGAGCTGCCTGCGCGGCTGCGGCATCGTGGCCGCGGTCCCAGAGGGCCGGCAAACCCGGTACGAGATCGCCGACCCGCACCTGACCCGCGCGCTCGCGGCCCTCGTCGAGGTGGTGCTCGCCGTCGACGACGGCGAGCCCTGCACCGAAACCGACTGCGACGTTCCCGGCTGCTGCGATACCCCCGCATGACCGCCGCGAACACGGCATCGTCACTCGACCCGATCCGTCGCCGCGTGCTGCAGCGCCGCATCCGACTGGTGGTGGCGATCACCATCAGCTACAACGTGATCGAGGCGGGCATCGCCCTGGCCGCCGGCACCGTCGCCTCCTCCGCCGCACTGGTCGGCTTCGGCCTCGACTCGATCGTCGAGGTGCTCTCGGCGGCGGCGATCGCCTGGCAGTTCGCCGCACCGGACCCGGAGAAGCGCGAGCGGGTGGCCCTTCGGGTGATCGCCGTCTCCTTCTTCGCGCTGGCGGCCTACGTGAGCGTGGATGCCGGCCTCTCGCTCTTCGGGGTGCGCGAGGCCGAGCACAGCCAGGTGGGGATCGCCTTGGCCGCGGTGAGCCTGGCGATCATGCCGGTCTTGAGCTGGTTCGAGCGTCGCACCGGCCGGGAACTCGGCTCGGCATCCGCCGTCGCCGACTCGAAGCAGACCCTGCTCTGCAGCTACCTCTCCGCCGCGCTGCTGGCCGGGTTGCTGCTCAACTCACTGCTCGGCTGGGCCTGGGCGGACTCGGTCGCGGCGCTGGTGATTGCCGGCTTCGCGGCGAAGGAGGGCCTCGAGGCGTGGCGCGGCGACGCCTGCCCGGTTCCGGTTTCGGCGCTCACCGGCGAGCGTGCCGCCGAGACCGGCCATTGATCGCTCCTCTCGGCGACGCCGGAGGTCGTCGCCGCACCAGTTATGGCCCATCGCGCCCGCTATAGGGGGCGCGATGGGCCATACGGGGTGCGGCGAAGGGGATGCCTAGACCGGCGACTCCTGGTGCGCCGCGATCGCCCAACCGCCGTTGTTCTCGTCGAAGAGGTACGTGGTGGACATCTGCAGCTCGGTCGCGGTGTCGCCTCGCCAGGCCGTGGACCTGTAGACCAGCACGCCCGCGTGCTCGCCCAACCGGATGACGGCCGGCTCGTGCAGTTCGTACCGGTCCAGCGGAGCGGCGGCCTTGAACGCGGCGCGCACGTCGTCGCGGCCGAGCACCTTCCCCGGCAGAATCAGCAGACCGTCCCCGGTCATGGTGCGCTGGTAGTAGTCACCGCCCTTGCCGGCGAGGATGGCGCGCCATCCCTCGTGGGCTTCGTGCAGGAGTCTGGCAGGGAGATCGTCGGTGATCGCAGTCATGACTCCACGCTAGCCCTCGGCCGGGCCGGACGGGTCAGTATTTGTTCGTGTGGCCTCGCCCCGATGGCGAAAAACGCCGCCGGTGCCGGGCTGGGTGCCCGGCGCCGACGGCGTCCGTGAATCGGATGCGTGCTCAGCCGACGATGCCGCCGTGGGCAGCGACCTGAACGGACCAGCCGTAGTCGTCAAGGCCGATGATGCTGCCAGCGGTTGCTGGTGGGGGCGTGACCTGCTTGAAGTTGGGGTTGGCCGCATTCCAGAGCCCAACAACCGTACGGTGCTTGTTGTAGGCGTCAAGGGTACCGAAGACAGTTACGCCTCCTCCAAAGCGACCGATCTGCCCGGTAGTACTCCTGAGATAGTACTGTGCCATTTTTGCATCTTCCTCTCGTGGTCGCGCCGTGGTGAAGTGGTCGTAAATGTTGACTCGTGTGCTGCCGATGTACATATGCACGTGCAGGTGCGGCGCGTAGTAATTCAAATCGCCCTGCCCGGAGGCTCCGGACACACCGATCTGAGTACCGGATGAGACCGATTGGCCGTTCGATACGGAAAAACTGGCAAGATGCATGTACTCGATGTACCTGCCGTCATCAAGCTGCAGTCGAGCTGTGTGGCCGCCACTTCCGAACCACGAGACATTGGCCACAACCCCATTTGCATTGGCCCGTACAGCAGAGCCGCTCGGGTAGGCCAGGTCTACGCCTCCGGCTGAACCGCGATCCAGGTGATGCTGCCAGGACACATAGGGGTCTCGATTGTCGTCAGAGATCACCGGGAATGCGAAGTTGTTCAAGATACTGGTCATTGGACTCGTTCACCTGCCTGGGGACCGCCGGCGTCCGTCATGCGATACATTTCGGCCTGTCCGCGAATGCAACCATTTCATCGGCCAAGGCCGGCCCACCACCGATGAGGCTGATTCCGGCACCGACTGAAACGGCAAGAGCAGTAACGAGTAATGATCTTCGACTCGGATTTTTCAATCCAAGGTCATAAGAATCCTTCATGGACTTCCCCCCTTTGACCTCATAGTGGCACACGGCCCAGTCGCCTGTCGATGAAAATTGAGGGACGGCGGCTTACTCGAAGTTCTTTTCCGGTGCATGAATCTGCCTGATCACACCATCTGCAGGGTCCGCGCTGAGACCGGTGCGGAAAGCCCGGTCGGCATCACCCGTCTCTACGGGAACAGACAGGATCTTCACGGACAACTCCTCACCGCTTTCAAGCGGGTACACGCTCGAGTCTTCCGGGTGAGCATCCGCAAGGGGCCGTAAGTCGTCCCCGACCTGGTGTTCGTCGGTTGTTTCCAGCTGGATGTCATTAATCTCGGCGACGGATACGGTCACGAAAATCTCTGGGCGCAGGGGTTCAATCGCTGGGCCATCGGAGTCCAATCGAAATCCCGGCCACTCGTAGTCAGTCGCGTCGGGCCCATCCGTCGCGTCCACCCTCGGCGGGGACCCGAAAAGTTCAGTGATCTTCTCCACCGCTGGAACCATCGGGTCGAAATAGGCAATTGTCTCGGCGACAGTCCCATCCTCCAGGACGATCTGCATGTCGGTGCTTGAGATGACCAGGCGCGATGGTTCGGAGGTGGACACCGGTTCCGGCGTGACATCATTCACGGGCGGCGGAGTCCCTTCCCCCGTCTGCGCCGATGTGGTGGCGCAGCCCGTCAGTGTCGCAACAAGTCCCAGAACCAGAGCGGCTCTCCGTGGGTAGCGCATGATTGCCCCTTTGCTCGATGTGCCTCCACACTAACGAGGCTGAAAGCACGTGCGCTCAAATACCACCAATATCCGTGCACGACCGACGCGGAGGCAAAAATCGAAGGCGCATGCGCAGGCGCCGCACGTGCCCCCTCCACATCGGCGGGACCGGAATCTCCAGGGACAAATGCACTCAGAATTTGTGCTGCAGAATCCAGGCGTGCATCGTGACCGCGGCCGCCGCGGAAGCGTTCATCGAGCGCGTCGAGCCGAACTGGCTGATTTCCACCAGGGCGTCACCGGCGGCCACAGCCTCCGGCGAGAGGCCGGGACCCTCCTGGCCGAACAGGAGCACACAGCGCTCGGGGAAGCTGAAGGTCTCCATGATCACACTGCCGGGAAGGTTGTCGATGGCGATGATCGGCAGATTCTCGGTGCGGGCCCACTCGACGAACGCCGCCACATCCGGGTGGTGCAGCACGTGCTGGTAGCGGTCGGTCACCATGGCGCCGCGCTTGTTCCACCGCTTGCGGCCGATGATGTGCACGGTGTCGGCGCCGAACGCATTGGCGCTGCGCACGATGGAGCCGATGTTCATGTCGTGCTGCCAGTTCTCGATGGCCACGTGGAACGGGTTGCGCTTCTCGTCGAGGTCGGCGACGATCGCCGGCATCGACCAGTACCGGTACCGGTCGATCACGTTGCGGGTGTCGCCGCGTTCGAGTAGCTCCCGGTCGTAGTACGGCTCCTCCGGCCATTCCCCGACCCACGGGCCGACCCCATTGGTGGACAGCTCTGGCGTGGGGTTCAACGGTTCTGGCACTGCACCACCGTATCCCGCCGGCCGGTGGTCCAGCGCCGGTGGCATTCCACGGTTTTGTACTGCTACATTGGTTGTATTGCTACGAAAGGCGGATGCTGACCCTCCGCCCCGGGAGATGGAGGCGCGTATGTCGTACGTGTTCGTGTGTTGTGCCATTGCCATTGCGTGTTCCTTCGCGCCGCTGAGTTCGAGCAAGCCCACCAAACGGGCGCGCGAGCTGGACAAGTACGCGCGCCGGCTGGGCGTCGCCGTGCCGGTCGCCACCGCCGAACGCATCGTGAGCCAGCTCATCCGCCGAGAGGGCGCGCTCATGACCGGCGGCCTCACCGGCATCGTGCTCGCGGTCATCACTGCCCTGCTCCTCCCCGGCGGCTTCAACGCCGGCTACGTGCCCGTGCTAATCTTCGGCGGCCTGGGCGTCGGCAGCGCCGTCGGCGCGGCACTTGCGTCCTCGGCGAGCGCGTTCACGCCGCTCACCGGGCCACGCATCGCCCGGTCATGCACTCCCGGCTACGCCGACTATGTGCCTCCACTGGAGCGCTGGAGCGGACGAGTGTTGCCCGCCCTCGCCCTCTTGGCCGTCCTCGCCGCATGGATCGCCTTCAGTGTCGGGGCGCTCGGCGACGCGCGCCTCTCCTCCACCTACATCTGGGGGTCGGCCGGCGCCTGGCTCGCCTACGCCTCGATCGCCGGGCTGCTGGTGTCGGAGGTGCTGTCCCGCCGCATCCTCGATCGCGGCCAGCCGGCGGCATCCGCCACCGATCTGGCCTGGAACGACGGCCTGCGCTCGCAGGCCCTGCGCGACCTGCACGCCGTGCCCGTCACGCTGGGCTTCGTATCGATCCTGGGCACCTTCCTCGACATCGGCTCCCTCTCCGACTACCAGGGCGGCGGTGCGACCGCGGCCCTCGTGGGCCTGGTTCTTCTGGTCCTACTGAGCGGCGCGGCCCTCACAGTTCTCCTTCTCGATATCACCTCGAAGCCCCAGCAGTACTACTGGCGTCGGCTGTGGGCCGACCGAGCGGCCGGCTCTCCGACATGATGCTCGTCATCGATCCCGACTCCGGCGTCGCCCCATACGAACAGATTCGATCCCAGATCGTCGCGGCCGTGCGTGCCGGCGACCTGAAGCCCGGCGCGCAGCTGCCCACTGTGCGACGCCTGGCCGACGACCTGGGCATCGCGCCCAACACGGTGGCGCGCAGCTACCGCGAGCTCGAACGCGACGGAGTGATCGAAACCCGCGGTCGCAACGGATCCGTGATCGCCGGTGTCACGACGCCAGGCCCGGCAGCGGATGCGGCCCAGGCCTACGCGCGCCGCGCAGCCGAGTTGGGCCTGACCCGCGACGCCGCCCTCGATCTCGTGCGTGCAGCGCTGGACGGCACCGCGGCCGCCTCGACCACCCCCTCCGACTGAGGACCGCCCGTAGCAGCACCCAGCTTCCGTTCACCTCGGGTTCGCTACCCTGGGGGTCAGGGTGCGCAACAGTCGGCAGCCGCGGCGGTTTCGGCCGCGTCTTCGCGCCGGCGCCATCCGATCGAGACCGCACTCATGACCCCGACCGGAAGGCAGTTCCATGCATCCCACACTCTTCGGCATCGACTTCCTCGACTCCGAGTGGCTGATCGGTTGGTTCGGATCGTTCGTGCTGTTGGGCGTCGCCGCCGTGGTGTTCGTCGAGACCGGCTTCATCGTGCTGTCGTTCCTGCCGGGCGACTCCCTACTCTTCACGGTGGGGCTGCTCACCGCCACCGGCGACGTGCCGTTCCCCATCTTCGTGACCTGTGCGATCATCTTCGTCGCCGCGTTCGCGGGTGACCAGCTGGCCTACGGCGTGGGGCGCAAGGCCGGACCGGCCGTTTTCGCCCGCGAGCAGAACCGGTTCTTCAACCCGAAGAACGTCGAACGCACCAACGCGTTCTTCGCCAAGCACGGTGGCAAGGCCGTCATCATCGCGCGCTTCCTGCCCGTCTTCCGCGCCTTCGTGCCCCTCGCCGCCGGCGTCGGCAAGATGAGCTACCGCACCTTCGTGACCTTCAACCTGATCGGCGCGTTCGCCTGGGGCGTCGGCCTCACCATGGTGGGCTTCCTGCTCGGGCAGATCCAGTTCGTCGCCGACTACTCCGAGTACTTCATCATCGGCATCGTGCTGCTCTCGGGCATCCCGATCCTCTCCGAGCTGTACAAGGCGGGGCGCGAGGCCCTGCGCACCCGCGGCAAGGCCGCCGTGCCCGCCGTCGAACTGCCCGAGGACGTGCGCGAGTAGCCCACTCCCCCGGCTGATGCCCCGGACTGGGGACTGACCGGGCCCGCACGCCTCTCGGTACAGTGAGAACCTGATTCTGGCGGGCGACCGTGCAGCCGGCACCAGCATACGACCCGGGGGGCGTCGCGATGGACCATGGACCGATCTTGCTCACGCGCCCTGTGCTGCGCCGGCAGCGGGCGAGGACCTGAGCGTGGGGCGGTTCGTCTACGACTCCACCCTGACCGTGATCCTGGACGACCTTCTCCTCAGCCACCTCCAGGCGGTGGTGGGCGCCAAGTTCCGCCTCCAGCAGTCCTTCTACTTCAGCTGGGGCTATCCAGCCAAGACCGGGGAGAGTCGCACCACGATCTGGTTGACGCCGGGCATCAGCGTGCAGTTTCACTATCGCACCGCCCGCGCACACCCCCTCGACCGGGACCGGATCAGCACTTTCCTCGCCCAGGCGAACAGCCCGAGCGGTCTCGTCCTCGTCATCGGCGACTGATTCCGTCGGCGGGGCCGCCGGGCACGCGGCATCCGCACCGAGGGGGTTTCGGCACGCCTAAATACTCACTACGATTTAGGCATGCCTCAATCTGACCCTGCAGCGACCGCGACCGTGGCGGAACCCGCCGCCCCTCCCGCGCTGAACTCGGTGGCCTCCACCCGGCTGCTCTGGCTGCTCGGACCCGCGCTCGTGGCCGGCGTGGCCTATCTGGACCCGGGCAACGTGGCCAGCAATATGACCGCGGGCGCCCGGTACGGGTACCTGTTGGTCTGGGTGGTCGTGGCCGGCAACCTGATGGCCTGGCTGATCCAGTACCTGTCGGCGAAGCTGGGCATCGTCACCGGCACCAGCCTGCCGGAGATCCTCGGGGTGCGACTGCGGCGGCCGACCGCCCGTCGGCTCTACTGGGTGCAGGCCGAGCTCGTGGCCATGGCCACCGACCTGGCCGAGATCATCGGCGGCGCCGTGGCCCTCAACCTGCTCTTCGGGCTGCCGCTGCTGGCCGGCGGTGTGATCACCGGTGTCATCTCGATGATCGTGCTCACCGTGCAGACCCGACGCGGCCCGCGCGTTTTCGAGCGGGTCATCGTGGCCCTGCTTCTGATCATCACGGTGGGCTTCGCCGCCGGGGTCTTCTTCGCGCCGCCGGACGCCGGTTCGGTTCTCGACGGTCTGGTGCCGCGCTTCGAGGGCGCGGACTCGGTGCTGCTGGCGGCGTCGATCCTCGGTGCCACGATCATGCCGCACGCCATCTACGCGCACTCCGCGCTCACCCGCGACAGGTTCCCGATGCAGGAGGGACCGGCCGCCACCCGACGCCTGCTCTGGGCGACGAAGTGGGATGTCACCATCGCCATGGCCATCGCCGGCACCGTCAACCTCGCCATTCTGCTGCTCGCGGCCTCGGCCCTGCAGGGAGTGCCGGGCACAGACTCGCTCGAGGGTGCCTACGCTGCCCTGCAGAGCACGCTCGGCCCGGTGGTCGCGACGGTGTTCGCGATCGGGCTGCTGGCCTCCGGTCTCGCCTCCACCTCGGTGGGCGCCTACGCCGGAGCCGAGATCATGCACGGCCTGCTCAAGCTGCGGGTGCCCCTGCTGCTGCGCCGCATCGTCACCCTCATCCCGGCGCTTGTGATCCTCGGCGTGGGATTCGATCCCACCCAGGCTCTGGTGCTGAGCCAGGTGGTGTTGTCGTTCGGCATCCCGTTCGCCCTGATCCCGTTGGTGTGGCTCACGGCGCAGCGCGGCCTGCTCGGCGACTTCGCCAACCGCTGGTTCACCACGGCCGCGGGCGCCGTGGCCGCGGTGCTCCTGGTGTCCCTCAACGCCGTGCTCCTCGTGCTCGTCTTCACCGCCGCATGAACCGGCCAGCTACCCCGAGGTGGTCATGAAACCCACCACACCGGCCGCCGAGGACTACCTCAAGACGATCTACGCGCACACCGAGTGGCAGCCGGCGCCGATCACACCCCGGGTCCTGGCCACCCGGCTGGGCATCGCTCCGTCGTCGGTGACCGAGATGGTGAAGAAGCTCGCTGCCGACGGGTTCATCGCCCACGTCCCGTACGGCCCGCTCACCCTCACCGCAGCCGGGCGGATGCGCGCCACGGCCGTGGTGCGCCGGCACCGGCTGATCGAGACGTGGCTGGTGCGGGAGCTCGGCTACACCTGGGACGAGGTGCACGACGAGGCGGAGGTGCTCGAGCACGCGATCTCCGACCGGCTGCTCGAGGCCATCGACGCCCATCTGGGCCACCCGGCGGCCGACCCGCACGGCGATCCCATCCCCGCCGCCGACGGCTCCAGCGCGCGGGTGCCGGCGGTCCTGCTCGCGGATGCGGCGCCCGGCCACGCCGGAACCGTGCTGCGGGTCAGTGATCGCGATCCGGGCATCCTGCGCGCCCTGGCCGACGCGGGCATCGGCCCCGGCAGCCGGCTGGATGTGGTCGACGCAAACAGTGTGCGGCTGCCCGACGGGGAGCTGCACCCGCTCGCCCCGGACGCCGCCGGCGCCATCTGGCTCACGCGCTGACCGGGCGCACCGCGCCGCCGAGGGCAGCGGCGGGGTGCCGCCGGCAAACCTCTCCCCGATAGTCTGGAGACGGCAGCCTGTCCCCCTGGTTGCGCCCAGTTCGTCCCACAAGAAGGAGCGAGTCATGAGAACCCGTGACGAGATCGAATGCTGGCTCACCGACATGGACGGCGTCCTGGTTCATGAAAACCAGGCCCTGCCCGGCGCTGCCGAACTGCTGCAGCAGTGGACCGATGCCGGTACACCGTTCCTGGTGCTGACGAACAACTCCATCTTCACGCCGCGCGACCTGTCGGCCCGCCTGCGCTCCTCGGGGCTGAACGTGCCCGAGGAACGCATCTGGACCTCCGCGCTGGCCACGGCGGACTTCCTCAAGCAGCAGAGCCCCGGCGGCACGGCATTCGTGATCGGCGAGGTCGGGCTCACCACTGCGCTGCACGAGGCCGGCTTCATCATGACCGAGACCAACCCCGACTACGTGGTCGTGGGTGAGACCCGCAACTACTCCTTTGAGGCCATCACCAAGGCCATCCGGCTGCTGCTCAAGGGCGCCCGGTTCATCGTGACCAACCCGGATGCGACCGGCCCCAGCGCCGAGGGACCGATGCCGGCCACCGGCGCGATCGCCGCGCTGATCACCAAGGCCACCGGCATGGAGCCCTACGTCGTGGGCAAGCCCAATCCGATGATGTTCCGCTCGGCGATGAACCGCATCGGCGCGCACTCGGAGAACACCGGCATGATCGGCGACCGGATGGACACCGACATCGTCGCCGGCATCGAGGCCGGTCTGCACACGGTTCTGGTGCTCACCGGCATCAGCGACCCCGCCGAGATCGCCCGCTACCCCTTCCGCCCCGACGAGATCCTCGACGGCGTGCACCAGCTGCTCGCCGCCGGACCTGTCGAGTCCGACGAAATCTAGCCGCCCGCGCACCGCGGTGACACGGAAAGCCGGGCCCTCGGGCCCGGCTTTCTGTGTGTGCGGAGTGGCTACGGCGCCGTTAGGCGACCGGGGCCAGGCTCGCGGTGAGCGGCTCGCCCGAGGACCGGCTCGCGAAGCAGTAGAAGTACCTCTCGCCGGCGTCCCACTGCTCGGCGGTCACCGGATAACTGCCTTGCAGCTGCACATCGCCGTAGGCGCCGGCGGTTTCGAAGTCGATCACGCCGGGGGCGCTGCAGAGAACGTTGATCTGGTCGGCGAACGCCTGCTCACCGGGGAACGGGGAACCGCTGTCGCCCTCGAGGATGCCGCGGTAGACCAGCTGGCCCGTGTGCGGGGTGGCGCAGTCGACGACGGTGAATTCTTCGTCCCAGGGCGACGTGTACGGTTCGAGGCACTCGGTGCCGAACAGGGTGTTCCAGGCGTGCACGCCGGCCGGCTGCGGGCCCGGGGCGGCGGGCTCCGGGGCGGTCGTGGGCTCCGTGGTGGCGCCCGGCTCCGCTGAGGCAGATTCGGTGGGAGCGGCCGCCGGGGTGTCACCCAGGCTCTGGCCCAGGAAGAACAGTCCGATGATCACGAGCACCGCGACCACGGCACCCCCGACCCAGAGCAGGTCTCGCTTGGAGGGGCGGCGCGGCGGCTCGCCGTCGGCCGGACCGCGGCGACGGGGACCGGGTTCGTCGGCGGACGGGGCCGGAGCGGCGTGGGCGTCGTGGCCGGGCGCTGCCGTGGCTGCACCGGTGGCCGCGGCCGCGGTCGCGGCGGACACGGGGAGCGCGGCCGGTGCCGGTTCGGGGAGTGGCACGTGAGCGGCGTGCCGAGAGACTGGCGCGGTGGCGGAGTCGGTGGTGCGCGGTGCGACGCCGGTGTCCAGTGGGCTCGGCGGGGTGGCCGGCGTGCGCCGACCGAGAGCGGCCGTTTCCTCTTCGGCGGTGGGCACCAGCCGGGACTGTGCCGGGGTCGTCCACCAGGGTGCCGCTTCGAGGTCGGCGGGAGTGCGCCGCGGCGGAGCCGGCGTCTTGGTGAGGGGCTGAGTGTGCTCCGGGTCGGCAGCAGGTGCCGGGACAGCAGGTGCCGGGGCAGCGGGCACCGGGGCAGCCGGCGTAACGGTGGGTGGCGGTGCGGCGGCCCGCGGCGCGGATGCGGGACGGGCGGGCGGGGCCGCGGCGGCGGGCGGCGCGGCGGCGGGCGGCGCGGCGGCGGGGATGACCGGAGTCGCGGGGGCGGCCTGGGCCGGCGGGGTGCGTCGCGCGGCGTCAACGGCCGGATCGGGCTCGATGGTCGGGGTGAGGCCCCAGCGGAACCCGCCGGACGGCGCCGGGGTGGTGGCGGCAGGCGCGGTGTCTCCGTCGGCCGACGCGGAATCCGGGGATGGAACCTGCGCAGCGGGCCGCGGCGGTGCGGCGGGCCGGTCTGCGGGCGGCGCGTCGGGTTGCGCGACCGGCGGAACGACAACGGGCGCGACGGGGAGGGCGACGGTCGGGGCAGAGTCGGGCCGCGCATCCGCCTCGGTACCGGCGGCAGCCTCGTCGGCGGCCTCGTCGTCGGGCTCGGCGGCAGCCTCGCTGTCGTCGGCGTTCAGCTGAGCCGCGAGCCAGTCCAGGCCGAGGTCCTTGTCGTCGTTACCGCCCTGCTGCTCGGGCATCAGCTCAGTCCCAGGTCCTCGAGTCCGATGGCCGCGTAGTACGGGTAGCCGGCCTCTTCGATGATTTCGCGGGCCCCGGTGCTGCGGTCAACGACCACGGCGACGCCGGCGATGATGGCGCCCACCTTGAGCAGCGCCTCGATGGCGGCGAGCGGTGAGCCACCGGTGGTGGACGTGTCTTCGAGGACGATGACCCGCTTCCCGGCGAGGTCGGGGCCCTCGACCTGGCGGCCGCGGCCGTGGTCCTTGGGTTCCTTGCGAACGACGAAGGCGTCGTAGGCCAGCCCGCGGGCGGCGCCCTGGTGCAGGATCGCGGTGGCGACGGGGTCGGCGCCCATGGTCATGCCGCCGACGGCCACGACATCCGGGATGTCCTTGATGAGATCGATCATGACCTGGCCGATCAGCGGGGCGACCCTGTGGTCGAGGCTGACCTTGCGGAGATCCACGTAGTACGTGGCCTTCTTGCCGCTGGTGAGGGTGAAGTCACCGTGGAAGACGGCGTCGGCCGAGATGTAGTCGATGAGTTTTCTGCGGGTATCCATCACAGGGCTACTTTAGGCCAACACGCGCCCGCGCGCCCGGTGCACGATTCGGGCGTGCACCGGCCGGGGTGATCAGAAGCTGCGAACGAACTTCCGCACGGGAACACGACCGTAGCCATCCTTGTTCACGGCAACGACGGTGCCGACGACGGCGCCTACGGCAACAAGGGAGATGAGGAGCATGAAAACGAACACGGTCGTGCCTTTCGAGGGAAGTGGATGGCCGTGTCACGCGGGCTGCTGCCCGGTAACCGACGTCTTTATCTGACCACCAACAACCATTCAGCACAATCACATTGTTTAGCAATGACTATGTAGTCTGGCTTCATGGATGTTCAGCGCCTCGAACTGCTCCGCGAGCTGGCCGAACGCGGCAGCGTGACCGCCGTTGCGCGGGCCACCCACCGCACCCCGTCTGCTGTTTCGCAGCAGCTCAAGGTCCTCGAACGCGAGGCCGGCCTGCCCCTCACCGAACGCAGCGGGCGCGGGCTTGTGCTCACCGACGCCGGCCGCGCGCTGGCCGCGAGCGCGACGGATATCGCGGTGGCGCTGGAGCGCGCCACAGCCGTCTGGGACACCTTCCGCAACCGGGCCACCGGCGACGTGAGCCTGGTCACGTTCCCCACCGCCGGACAGATGCTGCTGCCCGGCGCGCTGCAGGACCTGGCCGACCACGACGGCCTCGCGGTGCACTGCACGGACATGGACCCGGAGCTCAGCGACTTTCCCGCACTCACGAGCGAATACGACATCGTGCTCGCCCACAGCATGCGCGGGCAGCACACCTGGGGCGGGCGCGGCCTCACCTCGGTGCCCCTGATGACCGAACCTCTCGACGTCGGCCTGCCGACCGGACACAGGCTGGCCGGCCGGGTGTCGCTGGGCGCGAGCGACGTGGTCGGTGAGACCTGGATCGGCGTGCCCCTCGGTTACCCGTTCGGACGCATCCTGCACGATATCGAACTGCAGACCGGCAGCCGCGCCCGGGTCACCCAACGGTTCGCGGACATGCGGCTGATCGAATCGTTCATCATGGCCGGGCTCGGCATCGCCCTCGTCCCCCGGTACACCTCCAGCGGCGACCAGCCGGGCCGGATGGTGCTCAAGCCGCTGCGGGGACTCGACGCCGAACGGCAGATCGTGGCGCTGATGCGGCCCGACCGCGCCGAGCGCCTGGCCGTGCGCACCGTCGTCGAGGCGCTGCGCGCCCGGGCAGCGCAGGTGCAGGCCGAGCACGCGGCGGCGGCCGGCTGAGCCGGCACTCCGGCGGCCTGGCCTGCGCCGGCGGTTAGGCTGACCGGATGGCTGACATCGAATGGACCCTGCGCTGGGAGGCCGATCTCTCGGCCGACGACCACACCGCCCTGGCGGCCCTGTTCGCGCGCTACTACCCCGAGGACCACGCCACCTTCACCGGCACCCGGAGCTGGATGGGCGCCCGCCCGGAGGCCCGCGTGATCGGTTACCACGACGGCCGGCCGGTCGCCCACCTCGGCTTCGTGCGGCGGATGCTGCGCCTCGAGTCCGGCGGGTCGCAGCTGGTCGGCGATGTGGGACTGGTCGGCGTCGATCCCGACTACCAGGGCACCGGCCTCGGCCGCCGGCTGCTCGCCGAGGCCGCCGCGGCCCTGACCGGTCAGGGGCTGCCGTTCGGCTACCTCACCTGCGCTCCCGAGCTCGTCGCCTATTACGCCGGTGGCGGCTGGCGGCAGTCGCCCGGACAGGTGACCCGCATGATCGACACCCGGATGCGCCCGGAGACCTTCACCGGCCCCGCGATGGTGCTCCCGGTGGCGGCGCCGTTCAGCGAATGGCCGACCGGGCAGACGGTCATCCGCGACGGCCTCGAGGTTTAAGCCCGCCGGCTGCCGACGCGCCCGGCGTCAGAGCGCGCGCACGCCGCTCAGGTACCGGTCCACCACCACGTCGACGAGTGCGGCCGGGGGCTCCTCACCTTCGACGAGAAGGGTCGCGCTGACCAGGTCCGCGCCGGCGTCCTGCGACCACCTGGCGAAGGTTCCCGGTGCCAGCAGATAGCTCGCGACGACCACGCGGGCATCCGGTGACTCACTGCGCACGGCGGCCACGGCATCCACCAGGCTCGGCGTTGCGGCGGCGATGAAGGCGACGGTGACCGGTCGGCCCAGGAGGGCGGCGAGCTGCTCGCCCGCTGTGCGGCAGTCGGCCACGGCGTCCGCGTCGCTCGATCCCGCGG
This sequence comes from Cryobacterium sp. MP_3.1, assembly GCF_035984795.1. Lineage (NCBI taxonomy): Bacteria > Bacillati > Actinomycetota > Actinomycetes > Micrococcales > Microbacteriaceae > Cryobacterium > Cryobacterium sp. MP_3.1. The sequence continues at coordinate 103,765 of NZ_JAXCHV010000004.1, read as the reverse complement.
CGGCGAGGATCACTCGGTCTTCCGCGCGCAGGCCGCTCTGGGCCAGCCGGTCGGCGAGGATGCCGGTCAGCCGGCTGTCGGGTCCGAGCGCCGCGGTCACGCCGACCTGACGCGGCTGGGCCTGGGCGACGGCGTTGGCGAGGTCGAACTTCACGTGGTACCCGGCGGACACCAGCAGCGGCACGATGACGGCGGACCGGCCGGGGTCGGCCTCGGCGAGGCACTGCGGCACATCCGGCTGCTGCACATCGATGAAACCGGCCGCCACCGGGGTGGCCGGGCTGATTGTGGTCAGCGCCAGGGTCACCGCGTCGACGAGGGCCAGCACCGCGCGCTGGGCAGCGGGATCCCGGGAGCCGTGCGAGGCGAGGAGCAGGAGCGGCGCTGTATCGCGCTGGGGTGCGTCGCTCATCACGCCGCGGCGCTGGCCGAGGCGTCCGGGGCCAGCCGCGCCTGCACCGAGCCGGATTCGACCCTGGTCTCGAAGGTGGGCAGCGTGAAGTCGGCGGAGGTGAAGCACTCGCCGGTGGCCAGGTCGTAGACCTGCTTGTGCAGCGGCGAGGCCAACGTCACCCGGTCCCCGTGCGAGCCGACGATTCCGCGGCACATCACGAACGAGCCGGTCGCGGGGTCCCGGTTGGAGACGGCGTACACGGTTCCGTCGGGCATCCGCACCAGCGCGAGCTGCTCGCCGTCGACGATGGCCGCTTCTGCCCACAGGGGTTCGAGCTGGGAGAGTTCGCAGACTGTCGCCCATCCGGTGGTGGCGTCGGCGCTCCGCGGCGCGGTGGTGCTTTCAGTGGTCAGCATGATGTCCTCAATTCCGGCGCCGGGCCAGTGAATGCGTTCGGCACCCCCTCAGATTACCCAAGCCGGGGTCGTGATCTTCGGGACCAAGTACCCTCTTTTAGCGCGCGCGGATGTGACTTACTTGAGGGACGCCATGAGGTCGGCGCGACGGCGGACGACGCCGTCGGGATTATGCGGCCTGATTTACCCGAGAGATGCCGTAATGACACTGAACACTCCCCTGCCGACGACCAGCGAATCGGACGGCGTGCGCCGCGTCATCGTGATCGGAGGCGGCCCCGCCGCGCACCGGTTCACCGAGGCCATGGTCGCCCGCACCGTCGCGGATGGCCATTCCGCCCGGCCCGTCGACATCACCGTCATCGGCGAGGAAATCCACCTGCCCTACGACAGGGTTTCCCTCTCGCACCGCCTGAACGGTCCGGAGGACCTCACCCTGGGCGACCCGGTGTTCTGGCAGTCCGAGACCGTGCGCTACCGCGGCGGCAGCCGCGTCACCGCCGTGGACCCCGCGGCCCGGACCGTCACCCTCGACAACGGTGACGCCCTGATCTACGACGACCTGGTGTTCGCGACGGGTTCGAGCGCCTTCGTTCCGCCCGTTCCCGGTGGCGACAAGGGTGTCGTCTACCGCACCATCGAAGACGTGGACTTCCTCGTCAGCGAGACCGCGCGCCTGAAGGCGAAGTTCGGCCGGCCCGCGAACGTCACCGTGATCGGCGGCGGCCTGCTCGGGCTCGAGGCCGCCGGCGGTGTGCAGCGCCTCGGCGCCAACACCACGATCGTGGATGGCGCCACCTGGCTGATGCCCACCCAGCTCGACCAGGGTGCCGGCATGGCTCTCGGGCGTCTCATCCACGGCCAGGGCATCCACCTCGAACTCGGCCACCGCCCCACCGAGATCCTCGTCGCCGAGACCGGCCAGGTGCTCGGGCTGACCCTCGACGACGATCGGCAGATCAACGCCGACCTGATCGTCTGGTCCATCGGCATCCGTGCCCGCGACGAACTCGCCCGCGCGGCGGGCCTGGAGATCGGCCCGCGCGGCGGCATCGTGATCGGCGACGACTGCTCCAGCTCGGTGCCCGGCATCTGGGCCATCGGCGAGGTCGCCAGCTACGACGGTCGCTGCATCGGACTCGTTGCTCCCGCGAACGCTATGGCCGAGGTCGTGGCCGACAGGCTCAACGGCGGCCTGGCCCTGTTCCCCGGCATCGACGACGCCACCAAGCTCAAGCTCTCCGGTGTGGAGGTGGCCAGCTTCGGTGACGCCTTCGGCACCGGCGACCGGGCCCTCGAGGTCGTCTACGCCGACCCCGCGCGTGGCCTGTACCAGAAGGTCGTCGTGTCCAGCGACGCCAAGACCCTGCTCGGCGGCATCTTCGTCGGCGACGCCTCCCCGTACCTGTCGCTGCGCCCGCTGCTCGGCCGCGAACTGCCCGCCGAACCCGGCGCGTACCTGTCCGCCTCCGGCGCCGAGCTGCCGTCCAGCTCCGACATGCCCGACGACGCCCAGCTGTGCTCCTGCAACGACGTGTCGTTCGGCACCGTGCGCGCGGCCATCCGCGGCGACCACGGCGACCCCGTCACCGAGCTCGGCGCACTCAAGGCCTGCACCCGGGCCGGCACCCAGTGCGGCTCGTGCGTGCCGCTGCTCAAGAAGGTTCTCGAAACCGAACTGACCGCCGCAGGCCTTGAAATCTCGAAGGCGCTCTGCGAGCACATCTCGATCAGCCGCAGCGAACTGTTCGAGTCGGTGCGGGTACTGCAGCTCACCTCGTTCGACCAGATCATGGAACGCTTCGGCACCGGCCTCGGCTGCGATGTCTGCAAGCCCACCATCGCCTCGATCCTGGCCTCGCAGTCCTCCGCGTACATCCTGGACGCCGGCCGTGGCGGCCTGCAGGACACCAACGACCGTGCCCTCGGCAACATGCAGAAGGACGGCAGCTACTCGGTTATCCCCCGCATTCCCGGTGGCGAAATCACCCCGGAGAAGCTCATCGCGATCGGCGAGGTCGCCGCCGAATTCAACCTGTACACCAAGATCACCGGTGGCCAGCGGATCGCCCTGTTCGGCGCCCGGCTCGACCAGCTGCCCGACATCTGGCGCACCCTGGTGGATGCCGGTTTCGAGTCCGGCCAGGCCTACGGCAAGAGCCTGCGCACGGCGAAGTCGTGTGTGGGATCGGCCTGGTGCCGCTTCGGAGTGCAGGATTCCGTGGCGCTGGCGATCACGCTGGAGAACCGCTACCGCGGCCTGCGCTCGCCGCACAAGTTCAAGATCGGTGTCTCCGGCTGCGCCCGCGAGTGCGCCGAGGCCCGCGCCAAGGACATCGGCGTCATCGCCACCGAGCTGGGCTGGAACCTCTACGTCGGCGGTAACGGCGGCTTCCAGCCCGTTCACGCCGTGCTGCTCGCCAAGGACCTCGACGAGGAAACCCTGATCAAGTACATCGACCGCTACCTGATGTACTACATCCGCACCGCCGACCGCGTGCAGCGCACCGCCCGCTGGCAGGAAGACATCGAGGGTGGATTCGACCACGTCCGCGACGTCGTCTGCAGCGATTCCCTGGGCATCGCCGATGACCTCGAAGCGGCCATGGCCGCCCACATCGACGTGTACGAAGACGAGTGGGCCGCCACGCTGGCCGATCCCGAGCGCCTGCGCCGGTTCCGGCCGTTCGTGAACTCCGACACCCCCGACCCGTCGCTCCTTCAGGTGATCGAACGCGGCCAGCCGCGTCCAGCCCGCCCTGAAGAACGCGACGGCACCAGCGCCGCCGGCCCCGTCCACCTGGCCGGCCTCACCATCCCGGTTCGCCGGGACGACATCGACATCCCGGTTTCCTCGGCGACCGGCGTGGAGTAGCCCGTGTCCGCCGGCCTCGACTTCTCGGGGAAACGGGTCCTCGTCGTCGGTGGGGCCCACGCGGCACGCCGTGTCCTTGCGCGGTACCTGGCCTCGGGCGCGACCGTGTACCACCTGGCCGGACCCGGCCCGCATTCGCCGGCGGTCCGACCGGCCCCCGGGGTGCACACCCCGGTGTTTCCCCGGTCGGTCGGCGCCTGGGATGCGCTCATCGCCGCCGTCGACCTGGTCGCCGTCGTGGAGACCACTCCGCCCACCGACGCCGTGATCGCTGCGGCGTGCGCGCGGCACCGCACCTGGCTGAGCCGGGAAACCGCGGCGTCGACCGCGCCCGTCGGGTCGGTCACGCTCGTCGGCGGCGGCCCCGGCCTGGAAAGCCTGCTCACGGTCGGTGCGCTCGCGGCACTGAACGCGGCCGACATCGTCTACTACGACCGGCTCGGCCCCACGGACAGGCTCGACGTCTGGGCGCCCGGCGCCGAGCATATCGACGTGGGCAAGGCTCCCGGTCACCACGCGATCCCCCAGCGCGATGCTGAGCGGATGATGGTGGCATCCGCTCTGGCCGGCCTCACCGTGGTGCGCCTGAAAGGCGGCGACCCGTTCGTCTTCGGTCGGGGTGGCGAAGAAGTCATCGCCTGCCGCGCCGCCGGTGTACCGGTGACCGTGATCTCGGGGGTGACCAGCGCCATCGCCGTGCCGGCCGCCGCGGGCATCCCCGTCACCCACCGCGAGATCACCCGGATGTTCACGGTGATCTCCGGGCACGCGCCGATCAACGACACCGAACTGACCCACCTGGTGGGCCTGGGCGGCACCATCGTGGTCCTGATGGGAATCGGCACCCTGCAGCAGCTGGTTGCCGGCCTCACCAGGCTCGGGATGCGCACCGACATGCCCGTGGCGATCGTGGAGCGCGGTTTCGCCCACGACCAGCGCACGACCCTCGGCCGGCTGGACAGCATCGCCGCGCTCGCGGCCCACGCCGGGGTGCGCTCCCCCGCCGTCGTGGTGATCGGCGACGTGGTGGCCCTGGCCGCGCACGGCGATGACACTGCCGCCGATCTCCTGCGCGAGGCCGCGACCCTGGCAACCTAGGTTCCCGCCCCACCGAGCCGACTGACCCGCCGAGTTGCCGCAAAACCCCCGGTGCGGCACGTCGGCGAAGGCGGCGATCCTGCCTCGCCGGCTGCGCTGCCGGGGTGGGGCGAGAACCGCCGCCTTCCTCTGCCGCCTCCGCCCGGCCCCGGGCGGGAGGCGGTCAGGCTCTGCCGTGCGACGCCCGGGTGCGGCGCGACAGGGAGTCGACGATGACCGCGAGCAGCAGCACCGCGCCGGTGATCATGTACCGGATCGACGAGTCCAGGTTGAGTAGGGTGAGGCCGCTGGAGATCGACTGGATCACCAGGATGCCCAGCAGCGCGGAGAACGCGCTTCCGCGGCCGCCGAAGAGGCTGGCGCCGCCGATCACCGCGGCGGCGATGGCGTTGAGGTTGGTGTCGCCGCCGCCCGAGCCCTGGTTGGCTGCCGCCAGCCGGCCCGCGGCGAGGATGCCGCCCAGGGCCGCGAAGGTGGAGCACAGCACAAAAACGGTGAGGTAGACCTTGGTGACGTTGATGCCGGACCGCCGGGCGGCCTCCACGTTGCCGCCGACCGCGTACACCGACCGGCCCCAGCGGGTGCGGGTGAGGAAGAAGTTCATCACCACGACGAGCACCAGGAACAGCACGAACGTGGCGCCGACACCGCGGGTCTGGTTGAGGTACCAGGTGGGCACGGCGAGCACCAGCAGCAGGAACACGCTGCGCACCACGATCGAGGTGGCCGGCACGGCCGAGAGCCCCGCCGCTGCCCGCCGGTTCGCGGTGACGAACAGTTGCGCCGCATAGGCCAGTGCCGTCAGTATCACCAGCACGTAGGAGAGCCAGTCGGGCAGGAACCACTGCTGGGCGAACTGCACGATCCAGGAGTCGAACGGGATGTTGATCGACCCCGTGGAGCCGAGCACCCATAGCTGCAGCCCGAGGAAGCCGAGCAACCCGGCCAGGGTGATCACGAAGCTGGGTACCCCGAACCGGGTGTACAGGAACCCGTACAGCAGGCCGATGGCCACACCCGACAGCAACGAGGCCAGCAGGGCGACCGGCAGCGGCCAGCCCAGGTTGACAAAGCCGACCGCGAGGATGGCCGCGGACAGGCCGCTGACCGACCCGACCGACAGGTCGATCTCGCCCAGCAGCAGCACCAGCACGATGCCGATGGAGATGGTGCCGACGGCCGCGCATTGCAGGGTGAGGTTGACCAGGTTGGTGCTGGAGAGGAAGTTGGGGTTGAGCAGGGAGAACGCCACCCAGATCACGATCAGGCCGATGACAACGGGCAACGAACCGATGTCACCGGAACGCACCCGCCGGCCGAAGGCGCGCACCGCACCGCCGATGCCGTGCTGCTGGATGAGGCGCTCGTCCTGCAGGTCGGCGGCCACCGCGGCGAGGCGCACGGTTTCGGTGGGCGGCGTCGCCGGTTCGGGCGGGCTGGACTGTGGGGGCGATGTCGGGGTCGTCATGGCCGGGCCTCCTCTGGGGGTGCAACGTCAGCGGGTGGGACAGCGTCATCCGCGGCCTCCGGAGAGCCGACCCGGGCTTGGGCGCGCCGGGTGACAGCGTTGTCGGACGCGCCGGTGATGGCCGCGATGATGTCTTCGTAGGTGACATCGGCCACCTTGAATTCACCGTTGTTACGGCCCAGACGCAGCACCACGATGCGGTCGGCGACGGCCTGCACATCCGCCATGTTGTGGCTGATCAGCACCACGGCCAGGCCTCGTTCGCGCAGCCGCTCGATGAGGTTGAGCACCTCGGCGGTCTGGGCCACGCCCAACGCCGCGGTGGGCTCGTCGAGGATCACGATGCGCGGGTCGCCGATCAGCGAACGGGCGATGGCCACGGTCTGGCGCTGGCCGCCAGACAACGACGCCACCGGGATGCGCACCGAGGGGATGCGTGCCGACAGTTGTCGCAGCAGCTCCCAGGAGCGCTTCTCCATCTCGACCTCGTTGATGGTGCCCCGGCCGAGTTCGTGGCCGAGGAACAGGTTGGCGACCACGTCGAGGTTGTCGCACAGGGCCAGGTCCTGGTAGACGGTGGCGATGCCCAACGCGCCGGATTCGGCCGGGTTGTTGATCGTGACCGATTTGTCTCCGTCGGTGATCGTGCCGCCGTCCTTGGGGTGCACGCCGGCGAGGATCTTGATCAGGGTGGACTTGCCGGCACCGTTGTCGCCGACCAGCGCGACCACCTCACCGGAGTAGATGTCCAGGTCGATGGCGGTGAGGGCTTGCACGGCGCCGAAGTTCTTGTCGATCCCGCGCATGGAGAGCACGAGTTCGCCGGTCGGTGCGCCCTGCACGTGTTCGGGGGAAAGCACGGTCATTGTGATTCCTCTGTTCGCAGCCGCTGGCTGTTGGAGCCAGTGGGCCGGCCGGGAGTCGAATCGTGGGTAGGACTCCCGGCCGGCGTCTGGGGCACCGCCTTACTGCAGGCCGGCGGCCGCGCAGGCGTCCGCGTATTCAGCGGTGCAGATCTCGTCGACGGTGTAGAAATCGTCGGCGATCACGGTGTCGGCAATGTTGTCGACGGTGACGACGACCGGGGTGAGCAGGGTCGCGGGGATGCCGTCAACCTCGGTGTCTCCCTCCGGCGTTTCGCCGCGGGCGAGCTGGTCGGCCACCTCGGCGGCCAATTCCGCTTCCAGTTTGATCGCCTTGTAGACCGTCATGTACTGGTCGCCGGCGACGATGCGCTGAATGCCGGTGAGCTCGGCGTCCTGCCCGGTGACCGGGGGGATCGGGTCGACTCCAGCGGCCCGCAGTGCCGCGATAGCGCCGCCTGCCGTACCGTCGTTGGCCGCGTAGACACCCGAGATCTGGTCTCCGAACTGACCGATCTGGCCGGCCGCGAAGGTCTGAGCTTCCTCGGCACTCCAGTCCGGCGTGTCGAACTCGGCCAGAATCGGGATGCCGCTTGCGTCGATGACCGAGTGAGCGCCTTCCTTGAACAGCGTCGCGTTGCCGTCGGTGGGCGACCCGTTGATCATGATGATGCCGGTGGTCGTACCGTCGGCCTGGAGCCGCTCCACCAGGGCCTCGCCCTGAAGCACACCGACCTGTTCGTTGTCGAAGGAGATGTAGTAGGCGATCTGGCCCCCCTCGATGAACCTGTCGTAGGCGATCACCGGCACGTCCTGCGCGGCGGCGTTCGCGACGATGCTGGCAGCCGCCGCACCGTCGACGGGGTCGAGAACCATGACCTCGATGCCCTCGGTGAGGGCGGATTCAGCCTGCTGTTGCTGCTTCGAGGCATCCTGGTCGGCGTTGGCGTAAACGACTTCGTAGTCGCCCAGCGTGGCCAGGTGTTCTTCGAACAGCGGGCGGTCGAAGTTCTCGTACCGGGCGGTCTGGGATTCGGGGAGGAGCAGGCCGATCTTGATGGTGTCGCCGGACCCGCCGCCGTCGTCACTGCCGCTGTCGTCGCCGGTGGTGCACGCGGTCAGAGCGCCCGCGGTAGCGATCAATGCGATCGACAGGAGCGCGAACCTCTTCCTGGGTTTTCTCATGATGTGCCTCCTACTGTGACCACCCTCGTTGGCGGTGTAACGAGCATGGCCCCGGTGCCAAATGCCGTCAAGGCTTGAACTCAAGAGGCCAGACCGCCCCTTTCGGGCGATATTTGCGGGGCCAGACCGGGCAGGATGCCACCGATCCCCGGCAGGATGTCGGGGGCCGGGGCGGCCGCCACGGTGCGGATCGGGCCGTCGCTGCGGCCCGCCGTGATCTGGGCCCGATCGATGGCGAAGAGCACCGCGCCGAGCAACTCGGCCCGCTCTCCCAGCTCGCCCTTGACCACCTCGGGCACCCCGGCTGCGGTGGCCAGGGTGGAGCGTTCCAGAGCGTGCCGCAGGGGGCTGAGCAGCATCTCGCCGGCTTCGGCCAGCTCACCGCCGACCACGATGCGGTGCGGGTCGACGAGGTTGCTCAGACCCGCGAGCGCGATACCCAGGTGCCGGCCGGCATCGGCGATCACCCGGCGCGCCAAGGCCTCACCCGCGTCGGCGCGCAGCACGACGTCGCGCAGCTTGACCTCACCGTGGCTGCCGGGGAACTTCGCGGCCAGCGCCGCGGCCCCCACCAGCGTCTCCAGGCAGCCGCGGTTGCCGCATCGGCAGACCAGGCCATTCTCGTCGAGGGTGACGTGACCGATCTCGCCGGCCTTGCCGCTACCGCCGCGATAGACCCGGCCGTCCACGATCAGGCCGGCTCCCACGCCGTGCGACAGGCGCAGATAGGCCGCCTGCCGGATGCCCTGGGCCGCGCCGATGCGGTACTCGGCGAGTGCACCGAGGTTGGCCTCGTTGTCGACGAACACCGGCCGGTGCAGCCGCGACTCGAGTTCCTCGGCGACGGGCACCCCGTCCCAGCCGCGCAGCAAGCCGGCGGTGGCGATGAGGCCGGTACGCGGGTCGACCGGCGCGGCCAGACCCACCCCCACCGCGAGCACCTCGTCGAGGCCGGCGCCCACCGACTCGGCCATGTCCCGGATGAGCAGCATCACCCTGTCGAGTTCGCTGTCGGCGCGATGGTCGCGGGCCAGCGGCAACATCCGCTCGGCCAGCACCTGGTGGCCGGCGTCGGCCAGCGCCAGCCGCAGTTGCCGGTTCGCCACGTGCAGGCCCACCACCAGGCCCAGCTCCCTGGCGAGGGTGACTCGCACCGCGCGACGGCCGCTGCGGGAGGTGGGCGTGGTCGCCAGCACCCCGGCGGCGGCCTGCTCCTTGACGATGTTGGACACCGTGGCCGGCGACAGCCCGGTGACCGCGGCCAGTTCTACCTGGGTGAGGGCGCCGTGGTGGGTGATCGCGTCGAGGATGCGGGCGCGGTTGGCCTCACGCAGGGACGACTGCGACCCGGGATTGCGGCGGCTGCTCACAGGAGACACGATAGTGCCGGGCGAGGTGTTCGCGGTGATTTCGGCCTGCACCCCGTTCTGGGGAGTGACTTGAGAAGGACGGGATGGGAAACAGGGTCCTGGTATTCGACCGTTGTCCGTATAAACGCCCGTCGCTTGTCAATTCAGACGGAGTCGCCGGATCCCTGCTCGGGGCCTTCCGTAAGCTCAGTCACGATTTCTGCACGAGGGCTTGAACCTGCTCAACGATCAGGTCGGGACGGGTGATGAACGGGTGGTGCCCGGTCGGAAACTCAACGACGCGGGTCGCTCGCTCGGCGTGGCGGCGCTGCAGCTCCACCGAGGTGCTGCGGTCCTGCCCGCAAACGATGTACGTCGAATCGACCCCCTGCCAGCCGGCGGCGCTGGTCGGCGTCATAAACGCCCCGGCGGCCTGCGCGGTCACCCGTTCCCAGGCCTGGTGTTGGGTGTCCACGTCCGCGTCCTGCAGGAATCGGGCTCCGAACGAGGTTGCGTCGTAACCCGAAACGCCGAGCGTGCCGTCGCCGTTGTCCCCGATCGACACCGGGTTGCTCTCACCGCTCATGATGGCCCCCTGCGACTGCCCGACCTCGGGCAAATAGGACGACACATAGAGCAGGTGCGCGACCATAGGGTGCGCGCCGGCCTCGGCGATGACGGTGCCGCCATACGAGTGGCCGACCACGATCGCCGCGTCCACGCCATCCAGTTCCTGGCGAAGTGCCGCGGCGTCGGCGATCAGGCCGCCCCCGCTCTGCTCCGGCGTGGTCTCGCCGCAGGATGGCAGCGCCAGGACTCGGCTGCGGATGCCTGTGCGTTCGCGGAGAAGGTCTGCGCTCCGCTGCCACCACCACTGCCCGTCCCGGACGAGAGCGCCGTGGACGAAAATCAGTTCCATGTCGGTCCTTCCAGCACGGTTCAGAGGCGGTGGCGGTGGAGCTCGGCTCAGAGGGTGTCGACGGCGGCCCGTTCGACGGCGAGGCCCGCGTGGTAGCGGTCCAGGTAGCCGGCGAAACCGGCGACGTCGACCGGGTCCGGGGCGACGGTCTCGAATTCCTGCCCCGCGAACACCCGCTCACGCAGGTAGCCGTCCAGGTCGAGGTCGACGCCGGATGCTGCGGCCGCCGTGTAGGACGCCAGGACCGCGATGCCCCAGGCGCCGCCCTCTGACGCCGTCGCGGCGACGGAGACCGGGGCGTCGAGGGAACCGGCCAGGAATCGCTGGGCCACACCGGCGGTGCGGAAGAGGCCACCGTGGGCGAACATCGCGTCGAGTTCGACGCCCTCCTGGGCGAGAACGCGCATGCCGAGGGCGAGCGTGCCAAACACACCGTAGAGCTGGGCGCGCATGAAGTTGGCGAGGGTGAGCCGGCTGTCGGGGGTGCGCACAACGAGCGGCCGCCCCTCGGTGAGGCCGGCGATCGGCTCGCCGGCCAGGTGATTGTAGGCCAACAGCCCGCCGGCATCCGCCTCGCCCTCGAGCGCTTCGCGGAAGAGAGCGTCGAAGACCGCGTCGTTGGTGACGGGGTGTCCGCTGGCGGCGGCGAACCGGCCGAACATCCCGGCCCACGCGGCGAGCTCACTTGCGCCGTTGTTGCAGTGCACCATCGCGACCAGATCGCCGGCCGGGGTGGTGACCAGGTCGAGTTCGTGGTGCACCGCCTTGAGCGGGCGTTCGAGCACGACCATCGCGAAGATGCTGGTGCCGGCGCTGACGTTGCCGGTGCGCGGGGCGACGGAACAGGTGGCGACCATGCCCGTGCCGGCGTCGCCCTCTGGCGGGCACAGCACGGCGCCGGGACGCAGGGCACCGGTCGGGTCGAGGAGGGCCGCGCCCGCCGCCGTGAGCTCGCCTGCCGGCTGGCCGGCCACCAGCACGGTGGGCAGGAGTGCGGCCAGGTTGAGGTCGGGAGCGGACTCGGCGACCAGGCCGTCGTACCGGGCGAGGAGCTCGGCGTCGTAGTCCGCGGTGGCGGCGTCGATGGGGAACATGCCCGAGGCATCGCCGACGCCCAGGACCTTGCGGCCGGTGAGCTGCCAGTGCACGTAGCCGGCGAGGGTCGTGATGAAGTCGAGCTCTGCCACGTGCGGCTCGTGGTCGACGACCGCCTGGTGCAGGTGTGCGATCGACCAGCGCAGCGGGATGTTCACGCCGAACAGCTCGGTCAGTTCGGTCGCCGCGGGACCTGTGGTGGTGTTGCGCCAGGTGCGGAACGGAACCAGCTGCTCGCCGGCGGCGTCGAACGCGAGATAGCCGTGCATCATCGCCGAGACGCCGACCGCACTATAGCTTTCCAGGCGAACCCCGTACTGCTTTTCGACATCGGCGACGAGGGCAGCGTGAGCGGCCTGGATACCCGTCCACACGTCTGCCAACGAGTACGTCCAGACCCGATCGACGAATTCGTTCTCCCACTCGTGACTGCCGACGGCAACAACCTCGGAGAGGTCGTCTCCGATCAGGCAGGCCTTGATCCGGGTTGACCCCAACTCGATACCTAAGGACGTCCGTCCGCTGAGAATTGCGGTCCGGGCGGCGTCGAGTGCATCGTTGCTAGTCATACCTAGATTATGGCGGTATCTGCGAGGCAGTTCATTCCCACCGGGCCGCCGCCCGCGCAAAGGCGGAGATCCTCGCGAATCGCCGTGTGCGGTGGCCGCGCACCACGGTGAGTCGGGAAGAAGTCCGCCTTTACGTGCTCACCTAGGTGTTCTGCGGGAAGCCCAGGTTGATGCCGCCGTGGCTGGGGTCGAGCCACCGGGCGGTGACAGCCTTCTCCCGGGTGTAGAAGGTGATGCCGGCGGGGCCGTACGCCTTGGCGTCACCGAACAGGGAGTCCTTCCAGCCGCCGAACGAGTGGTAGGCCACCGGAACCGGGATCGGCACGTTGATGCCGACCATGCCCACCTGCACCTCGTGCTGGAAGCGCCTGGCCGCCCCACCGTCGTTGGTGAAGATGGCGGTGCCGTTGCCGTACCGGCTGGCGTTGATGACGGCCACGCCGTCGGTGTAACTGGCCACCCGCAGCACGCTCAGCACCGGACCGAAGATCTCGTCCTTATATACGGCGGAGTCCAGGCCGACCTTGTCGAACAGGGTCGGGCCGAGCCAGAAGCCGGATGCCTCACCGTCGATCTCGATGCCGCGGCCGTCGATCACGACCTCCGCGCCATCGGCCAGGGCGATGTCGATGTAACCGGCGACCTTGTCGCGGTGCGCCTCGGTGATCAGCGGGCCCATGTCGCAGCCGCGCATGCCGTCGCCGACCTTGAGACCCTTGACGCGGTCGGCGATCTTGGAGATCAGCTCGTCGGCGACGGGTTCGACGGCCACGATCACGCTGATGGCCATGCAGCGCTCCCCCGCCGAACCGAAGCCGGCGTTGACCGCGGCATCCGCGGCGAGGTCGAGGTCGGCATCCGGCAGCACCAGCATGTGGTTCTTGGCGCCGCCGAGGGCCTGCACCCGCTTGCCGTGGTGGGCGGCGGTTTCATAGATGTACTTGGCGATGGGGGTGGAACCGACGAAGGAGATGGCCTGCACGTCGGGGTTGACCAGCAGCGCGTCGACGGCCTCCTTGTCGCCGTGCACGACGTTGAAGACACCGTCGGGCAGGCCGGCCTCGGTCATCAGGGCCGCGAGCCAGTTCGCGGCGGAGGGGTCCTTCTCGCTGGGCTTGAGCACAACGGTGTTGCCCGCGGCGATGGCGATCGGGAAGAACCAGAGCGGCACCATGGCCGGGAAGTTGAACGGGCTGATGATGCCGACCACGCCGAGAGGTTGGCGCAAGGTGTACACGTCGACGCCGGTGGAGACGTTCTCGGAGAACTCGCCCTTGGACAGGTGCGGCAGGCCGAGCGCGAACTCGACGACCTCGAGGCCGCGGGCGATCTCGCCGAGGGCGTCGGAGGTGACCTTGCCGTGCTCATTGGTGAGGATGTCGGCGAGCTCGCCCTTGCGGGCGTTGAGCAGCTCGCGGAAGGCGAACATCACGCCCTGGCGCTTGGCGATGGACGCGTCGCGCCAAGCCGGGTAGGCGGCCTGGGCCGACGCGACAACGGTGTCGACATCGGCGGCGGAGGCCAGGGAGACCAGGCGCTGTACTGCGCCGGTGGCCGGGTTGTAGACGGGGGCGGTTCGGGCGGAGCTTCCGGTGCCTGGGGCGCCGTCGATCCAGTGGGTGAGGACGGGAAGGTCGTTCATGTCAGTCGATTCTGTTGGGGTGGAAGTCGGTGATCGAGCCTGTCGAGATCGGTTAGAGCAGGTCGAGGGAGAGCACCTCGTCGTAGATGGCCAGGGCCTCGGCCACCTCGGAGTCGGTCACGACGCAGGGCGGCACGACGTGGATACGGTTGTCCATGATGAAGGGCAGCAGGTTGCGGGCCAGCAGCTCGGTCTTGATCCGGGCCATCACCACCGGCGACACGGGCGCCCTGCTCTCCGGGTCGGCCACGAGCTCGATCGCCCAGAAGACGCCCTCGCCACGCACCTCCCCGATGATCGGGTGCTTGGCCTTGAGTGCCGCCAGGCCCGGGCCGATGGCCTCGGTGCCGATCCGGGCGGCGTTGGCCACGATGCCCTCCTCCGACATGGCGTCCAGCGCCGCGACGATCGACGCCATCGCCAGCGGGTGCCCGCTGTAGGTGAGCCCGCCGGGGAACACCGTGTCGTCGAAGTCGGCGGCGATGGCGTCGGAGATAATCACCCCGCCGACGGGCACGTACCCGGAGTTGACGCCCTTGGCGAAGGTGATCAGGTCGGGCACCACGCCGGTTCCGTCGAACGCGAACCAGCGGCCGGTGCGGCCGAAGCCCACCATCACCTCGTCGAGGATCAGCATGATGCCGTACCGGTCGCAGAGTGCGCGCACCCCGGCGAGGTAGCCGGGCGGCGGCATCAGCACCCCGGCGGTGCCGGGGATGGACTCGAGCAGCACGGCCGCGATGGAGCTGGCACCCTCGCTCTGGATGACCCGCTCCAGGTGGTGCAGGGCCCGCTCGGTTTCCTGTTCGGGCGTCGTCGCCCAGAACTCGCTGCGGTAGAGGTACGGGCCGAAGAAGTGCACGTGTCCGCGGGCGAACTCGTTGGGGATGCGGCGCCAGTCGCCGGTGGCGACGATGGCCGCGCCGGTGTTGCCGTGGTACGAGCGATAGGTGGAGAGCACGGTGTCGCGACCGGTGTGCAGCCGGGCCATCCGGATGGCGTTCTCGTTGGCATCCGCACCGCCGTTGGTGAAGAAGACCTTGTTGAAGCCGTCGGGTGCCCGGTCGACGATGCGTTCGGCGGCCTCGCCACGGGCCAGGTTGGCGGTGGACGGCGCAATGGTGGTGAGCAACTGCGCCTGCTCGATGATGCCCTTGATGACGGCCGGATGCTGGTGGCCGATGTTGACGTTGACCAGCTGACTGGAGAAGTCGAGGTAGCTGCGCCCGTCGTGGTCCCAGACCCTGCAGCCGAGGCCGCCGGCGATGACGAGGGGCTTCAGTGCCCCCTGGGCGGACCAGGAGTGGAAGACGTGGGCGCGGTCGAGTTCGGTGGTGCGCTCGTTCAGCCCGGGGTCGGTGTCGGTGGTTGTGCCGGTGTCGATGTCGGTCACGATGTTGTTCCTTCTGCTTTGTGCCCCGCGGGTACCGGGGCGGTGGTGCACCGGGCGGCTGCGCTCGGCAGCCGCCCGGTGCTGAGGTTGTTCTACTCGCCGCCCTCCTTGAGGGTGACGTCGATCGGAGCCCAGTCGGCGCCCATGACGTCGACTCCCTCCTCGGTCAGCTCATCCAGGGCCTGCTGCACGTACTCGTTGGAGTACGCGGTTTCGGGCGGGTCTGTGGTGATGATGGTGCCACCGGTTTCGTTCTTGGTGTTCATGGCGATGTCGACCGTGTTGGCCCAGGCGGCCTCGTCGATCAGGCCGACGCCGTTCGTGGACGGGAAGATCAGCTTGCTGACCTCGTTGGTCATCCACAGTTGGTGCCCGGCGGGCAGGGCCGAGCCGGCATCGGCCACGATGGTCGCGGCGTCTTCGGGGTTCTCCGCGGCGTAGATCCAGCCCTTGATGGAGGCCTTGATGAATTTCACGGTCTGGTCGGCGTAGGCCTCGTCGTCGGCGAGCTTGTCGGTGTTGGCCCAGATGGCGTCCTGGAGCATCGCGGTGCCCTCCTCGTTCCAGTCGATGACGTTGAGGTCCTCGGGCTGGTAGAGCTCGCCGGTGTCGGGGTTGATGGTTTCCAGCACCTGGGCGTATTCGTTGTAGGTCATCGCCTGGGCCGCGTCGATGTCACCGGCGAGGAAGGCGTTCATGTCGAAGGCCTGCTGCACGAGGCTGATGTCGCCGACCTCGACGCCGGCCTGCTGCATGCCGGCGAAGAGTTCCCACTCGTTGCCGTAGCCCCAACTGCCCACGTTCTTGCCGGCCAGGTCGGCCGGGCTGGTGATGTTCTTGTCCGTGAAGGAGATCTGGGTGGTGGCGCTGCGCTCGAAGATCTGGGCCACGTCGGTGATGTTGGCGCCCTGCTCGATGGAGCCGAGCACCTTGGGCACCCAGGAGATGGCGTAGTCCACGTCACCGGACGCGAGCACATCCTGCGGCACGATGTCGGCGCCGCCCTCCTCGATGGTCACGTCGAGGCCTTCCTCTTCGTAGTAGCCCTGATCGACGGCCGCGTAGTAACCGGCGAACTGGGCCTGGGCCACCCACTGCAACTGCAGGGTGACCGGGGTGAGGTCGCCGCTGGCGGAGTCCTCGGTCGGTGCGGTATCGCCGGAGGCCGTGCATCCGGTGAGAACGAGGGCGCTGGCCGCCGCGACGGCGCCGGCCGTTGTGAGCCATCGAGTGCTGTGTTTCATGAGTTCCTCCTTAGGTACTGCTGCGGGGATGCTGCGGTGCGGGGACGGTCAAGCGGTGGGGGCGCGGCGGCTGACCAGTTTTTCCAGGCCGAGAGCCGCGCAATAGAAGAGGAGTCCGAGGATGATGGAGCCGAGCACGTAGGCCCAGGCCAGCCCGTAGTTGCTGCTGGACGCAGCCGAGGTGATCGACTTGCCCAGGCCCCCGACCGGGCCGCCGAAGTACTCGGCGATGAGGGCGGAGATCACGGCGAGCGAGGACGCTATGCGCAGGCCCGTGAACACGAACGGCACCGCGGTGGGCAGGGTGACGGTCTTAGTGGCCTGCCAGCCCGAGGCGGCGTAGGAGCGCATCAGGTCGCGGTGCACCGGGCGCACCATTCGCAGTCCCTTGAGGGTGTTGAAGTAGACCGGCACGAAGACCGCCAGCGCGGCCACGAGCTGCCGGGCGGTCTCGGCGTTGGCGCCGAACATCGTGTAGAGCACGGGCGCCAGCGCCACGATCGGCACCACGGCGACGGCGGCCACGATGGGGGCGGCCATCTCGTCGAAGATCCCCACCAGGGCCGAGAGGATGGCCAGCAGCACACCCACGATCGCGCCGAGCACCAGCCCGATCAGGGCGTTGCGGCCGGTGACGACGGAGCCCCCGACGACGTTCTGCAGGTTGGTGATGAACTGCTCACCGATCGCGAAGGGCCCGGGGAGGATGAACGGCTTGATCGCCAGAACGGTGACGACGCCCTGCCAGAGCAGGATCGCGGCCACGCCGAGCAGCACCGGTGGCAGCACGGTGCGGGCCAGGCCGGAGCCTGCTGCGCCCGGCCGGCCCGGCCCGGCCGGCGTAGCCACGCGCGCGCTCGCGCCGGCGCTCATCGCGTCTCGACCCCGCGCGGCCCGGTGGGGGCGCTGCCGTGCAGCAGCTCCCGCACTTGGCTGACCGAGTGGAAGAAGTCCGCGTCTTCGCGCAGGTTCTCGCCGCGGTCGCTCATCCGGCCGAGGTTCACGCCGAGTACATCGCGGATGCGGCCGGGCCGCGGCGACATCACCACCACCCGGTTGGAGAGGAATACCGCCTCGGGGATGGAGTGGGTGACGAAGACGACGGCGGCGCTGGTCTCGGCGCAGATGCGCACGAGCTCGTTCTGCATGCGCTCCCGGGTCATCTCGTCGAGCGCGCCGAACGGTTCGTCCATCAACAACAGGCTCGGGCTTTCGGCCAGCGAGCGGGCGATGGCCACCCGCTGCTGCATGCCGCCGGAGAGCTGGTCGGGGTAGTGCCCGGCGAAGTCGCTCAGGCCGACAAGTTCGATCAGCTCGGCGGCGCGCTCGCGGCGGGCGGCCTTGCCGGTGCCGTGCAGCTCCAGCGGCAGTTCGATGTTGCCGGTCACCGTGCGCCAGGGCAGCAGGCCGGCCTGTTGGAAGGCGATGCCGTAGTCCTGGTCGATGCGCGCCTGACTGGCGGTCTTGCCGAACACCGTGATCGACCCGCTGGTGGGGGTGTCGAGGTCGGCGATCAGCCGAAGCAGGGTGCTCTTGCCGCAGCCGCTGGGCCCGATCAGCGACACGAATTCGCCGGGGGCGACGGTGAGGCTCACCGCATCCAGGGCCGTGACGGATGCGCCCTTGCGGCCGGCGAAGACCCGGCTGACGTCGGTCACCTCCACGGCGTGCTGTACCGGTAGTGCTGCCGTGGTCATGCGGCCACCTCTCCCCTGCGGAATCGACGTAGGAACAGTGAGATCAGGCCGACGAACCCGGCGGCGACGAGGCCGACCAGGATCGACCCGAAGATGGGGGCCCAGGGCTTGCCAGGGTCGCTGCCGGCGGCGCCGGCGTATTCCACGATGAGCCGGCCGATGCCGCCGCGCAGCCCGATCGACACCTCGGCGACAACACTGCCGATCACGGCGCTGGCCGCCGCGAGGCGGAGGGCCGGCAGCAGGTAGCCCACGCTGGCCGGCAACCGCAGCCGCCAGAGCGTCTTCCACCAGCCCACCGCGTAGCAGCGCATCAGGTCAACGTGGTTGCTGTCCGGGGAGCCGAGGCCCTTGAGCGCGCCGATCGAGACCGGGAAGAAGGCGAGGTAGGACGCGATCAGCGCCACCGACATCCAGTTCTCCCAGGTGAAGGCGCCGAACTCGAGCTGCGCGCCCCAGCGCCGCACCAGCGGGGCCAGCGCGATCAGCGGCACGGTCTGGCTGAGGATGACCCAGGGCAGGATGGCCGATTCGGCCAGCCTGAAGCGCTGCATCAGCAGCGCCAGGGCCAGGCCCACCGTGACGCCGACGATCCAGCCGACGGCCGAGATGCCCAGGGTGAACAGGGACGCTTCGAAAACGGCCTGCCACATCGGCACCGCGCTGGCGCTGCCGGTGACGGGCTCCAGGATGCGCTCGAGCATCACCCACAGGTGCGGCATCGCCATCTCGCTGGCCCGCGGCAGCACGGTGAGACCGCCGATGATCACGCCGTCTTCGGGGCCGAAGAAGATGTAGAGCTCCCAGAGCACGGCGAGCACAAGCAGGCCGAGGGCGCCCACCAGGATGCGCCGCGGCATCCCCTGCCCCAGCCAGGCCCGGCCCCGCGCCGCCGCGCCCGTCCTCGCGGGGGCGGTGCGCACGGAGCCGGCCGGGGTCATGCCTTGGCCGTGATGTGGTTGGCGAGGGCGGGGATCACGGTCTCGCCGTAGACCCGCAGCGTCTCCTCTTTATTGTCGTGCTGCAGGTAGCCGGCGAACTGGTCGACGCCGAGCTCCTTGAGCGCCTTGAGCTTCTCGATGTGAGCCTCGGCCGGCCCGAGCAGGCAGAACCTGTCGACGATCTCGTCGGGCACGAAGTCGGCGTGGGTGTTGCCCGCGCGGCCGTGCTCGTTGTAGTCGTAGCCCTCGCGGCCCTTGATGTAGTCGGTCAGGGCCTGCGGCACCGCCCCGGACTGACCGTACTTCTCGACGATGTCGGCCACGTGGTTACCGACCATGCCGCCGAACCAGCGGTTCTGGTCGCGCATGTGCTGGATGTCGTCACCGATGTACATCGGCGCGGCAACGCAGAACTTGATGGCGTCCGGGTCGCGGCCCACGTTCTCGGCGGCGGTGCGCACGGTCTTGATCATCCATTCGGCCACGTCGAGGTCGGCCATCTGCAGGATGAACCCGTCGCCGACCTCGCCGGTGAGCTTGAGCGCCAGCGGACCGTAGGCGGCCACCCACACGTCGAGGGTGGAGCCCCTGCTCCAGGGGAACTGGAGGGTGGCACCGTTGTACTCGACCGCCCGGGAGTTGGCGAGCTCACGGATGACGTGGATCGATTCGCGCAGCGTCTTCAGGGTGCTGGGCCGGCCGTTGGTGACCCGCACCGCGGAGTCGCCACGGCCGATACCGCAGATGGTGCGGTTGCCGTACATCTCGTTGAGGGTGGCGTAGGTGGACGCCGTGACGGTCCAGTCCCTGGTCGCCGGGTTGGTGACCATCGGGCCCACGATCACCGTGCGGGTCTCGGCAAGGATCTTGCTGTAGATCACATAGGGTTCCTGCCAGAGCAGGTGCGAGTCGAAGGTCCACACGTGGCTGAAGCCGTGGTTCTCGGCCAACTGGGCCAGCTGCACGGTGCGCGCCGAGGGCGGGTTGGTCTGGAGTACTGCGCCGAAGTCCATGGGGTTCCCGCCTAGATCAGGTACTGGCTGAGGCCGCGTTTGATGTACTTGCCATCACCCTTGGCGCCGAGGTACGCGTTGTTGTCGATGACGACCTTCCCGCGGGAGAGCACGGTGTCGACGTGGCCGTCGATCTCGAAGCCCTCGTAGGCGGAGTAATCCATGTTCATGTGGTGGGTCTTGTCCCGACCGGCTTCGGGCATCCCGATGGACGTGTGGCCGTTGGGGTCGTAAACCACAACGTCGCCGTCGGCACCGGGCTGGATGACACCCTTGGTGCCGTACATGCCGAACATCCGCGCCGGGGTGGTGGAGGTGACCTCCACCCAGCGTTCGAGGGAGATCTGCTTGTCGACGACGCCCTGGTAGAGCAGGTCCATCCGGTGTTCGACCGAGCCGATGCCGTTGGGGATCTTGGAGAAGTCGGTCAGGCCCATGTCTTTCTGCCCCTTCATGCAGAACGGGCAGTGGTCGGTGGAGACCATCTGGATGTCGTTGGTGCGCAGGCTCTGCCACATGTGGTGCTGGTGACCCTCGGCCTTGGACCGCAACGGCGTGCTGCAGACCCACTTGGCTCCCTCGAAGTCGCCCCACTCGTCGCTGCGGGCACCGAGCTGGTCCTCCAGCGAGAGATAGAGGTACTGCGGGCAGGTCTCGCCGAACACGTTCTGGCCGCGATCCCGGGCGACGGCGATCTGTTCCACCGCTTGTTTGGCGCTCACGTGCACCACGTAGAGCGGCGCTCCGGTGAGGTTGGCGAGCATGATCGCCCGGTGGGTGGCCTCCTCCTCGGCCTGCCAGGGCCGGGTGAGGCCGTGATAGTAGGGCGTGGTGTTGCCGGCGGCGACGGCCTGCTGCACGAGCAGGTCGATGACGCTGCCGTTCTCGGCGTGCATCATGATCATGCTGCCGTTGTTCGCTGCCTTCTGCATGGCCTTGACGATCTGGCCGTCGTCGCTGAGGAACACGCCCTTGTAGGCCATGAACAGCTTGAAGCTGGACACGCCCTCGTTGACGAGTTCGTCCATCGCGACGAGGGAGGAGTCCTGCACGTCGGAGAGGATCTGGTGGAAGCCGTAGTCGATGGCGCACTCGCCCCTGGCCTTCTCCTGCCAGAGGTGGTACTGGTCAAGCACATTTTCGCCGGCGTACTGCACCACGAAGTCGACGATGCTCGTGGTGCCGCCCCACGCCGCGGCGCGGGTGCCGGTCTCGAAGGTGTCGCTGGCCTCGGTGCCGCCGAACGGCATCTGCATGTGGGTGTGCGCGTCGATGCCGCCGGGGATGACGTACTTGCCGGCCGCGTCGATGACGGTGTCGACGTTCCGCTCGATGTCGAAGCCGAGCAGGGTGGAGCCGGGTGCGAGCACCGCAGCGATTTTCTCGCCGTCGATCAGCACATCCGCTGTGGCCGTTCCCGTGGAATTGACCACGGTGCCGTTCTTGATCAGGGTCTTCACGATGTTCTCCTGTTCGCTGCTTCGTCGTCTGCGGATGTGCTTTCGGCCTACGGCTTGGGGATCGAGGTGTACGAGTCCGGGCGGCGGTCCCGGTAGAACTGCCAGTTGTTGCGCACCTGGCGGATCATGCCCAGGTCCAGGTCACGAACCACGACCTCCTCGTCGACGCCGCTGCCCAGCTCGCCCACGTAGTTGCCTTGCGGGTCGACGAACTGGCTGGTGCCGTAGAACGTCACGGCGTCCTCGCCGTACTCGTTGTCCTCCCGGCCCACCCGGTTGGGCGCGGCCACGAAGTATCCGTTGGCGGCGGCGGCGGCCGGCTGTTCGATCTCCCAGAGCCGGTTCGACAGCCCGGGCTTGGTGGCGTTGGGGTTGAAGACGATCTGCGCGCCGTTCAGGCCCAGCTCGCGCCAGCCCTCTGGAAAATGCCGGTCGTAACAGATGTACACGCCGATCGGTCCGACGGCGGTGTTGAAGACCGGGTAGCCGAGGTTGCCGGGCCGGAAGTAGAACTTCTCCCAGAACTTGTCGAGGTGGGGAATGTGGTGCTTGCGGTATTTGCCGAGAATGGTGCCATCGGCATCCACCACCACAGCGGTGTTGTAGTACACCCCGGGCTGCTCTTCTTCATAGATGGGCAGCACCATCACCAGGTTGAGCTCCTTGGCCAGGGCGGCGAAGCGTTGCACGATGGGGCCGTCGGCCGCCTCGGCATAGTCGTAGTACTTGGCGTCTTCGGTGATGCCGAAGTACGGGCCGTAGAACAGCTCCTGGAAGCAGATCACCTGCGCGCCGTCTGCGGCCGCATCGCGGGCGAACTTCTCGTGCTTGTCGAGCATCGAGTCGATGTCCCCCGTCCACGTGGTCTGGGTGATCGCCGCTCGCACGATGTGTGCTGTGCCACGGCTGGTTGTGTCAACGCTCATACTGTCTGCCTCCACTGGGTCTCACACTGTGGAACCTCGTCAGCGGGGGTCGGACGGCAACGCGATGTTCTGCGAGCTGAACGGTGAGAGAGCCTGTCGAGATCGAGCCACGTTACGGTGTCCGGTTTTGTTATTATTCGACGTAAACATTTCTGTTCTGTTTCTTCACATGACGCATGCGTAAATCATCATCCTGTCGTCAGAGGATGCTGCTGGCAAGCATTTGCCCCGGAAGGACCCCGTGCAGCTGTACCTGGACGAGATCGAACAGGCCACGCCGGCCGGAATCGCCGCCGCCCTCGGCCGGCTGATCAGCACCGGCCGGATCGCCCCCGGCGAGCGCCTGCCCACGGTGCGGGACCTCGCCGGCGGACTCGGGGTGAGCCCCGCGACGGTCAGCCACGCCTGGCAGGCCCTCTCCGCGGCGGGGTTGATCGTCTCCCGAGGTCGCAGCGGCACCTTCGTGCGGGAACAGTCCCCACACTGGCTGCCGGCCCGCACCCAGTCGCTGGCCGGGCATCTGAGCGACACCCGCATCGACCTGTCCCGGGGCACGCCGGACCCGCTTCTCCTGCCCGCGCTCGGCCACGCGCTCTCCAGGGTGTCCCAGCGCGCGATGACGCCCAGCTACCAGGCGCCGCCGGTGATCCCGGAGCTGCTCACCGTGCTGACCGGGTCCTGGCCGTACCGGTGCGAGTCGATCACGGTGGTCGACGGGGCCCTCGACGCGATCTCCCGCAGCCTCGAGCAGGTGGCGAGGTTCGGCGACAGGGTCATCGTCGAAGACCCGGGCTTCCCGCCGTTCTTCGATCTGCTCGAGCAGATGGGCATCGAACGTCTGCCCGTGGCGGTGGATGCGGAGGGCATCGACCCGGCCGCCTTCCAGGCGGCGCTGGCGCAGTCGCCGGCCGCGGTCATCCTGCAGCCGCGCGCGCACAACCCCACCGGCGCGTCGATGTCGCCGGACCGGGCCGAGGAGCTGGCCCGACTGCTGGCCGCCAGCAAACGCGCCGCGCATACCGTGGTGATCGAGGACGATCACTCCGGCGCGATCAGCACCTCCCCGGACGTGTCGCTCGGCCGCTGGCTGCCCGAGCGGGTGCTGCACGTGCGCAGCTACTCCAAGTCGCACGGGCCGGACCTGCGTATCGCCGCCCTCGGCGGGCCGGCCGCCCTGGTCGACCGGATCGTGTCGCGGCGGATGCTCGGCCCGGGCTGGACCAGCCGGATGCTGCAGACCATCCTGCACGAGCTGCTCACCGACAGTGCAAGCATGGCGCTGGTGTTCGAGGCCCGGCACCTGTACTTCGCACGGCAGAAGGCGCTGGCGGATGCCCTCACCGGGTTCGGCCTGCCCCTCGCCCGCGCCGACGGCATCAACGCCTGGGTGCCGGTGGCCGACGAGCGCGACGCCATCGTGAGGCTGGCGGCGTCCGGCATCCGGGTGGCCGGCGGCAGCCCGTTTCTCGCGGTGGACCGGCCCGAGGCGTTCATTCGGGTGACGGCAGGGGCGCTGGTGGACGACGTGGTGCCGGTGGCGCGGGCGATCGTGGCCGCGGCCGGGCGCTGACGCATCCGCGCTCATCTGGCGTAATCGCGGCCGGGGTCGCGGGCACCGGGGCCGGGGGGCATGCTGGGCGCAACCGGTGAGTCACCGGTGCGGTCCGGCGGATCCGACTCGGGCACGATCGACGCCGCGCGCGATAGGTGTGGAGGAATGATGATCGACGGTTTCGCGGGCACGATTCTCCTGCCCGATTCGGACGAATTCCTGATGGCGGCCACGGCCTACGGGAAGGTCGGCAGGCCCGCGCTGGCGGTTCGACCGACCACCGCGGCAGATGTCGCGGCGGCGATCGCCTATGCCAGGGCCCAGGGCCTTGTGCTGTCGGTACGCAGCGGCGGGCACAGCCCGCTGAACACCAACGATGGCGGAATGGTGCTCGATCTCTCCCGCATCCGTGACGTTGAGGTTCTCGAAGGAAACCGGGTGCGGCTGGGCAGCGGCGCGACCTGGGGCGGAGTGGCCCAGGACCTGATCGAGTACGACCTGGCGGTCTCCAGCGGCGACACCTACACGGTGGGCGTGGGAGGTCTCACCCTGGGCGGCGGCATCGGGTGGTTGGTGCGACAACATGGCCTGGCGATCGACAGCCTGCGTGAGGTCGAGGTGGTGCTGCCCAGTGGCGCCGTCGTGACGGCCAGCGAATCCAGTGAGCCGGAGCTGTTCTGGGCGCTGCGCGGGGGCGGCGGCAACTTCGGCGTTGCGACGAGGTTCACCTTCCAGGCGCACCCGCTGCGGGGTGTGGTGTTCGGCACCATCCACGTGCGGCCCACGCATCTCGCCGACACCCTGCGCGGCTGGCGGGACGTGATGCGCTCGTCGCCGGAAGAACTCAATTCGACGGTGTATGCGACGCCCGAGTTCGGACCGGAGATGCCCGCGGAGACGAAAATCCTGGTCTGCTACGGCGGTGCCGACCAGGGCGAGGCCATGTCGGCGATCCGGCCCCTGCTCGCTCTGCCGGGGGTGACCGGTAACGACGTGGAACTCACACTCTTCGTTGAGGTCTTCGACGAGCCCTCGGCGCCGCCAGGGTCGATCCGGATCGTCGACCGCAACGGCTTCGCCAGGGACTTCGACGACGAGCTCATCGAGCGGCTCACCATCGCGAACGCCGCGCTCGATTCGGCGGTGCTGATGGTGCGCTATGTGCGCGGGGCGATGAACCGGGTGCCCGCAGCTGCCACGGCATTCGCGCACCGGGATGTGGAGGTGCTGGTGATGTCGGCGGCGTTCCTGCCGCTGGATGCCCCCGCCGAAGCCGAGCGGCGCATCCTGGACGACTGGTCCGTGGTGGCCGAGAGATTGACCGGCACCTACGGCAGCTTCAATCTGCGCGCCTATCCCGACGTGCTCAGCCTGGCGTTCCCGCCGGCCACCCTGGACCGGCTGCGGGCGGCGAAACGTCGCTACGACCCCGAGAACGTGCTGGCCCACAACCTCAACATCGCGCCCTGAGCCCCGTCCGCGGGGCGGGCGCCCAACAACTGTTGCCGATCCGGACAATTGTTGCCGGCACACCGGGCGCAGATGACCGCACGGGCAACAGTCGGCCGCCTGGTCCGTTCGCGCTCCGACCACGGCATCCGCCCCGAACAGCAGGGGTTTAGGCTGGTGGTGACCCCCGGTTCGATCTGACCGGTTGCGCCGGCCCGGATTTGGG
Organism: Cryobacterium sp. MP_3.1; assembly: GCF_035984795.1. Lineage (NCBI taxonomy): Bacteria > Bacillati > Actinomycetota > Actinomycetes > Micrococcales > Microbacteriaceae > Cryobacterium > Cryobacterium sp. MP_3.1. The sequence continues at coordinate 77,991 of NZ_JAXCHV010000004.1, read as the reverse complement.
CGGCAGGTCGGGGCTTTGCCTTCAGTTCCACCCCCACCTCGTTCGAGCCTGGTCCGACGCGTTCCGCGGTGCCGGCCGGCGCCGGTGTCGCCCGCGACACCGTGTTCGGTCCGTCACGTCGCGACCCCGTCGACGGATGCCCGGCTCCCGCCGCTCAGATTGGTCCCATGAAGACTCGCTACCCCGCCATCGCCGCCACCGCGGCCGTGCTGCTGCTTGCCGGCTGCGCCTCCGGATCGACGGCCGCCGCGCCGGCTCCCAGCGCCTCGGCCGGCAACGCCGGTGCCTACCCGGTGTCGGTTGAGAATTGCGACACCACGCTCACCCTCGAGGCCGCGCCGGAGCGCATCGTCACGATCAAGTCGAACACCACCGAGCTGCTGCTCGCCCTGGGGCTCGGCGAGCGCATCGTGGGCTCGGCGTTCCTTGACGGCCCGCTGCCGGCATCCCTCGCCGACGCCGGCGCCGATCTCAATGTGATCAGCGATTTTGTTCCCGGCCAGGAGGCCGTGCTGGCGCTCACCCCCGACTTCATCTACGGCGGCTGGGAGTCGAACTTCTCCGCCGAGGGCGTCGGCGAGCGTGCCGCGCTGACCGACCTGGGCATCGGCAGCTACGTGTCGCCGGCCGCGTGCAAGGGCGACGCCATGCCGGACCCGCTGACCTTCGAGACCGTGTTCGCCGAGATCGACGAGGCCGGGGCTTTGTTCGGCGTGCCGGATGCCGCCGCCGAGCTGGTTGCCGAGCAGGAGGCCGAACTGGCCGCGCTCGAGCCCGCCACCGGTGACACCACCGCGCTCTGGTACTCCAGCGGCACCGACACCCCGTACGTGGGCGCCGGCATCGGTTCGCCGCAGCTGATCATGGATGCGGCGGGGCTGACCAACATCTTCGCCGACGTGCAGGACACCTGGACCTCGGCCGGCTGGGAGTCCGTCGTGGCGGCGAACCCAAGCGTGATCGTGCTCGTGGATGCCACCTGGAACACCGCGGACTCGAAGATCGCCAACCTCAAGGCCAACGCGGCGACCGCCGGACTCGACGCCGTGGTGAACGACCGCTACATCGTGGTGCCGTTCGCGGCGACCGAAGCCGGCATCCGCAACGTGGAGGCCGCCGGGTCGATCATCGACCAGCTCGCCGCGCTCGAGGCCGAGTAGGCCGACGGCAGGCCGCCAGACCTCACCCAAACCCCGATTCGAAGGACCGCGGATGACCGTCACCCCGAGCAGGCAGGGCCTCGGCGCCGTCGTGCCCAGCGGGTCGGCCGCGCCCGGGGTGTCCGGCTCGCCGGGCGCATCCGGCGCGCCCGCGGCATCCGCCCGTGCCCGGCGCAGCGGCACGGCCAGGTACCTGGTCTGGCTGGTCGCGGCGCTGGTGGCGCTGGTGCTCGGCAGCGCGGTGGCCGTGACAATCGGCCCGGCCGACGTGAGCCTGGCGCAGGTCTGGGGCAGTGTGGCCGGCCACCTCGGCCTGCCCGGGCTCGCCGGCGACACCCCGGTGCCACCGCTGACCGACGCCATCGTCTGGCAGCTGCGGATGCCGCGGGTGCTCACAGCGGCCATGGTGGGCGCGGGCCTCGCGCTCAGCGGAGCGGTGATGCAGAGCGTCACCCGCAACCCGCTGGCCGATCCCTACCTGCTCGGCCTGTCCTCCGGGGCGTCGCTCAGCGCGGTCTGCGTGGTCATCCTCGGCATCGGTTTCGCGCTGCCGGCGGCCGCGTTCGCCGGGGCCCTGATCGCCCTGTTCGCCACCCTCAATATCGCCCGCGTCGGCGGCAGCATCACCCCCGGCCGAGCCGTGCTGGCCGGGTTGGCGATCGCCCAGCTGGGCTCGGCGGGCACCTCGTTCATCATCTTCTGGGCGGCCAAGGGCGACTCCTACCGGGAGATCCTCAACTGGCTGCTCGGCTCCCTGGCCGGCAGCTCGTGGAGCAGCGTGCTGATCTCCGCGGTCGCGCTGGCCGTCGTGGGCACCGGCATCCTGCTCGCCGCCAGCCGGCTGGATGCGTTCACCTTCGGTGACACCAACGCCGCGTCGCTGGGCATCAACGTGAACGCCACCCGCTGGGGATTCCTCGTGGCGGTGGCGCTGCTCACCGGCGCGATGGTGGCCGTGAGCGGGGCGATCGGCTTCGTGGGGCTGATCCTGCCGCACCTGGTGCGCGGCCTCAGCGGCCCGGGCCACCGGCGCCTGCTGCCGCTCGTCGCGGTGGTCGGGGCACTGTTCCTGGTGCTGGCCGACACCCTGGCCCGCACGGTCTTCGACCCGCGCGAACTGCCGGTGGGCATCATCACCGCGTTCATCGGGGTGCCCGTGTTCATCCTGCTGATCAAGCGCAAGCGAAGCGCGGCCTGGGCATGAGTCGCGAGCACGCGGCCGCCGCGGCCGCCGCGGCCGCACCGCGAGTTGCCGCAAACTCCCTCATGAGCGGCTCTGAAGCGGCACTTTCGAGCAACTCGCGCACGCCGAGCGACGCGGGCGTCGTGCTCGACGGGGTGTCGCTGAGCATCGAGGGCACGCGCATCCTGCAGGGTGTCTCGGCGACCCTGCCGCCCGGCACCGTCACGGGGCTGCTCGGGCCGAACGGGGCGGGAAAGTCCAGCCTGCTGCGCATCATCGCGGGCATCGACCGGGCGGATGCCGGTACCGTCGTCCTCGACGGCGCCGTGGTGGGGCAGCTGCGGCGGCGGGAGGCCGCCCGGCGCATCGCCCTGCTCGAGCAGAACGTGGCGCCCAGCGTGGACCTGTCCGTGCGGGAGGTGGTGTTGCTCGGCCGCATCCCGCACCGCAGCCGGCTGTTGGGCAGCTTCGGCGGCGAGGACGACCTCGCCGTGGCCACGGAGGCGCTGACGATGGTGGGCGCCACCGACCTGGTGGACCGTCGCTGGCACACCCTCAGCGGTGGCCAACAGCAGCGGGTGCAGATCGCCCGCGCCCTGGCCCAGCGGCCGAGCCTGCTGCTGCTCGACGAACCCACCAACCACCTCGATGTGAGCGCCCAGCTGTCACTGCTGCACCAGGTGCGCGGGCTGGGCCTCACCTCGGTGCTCGCCCTGCACGACCTCAACCTCGCCGCCGCCTATTGCGACCACATCGTGCTGCTGCAGGGCGGCCGACTCGCTGCGTTCGGCACCCCTGCCGAGGTACTGCGACCCGACACCATCCGGGCGGTCTACGGCGTCGACTGTGACATCGTGCCGCACCCGCGCACCGGACGGCCGGTGATCGTGTTCTCCGGGCCCGACGAGCAGGCGGCGCCCGCAACCACGATCGAAGGAACCCCATGACCCGAGTCACAGTTCTTGCCGGCGGTGTCGGCGGCGCCCGCTTCACCCGCGGGCTGCTGCAACAGCTGGCATCAGGCGACGCGCGAATTGGCGCAGATGACCCCTTCGGCGGCCCGGAAAGCGCACTTTCCGGCGACTCGGCGCAGGGCGGCACCGCCAGCGAAGTCACCGTCATCGTCAACACCGGCGATGACATGTGGCTGGACGGGCTGCGCATCTGCCCCGACCTCGACACCGTGATGTACACCCTCGGCGGCGGCATCAGCGAGGAGCAGGGCTGGGGACGGCCCGACGAGTCCCGTCGCACCTCCGCCGAGATCGCCGCCTACGGGCGCGGCTGGTCCTGGTTCACCCTCGGCGATCTCGACCTGGCCACCCACATCGTGCGCACCGACCTGCTCCGGGGCGGCGCCACCCTCAGCGCCGCCACCGAGTTCCTCTGCCGCCGCTGGCAGCCCGGCGCGCGCCTGCTGCCGATGAGCGACCAGTTCGTGGAGACCCACGTGCGCCTGGCCGCCGACGCCGACGAGCACCGCGCGGGCGACCTCATCCACTTCGAGGAATGGTGGGTGCGTTACCGCGCCGGCCAACCCGTCTCCGAGTTCGTGCAGGTGGGCCTGGCCGACGCCGTCGCGGCACCCGGCGTGATCGACGCCATCCTCAGCGCCGACCTGGTGATCCTGCCGCCGTCGAACCCCGTCGTCTCGGTCGGCACGATCCTGAGCATCCCGGGCATCCGCGAAGCCCTGCGCGCCACGACCGCCCGGGTCGTGGGCATCTCACCGATCATCTCCGGCGCCGCGGTGCGCGGCATGGCCGGCACCTGCCTGACCACCATCGGTGTGGAGACCTCCGCCCTCGCGGTGGGCCTGCACTACGGCTCCCGCCAGCGCGACGGCGTGCTCGACGCCTGGCTCGTCGACGAGTCGGATGCCGACGCCGTGCCCTCGCTCGAGGCCGCCGGCATCCGTTCGACCGCCGTGCCGCTCTGGATGAGCGATGTGGCCGCCACGGCGCAGATCGCCGCCGAGGCCCTGCGGATCGCCGCCGACCTGACGGCCGCCGCACACCCGGCGACCCGCGACCTGCCGATCGCGGAGTTCGCCTTTCCCGGACCGCTGCGCGACCAGCTTGTCGCCGCGATCCTGGACGGCTCGAAGACGTCGACGACGTCCACACTCATCGAATACGGCATCGAGGACGAGCCACTGCCGGTGATCGGCAGCCGGCAGGTCCTGATCGACTCGGCCGGCCGCCCGGTGGCGATCATCGAGACCACGGGGATGCGCGTGGTGCGTCTCGGTGCCGTGGATCTCGACCACGCCCGCGCTGAGGGCGAGGGTTATGACTCCGTGGCCGCCTGGCGGGTCGCCCACGAGTCCTTCTGGCAGAGCGCCGACATGCGCGCCTACCTCGGCGACCCCGCCTTCACCGTCACGGACGACACCGAGGTCGTGCTCGAACGACTGCGGCTCATCGAGGTGCTGCCCGGGGCCTGACCGGGCCTCCCGGGGACCACGGGGCCGCGCTACTCTCGGCTACGTCGAAGCGCCTCGCGCAGACCTCGCCCCCGAGCGAAGGGCCACTCTCATGTCTCCACCTCCCCCGCCGCCCCGCGTTTACGGCACCTGGCCGGGCGGGATGCCGTTCCTCGCCGTCGGCGCCGGCCCGCCGCTGGTCTTCCTGGCCGGGATCACGCCCAACCACGAGCCGCCCACGGGATCCGACCGGCGCTTCCAGACCGGGCAGCTGCTGCCGTTCGCCGCGTCCCGCCGGGTGTGGTGGGTGAACCGCCGCCCGGGCCTCGAGCCCGGCGCCACCATGGCCGACATCGCCGCCGACTACGCCAACGCGATGCTGCGGCGCTTCGACGAGCCCGTCGACGTGATCGGCCAATCCACCGGAGGGAGTGTCGCGCTGCAGCTGGCCGCCGACCATCCCGCCGTGGTGAAACGGCTCGTCATTGTGTCGGCTGCGTATCGGTTGGGCGACGAGGGCCGGGACACCCAGCTTCGGACCGCCGACAACGTGCTCGACGGACGACCGAGGGCCGCCAGTGCCGAAATGATGCGCATGCTCGGGGCCGGCGCTCAATCCAGGCGGCTGCTGGCTGCTCTCGGCTGGTTGGTGGGTGCGCGATTCTTCGGCCACACCACGGCCGACCTGATCACCACGATCCGGGCCGAGGATGCCTTCGACCTGCGCACCAGGCTGGCCGATATCGTCGCCCCGACCCTGGTGATCGGCGGGGGCCGGGATGCCTTCTACTCGGCCGAGCTGTTCCGCGCGACCGCCGAGGGCATCCCCCGCGGCACCCTGGCCCTGTACCCCGGGCGCGGGCATCTGGGCACCATGCTGGATCCCCGGTTCCTGCCGGACGTGCTCTCGTTCCTGGACCCGCCCGACGACGCCGGCTCGCCGGCCACCCTGGCCGAACCGGGTGTGGGCAACGATGACATCACGCGCTGACCAGGCCGCACCCGCCGCGGCCCTGGCGGCGACGGCCTGGCACGGCGCGTGGCAGCCGCTTTATCGGGTGGGCGGCCTGGCCGCGCTGCTCTACGTGCTGCTGCTGCTGGCCGCGGTGGTGCTCGATAGAGTTGCGCCGCCGCCGGTGACGGGTGCCGTCGACACGCTGTTGTTCATCGCGGACCACACCGCGGTGTACACCGCCGCACAGGTGCTCTGGATCCTGCCGGGCTACCTGATGGTGCTGGTCTTCGTTGCCGTGGGCGTGGCGCTCACACCGGTCGGCCGTAGCTGGGCGCTGCTGGCGGGGTTGCTCGGAGCCCTGCCCCCGGCGTTGTCGCTGGCCATCCCGGTCTCCACCCGCGGGTCACTGATCCTGGTCACGCTCAGCGACCGGTACGCGGATGCATCGCGGGCGGAGCAGGCCGGCATCGTGGCCGCCACCGAGGCCGTGATCGCGGAGAACACCACCGTCACGCTGACCGGCCCGCTCGCCGCGGTCGGGCTCCTGGTGGCTGCGCTGGTGATGACCAGGGGCGTGTTTCCGCCGCTGCTGGGTTGGCTCGGCGTGGCCGCCGGCGCGCTGACCCTCGCCGCGGAGCTGCTCAGGTTCCTGGTACCCGAGCTCTATCTGGCCGCGTTGCTGCAGTGGGTGTGGGTCGTCTGGACCGGCATCGCGCTGCTCCGGCTCGGCGGACGCGGCGAAAAGCCGGCTCCGGCCGCACCTCGGTACAGTGAGTGAGACATCCGTCCCACAGCGAAGTGAGCACAGTGGAAAAATCCCGCACCACGGTCCGATCGGCGTCGTCCGTCGTTCCGTTCCTGCCCATCATCGTGGTCGGTCTGATCCATCTGGGCGCCATCCTGCTGTCGCTGGGCGGCCTGGCGGAGTGGACGAAGCCGCTGCTGATGCCGGCCCTGGCGGCCGGGCTCATCTGGGGTGCGCCGCAGCGTCGCTCGCCGGCGATTGTGCTCGGGGTGGTCGCGCTGTTCTTCTCGTGGGTGGGAGACGTCACGATCCCGTGGTGGTTCGTCGTCGGCCTGGTCTTCTTCCTGCTGGCGCACATCACCTACCTCGTGCTTTTCGTCTCCCGGCTCGCGGTACGCCGGGTGCAATGGTGGGCCATCGCCTACGCGGTCTGGTTGGTCGTGTTGCTGATGATCCTGGGCCCGCATACCGGCTCGCTGCTGGTTCCGGTCATCGCGTACGGCATCGTGCTCTCCGCGATGGCCGCATTCGCGTCTGGGTGCAACCGCTGGGTCGCCTGGGGCGGGGCGCTGTTCGTCGTCTCCGACTCGCTCCTGGCGATCAACAGGTTTTTGCCTGATTCCGGCATCCCCCTGGCGGATTTCCTGATCATGGTCACCTACATCGCGGCCCAGACGCTCATAGTGTGGGGGCTATTGCGGCACGAGCGGGCTCGGGCGGCTACGGCGTAACAGCCGCATCGCGTTGACGATCACGAGGAGAACGGATGCCTCGTGCACGAGCATCCCCACGGCCATGGTCACGCCGCCCCACAGCACCCCGGCCAGCAGCAGCGCCACCGTGATCAGGGCGAGGGCCACGTTCTGGTGCATGGTCCGCACGGTGCGCCGGGCCAGGTCGATGGCCGCGGGGAGCATCAGCAGGTTGTCGCCCATCAGGGCGATGTCGGCGGTTTCGACCGCCACCGCCGAGCCGGCCGCGCCCATCGCGATGCCGATGTCCGCCGTGGCCAGCGCCGGGGCGTCGTTCACTCCGTCGCCCACCATCGCCACAACGTGGCCGTCCTGTTGCAGCCGGGTCACGACGTCGAGCTTGTCCTCCGGTAACAGCGATGCCCGGATCTCGTCGATGCCGACCGCGGCGCCGACAGCCGCGGCCACCAGCGGCCCGTCACCGGTGAGCATGATGACCCTGTGCACCCCGGCGGCGCGCAGGGCTGCCACCATTCCGGCGGCGTCGGGGCGCACCTCGTCGGCGACCGCGAGGACTCCGGCCACGGTGCCGTCGATCACGACGATCAGCGGCGTGCGCCCGCGGGCCGCGAGGCCGGCGGCCACCGTGACGGCCGCATCCGGGTCGTCGATGGCGTGAGCGGCCAGCAGCGCCGGGTTGCCGATCAGCACGGAACGCCCGGCCACGATGGCGGTGATGCCCTGACCGGGAATCGACGTGATGGTGTCGGGCAGGAGGGTTCCGCCGGCACCGCGATCTGCCGCACCGACCGTCTCCAGCGCGATCTCCGCCGCGGCCAGCACGATCGCTCGGCCAGGGGATGCTCGGAGCCGGCCTCGGCCCGAGCGGCCCAGCCGAGCACGTCGGCGCGAGTCAGCTCGGGGTTCAGGACCACGACGTCGGTCAGCCGCGGGCGACCGCGGGTGAGGGTTCCGGTCTTGTCGACGGCGACGACGGTGACCTTCGAGGTGGTCTCGAGGAACTCGCCGCCCTTGATCAGGATTCCGGACCGGGCGGCGCGGCCGATGCCGGCGACGATCGCGACGGGAATCGAGATGACCAGGGCGCCGGGGCAGCCGATGACCAGCAGCGTCAGCGCGAGGAACAGATCGCCGGAAAGCAACCCGACGACCACGGCGAGCACCAGGATGCCGGGGGTGTACCAGGCGGAGAATCTGTCCATGAAGACCTGGGTCGGCGCGGTGGCGTCCTGCGCCTCCTCGACCCTGTGCACGATGCGGGCCAGGGTGGTGGCCGCACCGACCTCGGTGGCCTCGACCTGCAGCAACCCGCCGGTGGACATTGTGCCGGCAAAGACCCTGTCGCCGCGCGCCTTGGCCACCTGGAGGGATTCGCCCGTGATGGAGGCTTCGTCGAGGGTGCCGGTGCCGTGCCGCACGGTGCCGTCCACCGGAACCCGCGCGCCGGACTTGACCAGCACGGTCTCCCCGGTGAGCACGGCGGCGGCCGGCACCTCGGTCTGCGCACCATCGCGGAGCACCAGGGCCACGTCGGGGGCCAGCGCCACGAGGGCGGTCAGGGCGGACCGGGTGCGGTTCAGGGTGGCCGTCTCGAGGGCGTGGCCGATGGCGAACAGGACGGTCACCGCGGCGGCCTCCCAGTATTCGCCGAGCACGATCGCGCCCACCGTGGCGACGGTGACGAGCAGGTCGATGCCGACCACCCGCGCGGACAGGCCGCGCAGGGCCGCCCGGGCGATCGGGGCGCCGGCCACAACGGCGGCCGCCACCATCGCCGCGTCCGAGGCCAGGCTCAGCGCGGGCACCGGGCCGGCCAGCCAGGCCGCCGCGATCAGCGTCCCCGATACCACCGGAATCGTCCACCGGGTGGTCAGGCGGCGGCCGATCCCGGCCGCGGTGCGCATGTCACTCCCCCAGCCTGGCCGGTCAGAACGCGGCCAGGCGGGCGGGGTAGCCGGCCTTGCCGACCGCGGCGATGAGGGCATCCGTGCTCACGACGGCCGGGTCGTGGTCGATCTCGATGCGGGCCGAGGAGAAGAACACGGCGACGCCGGTGACGCCGGGCAGTCGACCGATCAGCTTCTCGATCTTGGCGACGCAGGAGGGGCAGGAGAAGCCGTCGGCCCGCAGGATGGTGTGGGTGCTGGGTGAGGTGAGGGTGGTCATGATGAGTGCCTTTCGATGTGCCGTGCACCCCGGTTGACCGGGGCATTCACGACGTTACGGAGGCTGCCTGGCGGCGACCATGACGGCCGTCACTTTGCCGCGAGCAGACCGGTCCGGTCGAGCACCGCGGTCCAGCGCCGACCCGAGTCGATCAGCCCGGCGCGGCGCAGCCGGCTCATCGTGCGGGACACCGACTCGGCGCTGGTGCCCGCCATGGCGGCCAGGTCGGCCCGGGTCAGGGGCAGCTGGATGAGTGTCGTGCCGGGCTCGTCACCCGGCACACCGAAGGTGTCGGCCAGGCGGAGCAGGCCGGCCGCCACCCGTTCGGTGACGGTGTTGGAGGCCTGCTGCTGCTCGGTGGAGCGGGCGCGGGCGAGACGGTCGGAGACCACGTCGAGCACGCCCAGAGCCACCGACGGATGCGCGAGCATCACCTCGCGGAAGGCGCCGGCGTCGATGCGGAGGGCGCAGGTGGTGACCAGGGCGATGGCCGTCTCGGTGTATCCGCTGCGGCCCGCCCAGGTGAGGCCGCCGAGCACGTCGCCGGGCCCGAAGAAGTCCAGGCTGGTGCGCTGGCCCGTCGGCGTGGTGCGGAAGGCCTTCGCCTGACCGGCCGCGAGTAGGTAGACGTGCTCGGCGGGGTCGCCTGCGGTGAACACGGCCTCGCCTGCCGACCAGGACAGCGACTGGAGCCGTGCGCCGATCGAGGCCAGCTCGGTGCCGGACAGACCGTGGAAGAGGCCGATCTGCCCGAGGATCCGTCGTTGCATCGCGGGCGGGCACGGGTGCGGACGACCACAGGTGCTGCGCAGCGGTACCGACCGCCGGGCCGCACTCACGGGAGCACCTCGAGGATGCCGCGGGCGCCCTTCTCGGCATCCGACATGACGTGGCTCACGAACGGGTAGTGACCGGCCTGGCCGAAGGTGAGCTCCACGAACCCGCCCTGCGCCGCAGCGAGGTCGAGCACCTGGGAGCCGCCGGTTCCGGTGCTGCCGCCGTCTTTGAGCGTGTAGTCGCCCTCCTTGTAGACGGTGTCGAACTGGCCGCCGACGACGTGGAAGGCGCTGCCGACGTTGGGTCCGGCAGCCAGCACCCAGACGCGCACGGTCTCACCCACCCGGGCCGCGAGCGGGCGGGCGGCGTACTGGTTGGCGTAGCCGTTGAAGACGACCAGGTCGGGGGTCTGCGCCTCGACCTTGCGGTCGTCGACCTCGCCGCCCTGCGCGCCGAGGTAGAGCTCGGACTGCACGACGAGGTACTCCCGGTCCACCTCGGCCAGCCCGGGCGGGTCGATGATGACGGCACCGAACATGCCGTTGGCGATGTGCACCGACATGGGCATGGTGGAGCAGTGGTACAGCCAGATGCCGGACCGGGTGGCGGTGAACGTGTAGACCAGGCTCTCGCCGGGTTGGATGGTGCGCATCACCTCATCCGGGGCCACGTCGCCGGCATGGAAGTCGATGGAGTGCCCCATCGTGCCCTCGTTCACCAGGGTGATCTCGAACACGTCGCCCACGGTGCCGCGCAGAGTGGGGCCGGGCGCTGTGCCGTTGAAGGTCCACAGCATCTGGGTGACCCCCGGGGCCACCTCGGTCTCCACATTGCGCACGGTCAGGGTCTGCCGGTGCACGGTGGCGGATGCGGCGGGCGGCAGTGCGGCGTCCCTCGCCTGGAAATCGGCGTCGGGTTCAGCCATCGGGTCGAGGTCGTCGGCGGCGGATGCCCCAGTCGCGGCCGCGCCGTGGCCGGCGTGGCCGGAGTCAGCCGCGGCCATGTCATCCGCGGTCATGTCGTCAGTGGCGCTGCCGCCGCCCACCGCGATGATGCTGATCTCCATGCCCAGCAGCCGGTGTCCGGCGATCGAGCACCAGCCGTCCACACTCGCGCCGATCACGCCCACTGCCACGGTCTCGGTGGCGCCAGGGTCGAGCGACGAGGAGACCAGCCCGGACTCGAGCACCAGGTTGTGCACCATGTCATCGCTATTGGTGAGTTCGATCACCAGTTCGTCACCGACCGGCACCTCGATGCGGTCGGGTACGAAGCGGGTGTCCACCATGTTCACCGCCACCGTGGTGGTGTGCCCGGTCGCGGCGGCGGCCGTGCCGGCGGCCGGGGCGGCCATGGTCGACAGGCCGATTGAGGCCGGGTCGGCCACGATGCCCGCGGTCACCGTGAGCAGCAGCACGGTCGCGGCCGCGAGCATCCGTCCGGTGCTGCGGGGTCGCTCGGTCGGCGCGGCGCGTTCGCCCGGCGCGATCCGCACCAGCGGGAGGGCGCGTACCCGACGGTTGGTGCGGAGGGCCAGGGTGAACAGCACCAGGAAACTGGCCAGGGTGCCCACGGTCAGCACCGACAGCAGCACGGTAATGGTGCTGGAAACCGGCAGGAGCGAGAGGACGAGGGCACCGTTGACGAGGACGACCCGGACCAGGCCGCCGCGGTCGAGTTCGGCCGCGGTGGCCTTGAGGGCGGGCGGGCCGCCGCCGAGCACCACGGGCACCAGGTGACTCAGGGCGCCGAGCAGGATCTGGGCGGCGAAGCCGACCGCAAAGTAGGGCACCAGGGTTTCCACGCCGGCGGCGGCCGCGGTCCAGCTCGGGGCGAGTACCAGCTGCAGGCCGAAACCGAGGGTGCAGAGCGCGAACCAGACCATCGCGGCGCCGAGGCTCCACGCCGCGAAGGTGACCGCGGGCGCGCGGCGCAGGTGGCCGACGGCCTCCCAGAGCACCCGGCCCAGCCCGGCCAGGTAGACCAGCACGCCCAGGGCCACGATCAGGCGCAGGTCGGCCAGGCAACCGAGGGCGAGCAGACCGAGGGCGCCCACGAGCACCATCAGGGTGTGCCCGCCGGCGAGCGTGGCGCCCTCCACGCGGGTGTGCAGCACCGTGGGCCAAAGCAGGGCGATGGTGCCGATCACGGTCAGGCCCACCCAGCCCAGTAGGTTGAGGCCGAGGTGCCCGATGAAGAGGCGTTCGTAGTCCTCACCGCCACCGTCGAGCCTGGCCATCAGGATGCCCAGGACCACGCCGGCGGCCAGCATCAGCGCACTGGCTACGTAGTAGCGCACCAGCGGGGCGAACCGGCCCGGCATCGCGCCGCGGGACTGGCCGACGATCACGATGGCGTGAATGATCGCGTTCAGGCCCACCAGGATGCCGCCGACCAGCACCAGCGGGTACCCGTCGATGACCATGCCCGTCATCACCAGGGTCGCGCCCACGGTGTGGACGCTCAGCCGCAGCCCCAGCGAAAGCCGGTGGCCGAGGGCCTTGCGTCGCAACAGGGTGTCGGCGAAGTGCTGGCTCCAGATCAGGATGGCGGTGCTCACCGCGCCGAGCAGCAGCAGGTGCACGAGCAACCACCCCGATGACGGCACCAGGCGGTGCAAAAAGGTGAAGACCACCGCGGCGACCAGCCAGGCCGGCACCAGGATGCCCGAGACGATGTGCCAGAGCTTGTCCTTCATAAGAGCGAGCCTCGCGGGGAGGGTGCCGGCGGCACGGCGGTACTGCGCGCTGCTGCTCGCGCGGGCAACACGGTGCTGCCGCGCAGCACCGAGACCACGGCGATCAGTACAAACAGCAGCACCGCGACGATGTTGAAGACGCCGCCCCACTGCACCAGGGCCGGCACACCGTAGGCGTCACCGAACAGGACCCGGGCCAGCAGCGAGGCGTGCAGCAGCCCGGCCGGCAGGTACATGATCGGTCGGTAGGGCAGCGGTCGGCGCAGCACGGCAGGAAGGATGGTGGGGGCGTGGGCCATGATCATCGACATCACAAAACCGAGGAAGACGGCGTGCATCATCGCGTCGTAGCCGGGACCGGAGTAGACCGGGCCCTGCAGGAGCCAGATGCCGCCCACCACGACGAGCCAGCCGTAGCCGGCCAGGAGGCACCAGGCCATGTAGCGGGGCAGCCCGACCGAGCGCACCATGCGGGTGGCGATGTCGTGGCGGAACAGCCAGGCCACCAGCGCCAGCATCCCGGCGCCCAGGAGGGGGTAGCCGGCGATCGGCCAGACCAGGGCGATGACCGAGCCGAAGCTGAGGGAGAGGCTGATGCCGAGCATCCACTGTTCGGCTCGACGGTTCACGGTGGGCGAGATGCGGGACAGCTCGAGGCGCTCGCCGGCGATGGTGAGCACGAGGTAGAGGATGAGCAGCGGCGCGAGCTGCGGGATGCCGATACCGCGCAGCCACAACACCGTGGCCATCAGCCCGGCGACGGCGCCGAGCACCTGCACAGCGGTGGACACCGACCCCTGCCGGCGCCAGATCTCGGCGTAGATGGCCAGCAGCACGGCGCAACCGGCGACGAGGGCGACCTGGCCCACGACCACCGGCAGCGGCGAGATGAGGGCCAGGCCGCCGGCGCCGAGCAGGCCAGGGGCGAGGTACGCCCAGCCGCGGCGCACGGCCACGGCCCGCTCGAGCACGACGACGGTGCCGACGAAGCCGAACACCATCAGCGGCCCGTGCACCGCACCGAGCCGCGCGCTGTCGACCGGGGCCGCCAGGCCGAGCAGCAGCAGGGCGCCGTCGAGGCCGGCGAGCAGGGCGATGCCGCCGAGGAGCAGGAAGACCAACCGGCCGGTGACCTTCGGCCGTGCCGCCGGGCCGGTGCCGCGCAGGGCGCTGCCGGTGCGGCGGAGGGGGCTGAGCGTGGTCATCGGCGGCGGCAGGCGGGCAGGTGCCGGCTAGTTGGCGCGGGTGAGGCGGATGGTCCAGGTTTCGGGGCCGTTCTCGAGGTACGAGACGACGAAGTCGCCGGGGCGGCTGCTCTCGAGCTGGCCGAGCAGCGGCAGCGGGTTGTGCGAGGCGATCAGGTCGAGGGCGAAGCCGGGCTGGATGGCGCCGAGGGCTCCGAAGATCGTGGCGTGGCGGATGGCGTGCGGGATGGTGCGGGAGTCGAGGACGATCTTCTCGGTGTCCTCGTGTCCACAGGCGCAGGCATGCCCGGCGGGGGCTTCGACATCCACGGCACCGGGGCGGCTGGATGAGAGGTTGATCGGTTCGGCAGTCACAGAAATTCTCCTTCGCCGGGTCGAATGACCCTAGTGAGTCACTTTAGAGGATGTCTATCCTTTTAATCGGGACGTTCGTCCCATCGGCCCAGGCCGCAAGAAGAATCGGCAGGAACGAGAAACAGATGGCAACCAGGGTGTGCGCGGAATCCGAGCTCGAGCTCGGCGAGGCGATCAAGGTGATGGTCGACGGTGTGGCGGTCGCCCTGGTGAAAGACAGCGCCGGAAACTGCTTCGCGCTCGGCGACATGTGCTCGCACGCCGACATCTCCCTCTCCGACGGCTTCGTCGAGGGCGACGACCTGGAGTGCTGGGCGCACGGCGGCCGGTTCGAGCTGTCCACCGGGCGGGCCCGCACCCTGCCGGCCTCAGAGCCGGTGCCGGTCTACCCGCTCACCATCGTTGACGGCGACGTCTACGTGGACGTAACCGCGCAGGTCGACGTGTCCTCCTACGTGGGGTGACAGTTCGCGAACTGTGAGAAAAGCACCGACTTCGGCCCGCACTGGGGGCATTTCCCTCAGTCCGCGAGACCCGGAGGCAACTCCACGAGGCAGAGGTCGGGCTGCACGAACGGGAGCAGGCGGATGGCGGACGCGTCGTGCCCTCGCTCCCGCACCAGGCCCTGGATCAGGCCCAGGTGCACCGAGCAGACCACATTGGGGTTGGCGCGCGCCTCGGCCCGGAACGGGCAGGCCGGCAGCGCGATGGTGTTCTCGTCTGCGCGCAGCTGAGGCTCGAAGCCGATCTCGGTGAGCACCCGCAGCAACGGAGGCACCATGTCGGTTCCGGCCGAGGCGGCGGACGGGGTGCCCACCAGGTCGACCGGATCGGCGGCATCCGCCCCGGCCGCGTACTGCGCCGACCAGCGCTCGCCGGCGCGCACCGAGCGGGCGCGACCGCCGTCGGCGTCCTCGCCGATCACCGAGGCGAGGGCCTGGGTGAGCTGCAGTTGGGCATCTTCGACGGGCAGCGGCGCCGCCACCGGGCTGAACAGCACGTGCGGGCGGCCACGCTGGCCATCCCTGGCCACCTGGCGCTCGACCAGTCCCGCGGCCTCGAGCTGCTCCAGGTGGAACCGGGCGGTGGTGACATGCAGGCCGATGCCCGCGGCGACGGTGACGGCGTCCAGCGGCTCGGCGGCAGCGGTGAGCAGGCCCAGCACCCGGCGGCGCGGCTCACTGGCCAGGGCCGCGTGCCTGGCGTCACTCTGATCGGTCGAAACCATGATTTTAGAGTAGCAGCGTGCGGTTAAACCGGACCGGGCGGCGATCATCCGCCGATGTAGGACATCTCGATCTTCGTGCCGGAGGAGCGCACCGCTCCGGTCTGGGCGCTGCGCAATGCGGAGGCCCGGTCGGTGCGCTGCCGCCAGATGGAACCCATCGCGGCCGAGAGCTGCTCGTCGCTGCTGCCATCGCGAAGCAGCGCGCGCAGGTCATGGCCGCCGCTGGCGAACAGGCACGTGAACAGCTTGCCGTCGGTGGAGACCCGAGCGCGGGAGCAGGTGTGGCAGAACGACTGGGTGACGCTGGAGATCAGGCCGATCTCGCCCTCGCCGTCGACGTACCGCCAACGACGGCTGGTCTCGCCGGCGTAGTTGGGCGCCACTTCCTGCAACGGCAGTTCGGCGTGGATGCGGTCACGCACCTCACTGGACGGGAGCACGGCGGCCATGTCCCAGCCGTTGCTCGTGCCCACGTCCATGAACTCGATGAATCGCAGGATGTAGGGGGTGCCCTTGAAATGCCGGGCCATGTTGACGATGTCGTGGTCGTTCTGGCCGCGCTTGACGACCATGTTGATCTTGATGGGACCCAGGCCGACGGCGTGGGCGGCGTCGAGGCCGGCCAGGATGCGGGCGACCGGGAAGTTGACGTCGTTCATCGTGCGGAAGGTGGTGTCGTCGAGGGAGTCGAGGGAGACAGTCACGCGCTTGAGGCCGGCATCCTTGAGCGCCTGCGCCTTCATCGCCAGGGCGGAACCGTTGGTGGTGAGGGCGATGTCCACGGGCCGGCCCGCCGGGGTGCGGAGGGCGGCGAGCATTGCGATGAGCTCTTCGAGGCCCTTGCGCAGCAGCGGTTCGCCGCCGGTGAGCCGGATCTTCTCCACCCCGTGCGCCACCGAGATACGCGCCAGCCGGGTCATCTCCTCGAACGAGAGCATCTCGTCGCGGGGCATGAAGGCGAAGTCCTTGCCGAAGATCTCCTTGGGCATGCAGTACACGCAGCGGAAGTTGCACCGGTCGGTGACCGAGAGGCGCAGGTCGTGCAGCGGGCGACCGAGGGTGTCGACGAGCTGGGTATCCGGGGCCGGGGCAGGCCCGAGCGGCACATCACCGGCCAGCGGCTCGATGACGCGCACGGGAATCGGTACGCCGGACATACACCGACCCTAACCCCGAACGGTTCGGGTTCGCCGCATCGTGTCCGGTCGCAGCGGCCGCGGCGGGCACGGATCATTTTTCACGGTGTTCGCTCGTTGTCGGGGCCTTCGGCGACGGTCAGGCTGACCTTGAGCGCACCAGCAGGTGCGCTCTCATTCGACCGGAAACCAGGAGCTTTCATGTCAGCCGCCGCTTCCACCGCCGTCAGCAGCCGCCTCGAACCGGACCTGTCCAACTGGGACCCGGAAAACGAAGAGACGTGGGACTCCAAGCTCGCTTGGCGCACGCTCTGGATCACCACCTTCAGCCTGACGCTCGCGTTCGCCTCCTGGTACCTGGTGAGCGCGATCGCGCCGCGACTGAACGACATCGGCTACTCGCTGACGCCCGGCCAGCTGTACTGGCTGGTAGCCCTGCCCGGCTTGGCCGCCGGCATCCTGCGGCTGGTCTTCATGTTCCTGCCGCCGATCATGGGCACCCGCAATCTGGTGGCGATGTCGTCCGGGCTACTGATCCTGCCGATGCTCGGCTGGACCCTCGCCGTACGCGACACCTCCACCCCGTTCTGGGTGCTGCTCTGCCTGTCGTTCTCGGCCGGCATCGGCGGCGGCGCGTTCTCCGGCCTGATGGCCTCCACCAGCTACTTCTTCCCCAAGCGCCTGGCCGGCACCGCGCTCGGGCTGCAGGCGGGACTGGGTAACTTCGGTATCGGCCTCATCCAGCTTCTGCTGCCCTGGGTTGTCGGTTTCGGTCTGCTCGGCACGGCGGCCCTCACCCCGCAGTCCAGCGCGAACGGCGAACTGGTCTGGCTGCACAACGGTGGACTGGTGCTCATCCCCTGGGCTCTGCTCGCGATGGTGCTCTCGATCCTGTATCTGCGCCGGGTGCCCATCACGGCCAACTTCGCGCAGCAGGTGGACATCTTCAAGATCAAGCACACCTGGATCATGACCGCCATCTACCTGATGAGCTTCGGCGCATACAGCGGCCTGGCCGCCCAGATGGGCCTGATCATCCTCAACGTCTACGGCGACTTCCCGGATGCACCCAACCCGTTGGCATTCGCGTTCATCGGCCCTGTCGTGGGAGCCGCCGTGCGAGCGGCCAGCGGCCCGTTCTGCGACAAGTTCGGCGGCGCGGTCTTCACCTTCGTCGGCGGTGCCGGCATGGTGGTGGGCACGGTTCTGACCGCGTTCTTCCTCACCCCGTCGAGTGTCGGCGAGTTCTGGGGCTTCCTCACCGGGATGCTGATCATCTTCTTTTTCGCGGGTCTGGCCAACGGCGGCACCTTCAAGCAGATGCCGATGATATTCCCCAAACGCCAGGCCGGCGGCGCCATCGCCTGGACCTCCGCGATCGCGGCGTTCGGCCCGTTCATCGTGGGCATCGCGCTCACGGCGATCAGCCCGACAGCGTTCTTCATCGGCTGCGCCGTGTTCTGCGTCTTCTGCACGGTCCTGGCCTGGATCTTCTACGCCCGTCCCAACGCCCCCTACCCCGGCTAGCCCCTCCGCCCCCTCACCCCCGCCATGTCCCCGGCGGGATGCCCGGCGGGGCTGGTGGGGGCGGTGTTTCGTGGCGGGCCCGGCCCGACGGCCGACGGGCGAAGAGGTTATCCACAATTTGATATTTGCTCACACAAAGCTTCGTATTCGGGCTAGATTCGGGGCATGACAAACCAGTCGAGTATCGCAGCTACGTTCGCCACTCATCGCGGTGATGCGCTGGTGGAAGCCGCGGAGAATGTGGCCCGGTTAGGGTCGTGCAGCGTTGACTACGACGCGTTGTCGGATGCCGCTGTCCTGGCCGGTCAGCGCACTCTCGCGCAGGCCCAGCGCGAGCTCGACACCCGCAAGGCGTAGCTGGCGAAGACCCTGGCCCAGCGTTCCCGATGGGAGCTGGGCCAGTCCGGTCTGGCTGCGCAGCAGGGTTTCCTCAACCCCGAGGCCTTGATCCAGGAGCTGACCGGCACGAGCAAGGTTGAGTCGAGGAAGCTCGTGGGGGTGGGCCGGATGCTCGCCGAGGCCGAAGATGCCCAAGCGCAGGCGGCCGCGTTCCTGGCCGCCGAGGACGAGGCAGCCCGCCGGTTGCTCGACGGGGCGCTTGATGGCGCGCTGGACCCGGACTCCCCCGACGCCTTGGACTTTGCGGTTCCGCTGCTGCCGCCGGCCCCGGCACCGTGGCACGCACCGATCTCGCACGCCGTGACCGGCGGCACCCTCTCGATCGATGCCGCGCACGCCCTACGCACCGGCCTGGGCGACATCGATACCGTCGTCACCGGCCCGGTCCTCGCCGACGCCCTCGCCGGCCTGCTCGCCGACGCCGCGGCGATGGACGTGGACCAGCTCCTCAAACGGGCCCGGCAGACGCGCGACAGCCTCGACGAGGCCGGCATTAGGGTACGGGAACAGAAAGCCTGGGACGACCGCTACCTGCGCATCTGGACCCTGAACACCGGCCAGGTCCGCATCGACGGGCTCTTCCCGGCGGAACAGGGCGAGTTCATCAAAGCCACCTTCAACAGTCTCACCAGCCCCCGCCGCGGCGGCGTGCGCTTCGTCGACACCGCACGCGCCGCCTGGGCCAAACGCGTCAAGAACGACCCCCGCAACACCAGCCAAATCACCTGCGACGGCTTCCTCGACCTCCTCAAAGCCGGCACCACCATCAACCCCAACGAGATGCTCGGCGGCCGCCGCCCCGCCGTGCAGATCCTCACCACCACCGCCACGACGGCCAGACCCGCCGCACCCACAGGACCGACCGCCGCCGACGACATCCTGATCTGCCTACCCGGCCAAACCGGGCACGGCTACATCGAGGGCAACAACGCCCCGGTCTCCCCCGAAACCATCGAACGCCTCATCTGCGACTCGGGAAGTGTTGAGATCACCGTCGACGAGGTCAACCGGCCCCTGGACCTGGGCCACGAACAACGCCTGTTCAACCGGGCCCAACGCCGGGCCCTCGCCGCCCGCGACGGCGGCTGCCGGTGGCCCGGCTGCGACCGCCCACCAGCGTTCACCGAAGCCCACCACATCGAACACTGGCTCAGAGACCACGGCAGAACCGACATCAACCAGGGCATCCTGCTCTGCCCCGCCCACCACCTGCTGCTCCACAACCAGCACTGGCAGATCTTCGAAAACACCGGCCGCTACTGGCTCCGCCCACCCACAACCATCGACCCCGGCCAAACACTCATCGAGATGCCCGCCCGCAACCCAGCCACGACGCACCTAAGCCCCAGCCGCTGATCGAGCTCGCTGAGATCCCCCGACCCGGGGCGCGTTCGCGACTCACCTCACCAGGTCTCGACACGCTCGACCAACGCGGCGGGAACCGCCCCGCACACACCTCGCCAGGCCTCGAGGAGCTCGGCCGACGACGAGGGGTGTTAGCGGCGGATGTTGGTGCGCGAGCGGGAGGGACGGGCGGGCTCGTCGGCGCGCGGAGAGACCCGCACGTTCGGGAGCTCGGCCTTCTCCCAGCCGCGCTGCACCGGGCGGGCGCCGGAGCCCTTGTGCGTGTCGCGAGAGCGGTAGATCACGTAGGGCCGCCAGATGTAGCCGATCGGGGCGGAGAACACGTGCACCAGTCTGGTGAACGGCCAGAGCAGGAACAACGCGGTGGCGGTGAGCACGTGCAGTTGGAAGAAGAACGGCACGTCGCTCATCAGCGACGGGTCGGGCTGCAGGCCCCACAGGCTGCGGATCCACGGCGAGATCGAGCCGCGGTAGTCGTAGCCAGCACCGAGCACCTGGTGCAGCACGGTGGCGACGGTGCCGAACACGATGGTGCCGCCGAGGAAGATGTACATCACCTTGTCCATCACCGTGGTGGCCAGGTGCACCCGGGTGACCAGGCGCCGGCGGATGATCAGGATGATCAGCCCGGCGATGGTCAGCACCGCCGCGACGCTGCCCATCCAGGTGGCCCCGAGGTGGTAGATGTGCTCGGTGACGCCGAAGAACTCCAGCCATGGCTTGGGGATGAACAGGCCCACCACGTGGCCACCGATCACCATGATCATGCCGTAGTGGAACATCGGCGAACCCCAGCGCAGCAGCCGGTTCTCGTAGGTCTGGCTGGAGCGGGAGGTCCAGCCGAACTGGTCGAACCGGTAGCGCAGGATGTGGCCGACCACGAAGGTGGCGGCGGCGATGTAGGGGAACGCCACCCACAACAGGTAATCGAGCGGGGTCATCGGCGTACTTCCTCACTGGACGCGCCATGCGCGGAAAACGGTTTGAGATTGCCGAGGTAGGTCATGCCGACGGTCTCGGTGGGCGGGCCCTCGTTGACGAGGTCCAGGTAACGCTTGCGAGTCTCATCGTCGATGGGCGGCAGCGACAGACAGACCGCTTCGACGAGGTGCGCGTAGGGACTGTTGACTTTCTCGAGCGCCGCACGCAGCACCTCGATACCGTCCCGGTGCGAGGAAAGCAGCTGACCGGCGATCGGCGAATCGGAGAGCGCGGAGAATTCGAGCACCATCGGCAGGTAATCGGGCAGCTCGTCGGCGTCGACCTCCCAGCCGGCGGCCCGGTATGCCTCGACGAACCGCACCAGCGCCATGCCGCGCCGGCGGGTGTCGCCGGCGGCGTAGTAGCTCAGGTATGGGCAACACTTGCGCTTGAGGTCGAAGGTGGCCGTGAAGTGCACCTCGAGCTGCTGCTGGCTCAGCTCGGCGGCGGCGGCGAGGAACGCGGCGAACGCGGCGCGCAACGCATCCGGCAGGTCGCCCAGCGACGCGGCGACGACCGCGAATTTGGCGCGGCGCTCCTCGTCCGGGTAGTCCAGCAACAGGGACGCCGCCATGTGCGCGATGCGCCGGTCCTGATCGTCGAGCGCGAGAGCGGCCACCCGCCGGGGGGCGAGCTTGGGCATTCTCATGCGGTGGCCTCCGGGCTCGGCTTGGGCGGGAACATGCCCGGCGGCACCGTGCCGCCGGTCCAGTTGAGCAGGTTGACCCGGCCCGGGGTGGTGGGCTTGGTCTTCTCGCCGCCCTTGCCGGTCATCTCGTTGTAGTTGGATACGGTGCCGGCCAGCGGCATGCCGGGCTCCTGGCCGAACGGTCCGGCGTTCTGGCCCGGTCCACCCATGCCGGGTCCGCCGTCGGTGTCGAGCGAGCAGGCCAGCTCGTCGAGTTCGCGGGCGGTCTCCACGTGAGCTTTGGGGATCACGTAACGGTCCTCGTACTTGGCGATGGCGAGCAGCCGGTACATGGCCCGCATGGTCTCGCCGGTCATGTTGACGGCGCGGGCGATGCGCTCGTCCGCCGGCCGGCCCAGGTTGATGTCGCGCATGTAGGAGCGCATGGCGGCGAGCTTCTTCAGCGACGCCTCCACGGGCCGCACGTCACCGGCCGAGAACAGGCCGGCCAGGTACTGCACCGGGATGCGCAACCGGTCGATCGCGGCGAACAGGGTGCGGGCATCCTCACTGTCGGCTTGTGTGGTGGAGACCACGTCGACCACCGGGGACAGCGGCGGGATGTACCAGACCATGGGCATGGTGCGGTACTCGGGGTGCAGCGGCAGCGCGATCTTGTACTCGGCGATGAGCTTGTAGATCGGGCTGTTCTGCGCGGCGAGGATCCAGTCGTCTTCCATGCCCTCGGCCTTGGCCGCGGCGATGACCTCGGGGTCGAACGGGTCGAGGAAGACCCCGCGCTGGGCATCCAGCAGATCCTGGTCGTTCTCGATCGACGCGGCGGCGAGCACAGCGTCGGCGTCGTAGAGCATCAGGCCGAGGTAGCGCAGCCGCCCCACGCAGGTCTCCGAGCAGATGGTGGGCTTGCCCTGTTCGATCAACGGGTAACAGAGCGTGCACTTCTCGGCTTTACCGGTCTTGTGATTGAAGTACACCTTCTTGTAGGGGCAGGCGGAGACGCACATGCGCCAAC
The DNA here is from genome assembly GCF_035984795.1 of Cryobacterium sp. MP_3.1. Classification (NCBI taxonomy): domain Bacteria; kingdom Bacillati; phylum Actinomycetota; class Actinomycetes; order Micrococcales; family Microbacteriaceae; genus Cryobacterium; species Cryobacterium sp. MP_3.1. The sequence continues at coordinate 55,313 of NZ_JAXCHV010000004.1, read as the reverse complement.
CACGGCAGCCGTCCTCGTCGACAAGCACGATGCCGTCTTCCTCGCGCTTGTACATGGCGCCGGAGGGGCACGCCGCGACGCAGGCGGGGTTGAGGCAGTGCTCGCAGATACGCGGCAGGTAGAACATGAAGGTGTTCTCGAACTCCATCTTCACGTGCTCGCTCATGGTGGCGAGGATGGGATCGTCGGCGGCGGTCTCCTGCGAGCCGCCGAGGTTGTCGTCCCAGTTGCCCGACCACTTGATGTCCATGTTCTTACCGGTCAGCAGCGACTTCGGCCGCGCGACCGGGCTCTGGGTGCCGGCCGGCGCGGTGGTAAGCATGTCGTAGTCGTAGGTCCACGGCTCGTAATAGTCGTCGATCACGGGCAGGTCGGGGTTGTCGAAGATGTGCAGCAGCTTGCTCAGCCGACCGCCGGCGCGGAGCTTCAGCCGGCCGCGCTTGGTGCGCACCCAGCCGCCCTTCCACTTCTCCTGGTCTTCGTACTGGCGCGGGTAGCCCACGCCGGGTTTGGTCTCCACGTTGTTGAACCAGGCGTACTCCACGCCGGTGCGGTTGGTCCAGACCTGCTTGCAGGTCACCGAGCAGGTGTGACAGCCGATGCATTTGTCGAGATTCATGATCATCGACATTTGAGCCATAACGCGCATTTAGTACTCAACCTCCTGGCTGCGTCGACGGATCACGGTGACCTCGTCGCGTTGGTTCCCGGTCGGGCCGAGGTAGTTGAAAGCGAATGAAAGTTGGGCGTAGCCGCCGATCAGGTGCGAGGGCTTGAGCAGGATGCGGGTGAGCGAGTTGTTGGTGCCACCGCGCAGTCCGCTGGTCTCGGCGACGGGCACGTTGATGGTGCGGTCTTTGGCGTGGTACATGTACACGGTGCCCTCCGGCATCCGGTGCGAGACGATCGCCCGGGCCACGACAACGCCGTTGCGGTTGTACGACTCGATCCACTCGTTGTCGCGCACGCCGATCTTGTCGGCGTCCTGCGGCGACATCCAGATGGTCGGTCCGCCCCGGGAGAGCGAGAGCATCAGCAGGTTGTCCTGGTACTCGGAGTGGATCGACCACTTGGAGTGCGGGGTGAGGTAGCGCACGGCCACCTCGGCGCGACCCTTCGAGCCGGGTGCGCCCGTGGACTTCGTTGAGCCGACGACCGAGTCGTCGAACAGTCTGTGCATGTCCAACGGCGGCCGGTAGATCGGCAGCTGCTCGCCGAGCTCGATCATCCAGTCATGATCGAGGTAGAAATGTTGCCGCCCGGTGAGGGTGTGCCACGGTTTGAGGTGTTCGACATTGATAGTGAAGGCGCTGTAGCGGCGTCCGCCGTGCTCGCTGCCCGACCATTCCGGCGAGGTGAGCACGGGAACCGGAGCGCCCTGCACATCCTTGAAGGTGAACCGGCGCCCCTCGTTGTCGCTGGCCAGGTGGGCGAGCTTCTGCCCGGTGCGCTCCTCGAGCTGCCGGAAACCCTGGGTGCCGAGGCGCCCGTTGGTGGTTCCGGAGAAGGCGAGCACCATCTCGCAGGCGTGGATGTCGGTGGCCAGCTTCGGCCGGCCGGCCGCCGGTCCGGACTCGACGAGACCGTTCTTGGTGCCGAGGTACTCGATTTCCTTGTCGGGGTCGTATTTGACGCCCTTGATGGTCATGCCGAGCTTGGCGGTGAGCGGGCCGAGGGAGCCGAGCTGCGCGGCGAAGGCCGGGTAGTCACGTTCCACCACGACCAGCCGCGGCATGGTGATGCCGGGAATCAGGTCGGGGTTCTCCACCACGATGCCGTGCGGGGTGGCCATGGCGTCGGGGGTGTCGTGCATCAGCGGCGTGGCAACGAGGTCGCGGCGCACACCGAGGTGTTTCTCGGAGAACTCGGACACTTTCTGGGCCAGCAGGTGGAAGATGTCGAAGTCGGTCTTGGACTGGAACGGCGGGTCGATAGCCGGGTTGAACGAGTGGATGAACGGGTGCATGTCGGTGGTGGACAGGTCGTGCTTCTCGTACCAGGTGGCCGGCGGCAACACCACGTCGCTGTAGATGGTTGTGGACGTCATCCGGAAGTCGCTGGTGACCATCAGGTCGAGCTTGCCCTCCGGGGCCGACTCATGCCACTTCATGGTGTGCGGGCGCTTCTCCTCCGGGGATTCCGGGGCGCGCACCGCGCTCTGGGCGCCGAGCAGGTGCTTGAGGAAGTACTCGTTGCCCTTGCCGGAGGAGCCGAGGATGTTGGCCCGCCAGACGACGAGCACCCGGGGGAAGTTCTCCGGCGCATCCGGGTCTTCGCAGGCGTAGCCGAGGCTGCCGTCCTTGAGTGAATCGACCACGTACTGGGCCGGGGCGACCCCGGCCGCATCGGCGTCGTCGACGATGTCGAGCGAGTTGCGGTTGAAGGTGGGGTAGCTGGGCATCCAGCCGCGTTTGGCCGATTCGACCAGGCAGTCCGCCGTGGTGCGTCCGGTGAAGGTGCCGGTGGCCAACGGGCTGGCGAGGGTGTCGGCGCTGAGGCCGTCGTAACGCCACTGGTCGGTGGCGAGATACCAGAATGCGGTGCCGATCATGGCGCGCGGCGGGCGTACCCAGTCCAGGCCGAAGGCGTACTGCGCCTGGCCGGTGACCGGGCGCACCTTCTCCTGACCCACATAGTGCGCCCACCCGCCACCGTTCACGCCCTGGCAGCCGGTCATGGTGGTCAGCGCGAGGAAGGCGCGGTAAATGGTGTCGGAGTGGAACCAGTGGTTGGTGCCTGCGCCCATCAGGATCATCGAGCGGCCGCCGGAGTCTTCGGCGTTCTGCGCGAACTCCCGGCCGATCCGGGCCGCGGCCTGCGCCGGCACGGAGGTGATCTCCTCCTGCCAGGCGGGGGTGCCGGGCGAGGAGGCGTCGTCGTAGCCGGTGGGCCAGACGCCGGGCAGGTTCAGTTCGTCGCGGCTGACGCCGTACTGGGCCAGCAGCAGGTCGAAGACCGTGGTGACCAGCTGGCCGGCCACCATTCGCACGGGCACGCCGCGGCGGATGACGCCGGCGCCGCCGGTGTGCTCCTCGCCCTCTTCGCCGGTGAGGGCGGAGACGTCGAAGCGGGGCATGTCGATGGCGGCGCTCCGGCCGTCGTGGTCGGGGCTGTCGGCGATGGAGAGCAGCGGGTCGACGCCCTCCAGGTCGAGGTTCCACTTGCCGGCGTCGGTTTCGCTGAACCGGTGGCCGAGTGAGCCGTTGGGCACGACCGCGTGGCCGACCTGGTCGAGCAGCACGGGCTTGAAGGTGGCGCTGGCGACGGTGGAGGCCGTGTCGGGCAGGGCATCCGCGGTGAGGAACTTACCGGGCACGTAGGCGTCGCCGCGCGGAGTGAGGGTGATCAGGTAGGCGGAGTCGCTGAACTTCTTCATGTAGTCCACGAACTGCGGGGTGCGCCGGTCGACGAGGAATTCCTTGAGCACGACGTGGCCCATGGCCAGGGCCAGGGCGCCGTCGGTGCCGGGGTGCACGGCCAGCCACTCGTCGGCGAACTTGGAGTTGTCGGCGTAGTCAGGCGAGACGGTGATAACTTTCTGACCGCGGTAGCGGGCTTCGACCATGAAGTGCGCGTCGGGGGTGCGGGTCACCGGGACGTTCGAGCCCCACATGATCAGATAGCTGGAGTTCCACCAGTCGGCGGATTCGGGCACATCCGTCTGGTCGCCGAACACCTGCGGGGAGGCGACGGGCAGGTCGGCGTACCAGTCGTAGAACGAGAGCATGGTGCCGCCGAGCAGGGTGATGAACCGGTTGCCCACTCCATGGGAGACGATCGACATGGCGGGGATCGGCGAGAAGCCGGCGATCCGGTCGGGTCCGTAGTTCTTGATGGTGTGCACCTGGGCGGCGGCGACGATCTCGGCGGCCTCGTCCCAGCTGGCGCGCACCAGGCCACCCTGCCCGCGGGCACTCTTGTACGCCGTGGCGCTCTCCGGGTTGCCGGTGACCTCGGCCCAGGCGAGCACCGGGTCGCCGGTGCGGGCCTTGGCCGCGCGGTACAGCTCGAGCAGTACACCGCGCACGTAGGGGTAGCGCACCCGGTTGGGCGAGTAGGTGTACCAGCTGAACGCGGCGCCGCGGGGGCAGCCGCGGGGTTCGTACTCTGGCGAGTCCGGACCCACGGAGGGGTAGTCGGTCTGCTGGGTCTCCCAGGTGATGATGCCGTCTTTGACGTACACCTTCCAGGAACAGGAGCCTGTGCAGTTCACGCCGTGGGTGGACCGCACCTCCTTGTCGTGGGTCCAGCGGTCACGGTAGAACGAGTCGGCGTCGCGGCCGCCCTCGAGGAACAACGAACGCAGGTCTGGGGAGGTTTCACCGCGGCGCAGGAACCGGCCGAGGTTGAGGATTGAGTCGGTGATGGGGCCGTCGCTGCCGGGTTTGGCGGATGTGGCCCCGGCTCGGCCATTTCGTGAAAAGACAGAATTCTTGACTGATTTCACGGGGATCTCCTAGCGCTGCCGGCGTCGCCACGGTCAGCGATGCCCTCTGCGCAAGTCTCCCGAGTGCGGAAGACCGCTACAACCGGGAAACGCCGTTAATAATCAGCGGGAGCGTAAATGACCACAGGCGGCACCGCCGCGGCCGGCTCCAGGACCCGCTCGAGCAGGTCGAGGGTGCAGATGTCCGGCCCGACCAACGGATGCAGCCGGTCGGCCCGCAGCGGGCCATCCGTCTGTTCGAGCAGCGTCTTGATCAGGCCGAAGTGCACAGTGCACACCTCGGGGTGCAGCTTCACCATCTCGCTGTACGGACAATCGTGCAGGTGCACGTGGGTGCCGTCAGAGTCGTGGTCGGAATCGAAGCCGCTGGCGTCGAGGTGGTCGTCGAGCGCGTCCATCTGGCACTGGCGCGGGGAGGTGTCGACGGTTTCGAGGGGCAGGAGCCTCCGCACGAGGTCACCGCGGCGCTGTGCGGCTTCGGCCTTGGCCGCGCGCACCGAACCGGGCTCGGCGGAACCGGCCGCCGCGCTGTAGAGCATGCGGGGGCGACCCTTGGTCTCGCGGGTCTCCGGCTGGCAGGTGATGAAACCATCGTCGACCAGGCGCTGCAGATGTTCTCTGGCGGTGTTGGGATGCAGCCCGGCCGCCTCGGCGAGGTCGCCGACGGTCATGGTTCCGCGACGCTGCAGGTGCAGGAGCAAAGTGATCCTGCTGATCGAGGCGAGCGTGCGATAACTCGGGGCGGAGCGGGGAACCATGGAGCCCAGTATGGGCCACCGTCCAATCTGGCGGTACCCCCTGCCCCTGATCGGGCGCCAGCTTCTGCTCGCCAGATGCCGTGAGTCGCCATCAGGAGAGGCGAGCCTGGTCCCGCCGGCAGGGTGGTCGCGGCGACGGAGGAGCGCTAGGGTCTGCGCGTGACGACGGATGAGCACGGGTGCTGCGCGCCCGCACACGAGGTGATACGCCAGGCCCGGCTGGCCGTGGGCGTAGACGATGCGGAGGCACCCCCGGGCACAGCCATGTCCCAGCTCCCCCCGGCACCGGCCGCTCCCGGCTCACTCGTCCGGCATCACCTCGACCAGGCGCTGGTGCCGGCGCAGGTCTTCGCCATGGGCGACGCCGACGGCGCGGGCAATCCCGGCGACGGCGAGACCCCCGTGCACGAAGTGCGGCTGGATGCCTTCTCCATTGACACGACGACGGTCACCAACGCCGCCTTCGCCCGGTTCGTGGCCGATACCGGGTATCGCACCGAGTCGGAGTTGTTCGGCTACTCCGCGGTGTTCCACCTCGCGTTGCAGGCCGACATCGATGACGTGGTCGGCCAACCCCCGCAGACACCCTGGTGGCTGGGGGTGCGCGGCGCGGACTGGGCGCATCCGGCCGGCCCCCGTTCGTCGCTCGACGGGCTGGCCGAGCATTCGGTGGTGCAGGTGAGCTGGAACGACGCGCTGGCCTACTGCGCCTGGGCGGGGCGACGGCTGCCGACCGAGGCCGAGTGGGAGTGCGCGTCGCGCGGCGGGCTGGCCGGCCGGCGCTACCCGTGGGGCGACGAGTGGGAGGAAGGGCAGCGCTGCAACATCTGGCAGGGCCGGTTTCCCGCGGTGAACACCCTGGCCGATGGCTGGCTCAGCACCGCCCCGGTGCGGGAGTTCGCGCCGAACGGCTACGGCCTCTGGCAGAGCGTGGGCAACGTCTGGGAGTGGTGCGCCGACTGGTGGGCGGAGGGCTATTACGCGCACTCCCCCGCCGAGAATCCGGCCGGCCCGGCGACGGGCGAGCAGCGTTCGATGCGCGGCGGCTCGTACCTCTGCCACGACTCCTATTGCAACCGGTATCGCAACTCCGCTCGGGCCTCCAACACCGCGGATTCCGCGGCCGGCAACGTGGGCTTCCGCACCGTGGCGCTGACCTGATCCGGCGCCGCCGAGGCACAACTCGTGCTCGATTCCGCCGGCGTGGCCGACCGCCTCGTCATTCCGGGGCGATCGCCGGTCGGCGGCTGGGAATCGCAGGAGTCATGCATCCGCGGGTGCGGATGGTTGTGGTCTGCTACCCCGGCGCGTGCAGCTGGGGCGCGTCGAAGAAGAGCAACTCGAGGGCCGCCGACCGCGCGAACACGGCGCGCATGAGCGCCCGGTCGACGGCCGTCGCGGTGGCCGCCGCGGTGTCGGTGAGCAGGATTGCCTGCCGGGTCGCGGCCGCGAACCCCTCGTCGGCGTAGGTCTCCAGCCAGTCGGCGTACGGATGCGCCGCATCGCGCCGGCTCGCCGTGAAGCCGGCGTGCAGGCGCTCGCCGACATCCGCGTAGAGCCAGTAGCAGGGCAGGACCGCGGCCAGCAGCACCGCATAGTTGCCTGCCGCGCTGACCGCGACCAGGTGGTCGACGTAGGACCGGGTCACCGGGCCGGGCGCCGGGCGCGTGTCATGGCCGGTCAGCCAGGTGCGGTGCAGCTCGAGTTCCACCTCGATGCAGTTGGCGGCGCCGGTAGCCCAGAATTCCCGTTCGGCGGGGGTGGGCGCCAGGACGCTCGCCTGCGCCAGCACCCGGGAGTACGCGGCGAGGTAGAGGGCATCCTGGGCCAGGTAGTAGGCGAAGTGGCCGGCGGACAGGCTGCCGTCGCCGAGTTCCGCGATGAAGGGCAACGCATCGATGGCGGTGCGGGTTTCGGCGATGTCGGCCCAGAGCAGCCTGCTGAACGGTTCGGTGCGGCCCGGCTCCGGCCGCAGATCCGGGTCGGCATCCCCGCGTGATTCGGCGGCGTGAACGTTCATGGCGACATCCCTTCGCTAGTGCTAACTAGTCAGGTTCGACGGGTTTGGATCTCAGCGTCCGCATCCGGCGGAGGCACCCCGTGTCGCGTCCCACCCTAGCGGCCGGCAGGGCCGAAAGACTCTCGAATGCACCGGGCGCCGAACTGTACGCTGGACAGGCTGCTGCATTCTTCACCGGGTGAGCACGCGCTCCATGGCCGACGGGCCACCGGTCGTCGGCGTCGTCCTGGAAGGACACCGCACCATGCCTGACACCCCGACCGACACCACCATCGCGCCGCCCACGGTGTTGATCCTGGCGATCACGGCCTGCCCAACGGGCATCGCCCACACCTACATGGCTGCCGAGAAACTCGACGCGGCCGCCACCGAACTCGGCTACGAGATCCGGGTCGAGACGCACGGGTCCGTCGGAGTCGAAGGCACCTTCAGTCAGGCCGACATCGACCGCGCCGACGCTGTCGTCGTCGCCGCCGACACCCAGATCGACCTGTCCCGCTTCGGGGGCAAGCGCATCGTCTCCACCCGCGTCTCCGACGGCATCCACCGCCCGGCCGCGCTGATCGCCGAGGCGCTGGCCGCCGCCCCCACCGGCCGCGCCGCCGTGACCACGGATGCCCCGGCGAGCGCCGGGAAACGCGACATCGGCGGTTTCATCTACCGCGCGCTGATGAACGGCGTGTCGTACATGATCCCGTTCGTCGTCGTCGGCGGGCTTCTCATCGCGATCTCGCTGTCGATCGGCGGCGAGGCCACCCCGCAGGGACTCGTGATCCCCGAGGACAGCTTCTGGTTCACCATCAACCAGATCGGCGTGCTCGGCTTCACCCTGATGGTGCCGATCCTCTCCGGCTTCATCGCCTACGCGATCGCCGACCGGCCCGGGCTCGCACCCGGCATGATCTGCGGTTGGATCGCCACGACCGGCTCCTTCTACAACTCCGAATCGGGTGCCGGTTTCATCGGCGGCATCGTCACCGGTTTCCTGGTGGGCTTCGTGGCGCTGGGCATCAAGAAGATCCCCGTGCACCGCTTCATCAAGCCGATCATGCCGATCCTGGTCATCCCCGTGATCACCACCCTCGTCGTCGGCGGACTGTTCGTGCTCGCCCTCGGCCAGCCGATCGCCTGGGTGTTCTCCTCGATGACCGACTTCCTCTCCAGCCTCGACGGCGGCAGCGTCGTCGTGCTCGGCCTGATCCTGGGCGCGATGGTCGCGTTCGACATGGGCGGCCCGATCAACAAGACAGCGTTCCTGTTCGGTTCCGCGCTGATCGCCTCCGGCAACCCGGGCCCGATGGGCATGGTCGCCGCGGCCATCGCCGTGCCGCCGCTGGGCATGGGGCTGGCCACGGTCATCCGTCGCCGGTTCTTCACCCCGGTGGAACGCGAGGCCGGCATCGCCGCGCTGTTCATGGGCTTCTTCGGCATCACCGAGGGCGCCATCCCGCTCGCGGCGGCCCGCCCGCTGCAGGTCATCCCCGCGAACGTGCTCGGTGGCGCCGTCGCCGGTGCCATCGCCGCGATCGCCGGGGTCACCAACGCCGTGCCGCACGGCGGCCCGATCGTGGCCGTCTTCGGTGCCGTGAGCGGCGTGCCGATGTACTTCGTCGCGATTCTCTCCGGTGTGGCCGTCACCGCTCTGGTGTCGGTGCTGCTGATCGGCATCTCGGTGCGCAAGGTCGTGCCGGCGGATGCTGCCGCGGTTGCGGTCGCCGGTGCCGCTGCGGATGCCGCTGTGCCGGTTGCCGCGCCGGGTGCGGTGCCGCCCGTGGCTGCGGCGCCGGTTCGTGCCGCGCCTGCTACCGCCGAGCCGGTGGCCCCCGCCCCGAAGACCGTGCTCGACTACATCGACGAACGCACCATCGTGCTCGACATCGACGAGACCGACCGGGACGCGGTCATCCGTCGTCTGGCCGGTCTGATGCAGACCACCGGGCGGGTGCTCGACGTCGACGCCGTCGTGCAGGCGGCCAGGGACCGTGAGCTGATCAGCACGACCGGCATCGGCGAGGGCATCGCGATTCCGCACGCCAAGTCCGACGGCGCCACCTCCCCGGTGCTCGCGTTCGCGCGCAGCCGGGACGGCGTTGACTGGAACTCGCTGGACGAGGCCCCCGCGCACCTGATCTTCATGATCGCCGTGCCCGAGGCCGCCGCCGGCACCGAGCACCTCAAGGTGCTCGCCCAGCTGTCCCGCAGCCTGATGAAGCCCTCGTTCCGCTCCTCGATCGAGATGGCGGCCACCCCGGCCGACGTGCTCGCGGCACTGGCGTCCTCGGTGCGGCCGGCGACTCCCGCCGCGCACTGACCCCCCTCCTGGACCGCAGGTCGGGGCGGACTTTTTCGGGAAACGCCGCCGCGCGAGCCTGCGCAACCCGGCGTTTCTCGAATTTCTCCGCCCTTACGTACCGAGTTCGGCCGAGGTCGGCTCGGCCGGCGCATCCGTCTGACCCGCCCGGGTTGTTCGCAGGGCGATGCCCGCCGCGGCGAGCCCGAGCGAAGCCAGGACGAGCACCGTGTGACTCCAGCCCGAGGTGGCGAGGACCGTGCCTCCGCCGGCCGCGGCCCAGGTGCAGCTCCGGCCGAGCGGCCACCAGGAGAAGCTGCCGGTGACGACGCCGGCGCGCTCCGACAGCTCGGCGAGGGGAGAGAACGGCCCCTCCACGGCGCAGGCATAGTCCAGGCCGCCGTGCACCGCAACGAGGTACGCGCCGGAGGTGGCGATAGCGGCCAGACAGAGGCCGGCCGCGATGAGGACGGCACCGAATCGTGAACGCTCCGAAGCGGACAGTCGCTGCGTCCCGATGCCCCGAGGGAGGAGCGCCGTACGCCCGAGGAGCACCGCGATGAGGCCGATCCAGAGCGGGCCACCGGCCAGGGTGAAGCCGAGGATCGCGGCGGCGAGGACCGCGGGACCGCCGGCAGCGCCCGGTTCACCGGGAATCCACTCGGCCACGAGCAGCAGTGACAGCGCCGCTGAGGCCACTCCTGCGTATCCGGCGAGCACGCTGCGCCCGCCCAGGCCCCAGCGACCGGTCGTCGGCGAGAACACCAGAAGCAGGGTGAGTGTGACGGTGCCGGCGAGAACGGCGATCGCTGCCTGGCTGGGATAGGCACCGGCGACCGCCGCCCAGGCCTCCCCCATCGCCGCGTCCCTGCTGAGGGCGATCATCAGGACGGCCGTCGCGGCGACCGCGACCGCCGCGAGCATAACCGTCAGGGCAAACCGCGCGGCGATTAGCGGGCTGATCAGGTGCGCGGTGGTCCCCATGTCTGCACGTTAGCGCAACGGCGACGACCTCCGGGCTGCGGCTGCCCCGGCGTTCAGCCCACAGCCGGCGCCGCGTTCCGGTGCGCCGTGCTGCTAGCCGGACTCCTGCTGCGAGCGGGCGATGAGGGCGCTGGTGTGCGCACCGACACCGCGGCGCAGCACCTCGGCAAGGTTGTCGACGGTGTCGACGTCGCGGCGGATCGACGCCGTGGCGGGCAGCTCGAGCGGCACGTGGCCGGCCGCCTCGTGCGCGGCACGGGAGCCGGGCCCGAACCGGGGCGTGAGCGTGATGCCGGCGCGGGCGAGCAACGTGGTGGTGCCGGTGCCCTCCTCGTCGGCGACCATGGCCAGGTCATGGGCGGCTGCGGCGGTGAGGGTCGACTCGACGTCAGCGACGGTGAGCGCGGGCAGGTCTCCGGTGAGCACCGCGACGCTGCAGAGCGGGTATTGCTCGTGCGCCACCCGGATGCCCTCGCCGATGGCCGCGTTGAGCGGGTCGCGAGGTGCCGCACAGTTCCCCTTCGCGGGTCCCGAGGGGCTGTTCTGCGGCAACTCGGCAGCGCCGGTCTTGCGAGTTGCCGCACAAGCGCCCGTCCCGGCATCCGAGGCGGATGGGTGCGGCAGCTCGGGAACGATCTGGGCGCCCAGCGCCTCGAGCGGCGCGGCGGCAGCGGGGTCGGCGGTCACCACGAGAACCTTCTGCACCATCTCGGCGGCCAACAGTGCGGCCACGGTGTCCAGCGCGAATGCTTCGGCGAGCTCCCCGCGGGCCGGGAAGGTCTCCGGTAGCGCGCTCAGGCGGCTCTTGGCGCTCGCATTGCCCTTGACGGGCACCACGCACACCCACCTCACGCGGATGCGGTTCCGCGAGCAGCCACGTGAGGCCCACTGCTGCGCTCCGAGGGGGCCTCAACCGGCAACTCACCAGAGCGGTCGTCGGCGGCAGCATCCGGCACCTCATGATCGCTCGCGAGCTCACCATCCCCACCCGGGTCGGTCGGCGTAACGGATACACCGACCCCAACGGACGCACCGGCCCCAGCAGCAGCAGCCAGCCCGGCCGTATAACCCTCCGCGTACGCCTCGGCGCTGCCGACGCGGAACATGTCGCTCGCCCCGTCGCGCACCAGCCGGCGCGCGCCGCGATCCCCCGCGTCGATCGCGCCCACCAGGTGGCCGAGGCCGCGGAGCACGGCGACGGGGTTGCCGCTGGTCTTGCCCTTGATCAGGTCGGCGGCGCCGGCGATCTCGTCCGCGACCGCGGCGACGGTGACGTCGAGGCGGCGACCGTGCGCATCCATGCTGCCACGTAGGTCGTCGAGCACGGCCACGCCGGCAGCGCCGATGGCGATGTCGGTCTGGCCGTCCCGCCACGGGCGGCCAACGGTGTCGGTGATCAGCACCCCGAGATGCAGCCCGGTGGCGGCGCGGAGGGCTGCGCAGAGGCCGCGCGCGGAGGCATCCGGGTCGACGGGCAGTAGCAATACAGTGCCGTGCTCGACGTTGCTGGCGTCGACACCGGCGGCGGCCATCACCAGGCCCTGCCGGTTTTCGACGATGCGGGTGACCCCGCCCGGATGCGCACGGGTCGCGACGACCCGTACGGTCTCGTCGGCGATGGCCTGCTCCCGGTCGGTCGCGGCCACCTGCCTGCCCTCGGCCTTGGACACGATCTTGCTGGTCACGGCCAGGATGTCACCGTCGGCCAGACGGGACGCGGCGGGACCGGCGACGGCCAGGATGGTCGCGGCCAGGTCGTCGCCGGCCCGGACCTCGCCGATTCCGGGCAGCACGAACACCTCGAGCCGGTGGCGCGCACCGTCGGCCGCGGAATGCATGGCTACCGGGCGAGCTTCGGCAGCACGTCGCGGCCGAAGACGTCGATCCACTGGCGCTGGTTGCGCCCCACGTTGTGCAGGTAGATCTTGTCGAAGCCGAGGTCGACGAACTTCTGGATGTAGGCACGGTGGTCGTCGGGGTCGGCGGAGATGATCATCCGGCCCTCGAAGTCCTCCGGACGCACCAGTTTTGCCATCTGCTCGAATTCGAACGGCGAACGGATGTCGCCCTTGGGGAACTTCATGCCGCCGTTGGGCCACTCGTGCAACGCGTTGGCCATGGCCTCCTCGTCGGTCTCGGCCCAGCTCATGTGCAGCTGCAGCACCTTGGGCATGGTCGACGGGTCCTTGCCGGCCTCGCGGGCGCCGTCGTCGAACTTGCCGAACAGCATCGAGATCTTCTCGAGCGGGGCGCCGACGGTGATGAGGCCGTCGGCGTGCCGGCCGGCGCGCTTGGCGGTGACCGGGCCGGCGGTGGCGACGAGGATCTCGGGCGCGACCTCAGGCATGGTCCATAGCCGGGTGGACTCGAGCTTGAAGAACTGGCCGGAGTGCTTGACGTCCTTGCCGGCGATGCTGGCGGTGAACAGCTTCGAGATGATCTCGATGGCCTCGAACATACGGTTGATGCGCTCGGGCGCCTCGGGCCAGTAGCCGCCGACGATGTGCTCGTTGAGCGCCTCACCGGAGCCCAGGCCCAGCCAGTGCCGGCCGGGGTACATCGAGGCGAGTGTGGCGGAGGCCTGCGCCACCATGGCCGGGTGCCAGCGGAAGGTTGGCGCGGTGACGCCGGGACCCATGTCGCCCTTGGTGCGCTCACCGATCGCGGCGAGAACGCTCCACACGAAGGAGGATTCGCCCTGGGCTGGCACCCACGGTTGGAAGTGATCGGCCGCCATAACCCCGGAGAAGCCGTGCTCCTCCGCATAGGCCGAGAGCGCCACCGCCTCGGCGGGGGCGAACTGCTCCAACATGGCCGCGTAACCGATCTGCAATTCCGACATACTGCCATCCTGCCACTCGCGTGTGTCGGCGAGGTTTCTGGAGCGCCCGCGCCAAATAGGCTTAGAGCCATGCGCATCGCCACCTGGAACGTCAACTCCATCCGTGCCCGCGTCGACCGAGTGGTCGACTGGATGGTGCGAGAGGACATCGACGTGCTCGCCATGCAGGAGATCAAGTGCAAGCCCGAGCAGTTCCCCGCGCAGGCCTTCGAGGACGCCGGCTACGAACTGGCCATCCACGGCCTCAGCCAGTGGAACGGCGTCGCGTTCGCCAGCCGCCACGAGATGACGGATGTGGTCACCGCCTTCCCCGAGATGCCCGGCTTCCTCAAGGGTGAAGAGGGTCCCGGCCTGCCGCTGGAAGCCCGCGCGCTGGGCGTGACCGTGAACGAGATGCGCCTGTGGAGCCTGTACGTGCCCAACGGCCGCTCGCTGGATGACCCTCACTACGTCTACAAGCTGGACTGGCTGACCCGGCTGAAGACCCACGCCGCCGACGAGCTGGCCAAGAACCCCCGGCTGGCGATGGCACTGATGGGCGACTGGAACGTGGCCCCGCTGGACTCCGACGTGGGTGACCCCACCCTGGTACCCGGCGTGTCCACCCACATCTCGCCGGCAGAGCGCAGCGCGTTCGAAGCGTTCGAGGCGGCCGGTTTCACCGACGTGGTGCGCCCGATCGTGCCGGAGGGCTTCACCTACTGGGACTACAAGCAGCTGCGCTTCCCGCGCAACGAGGGCCTGCGCATCGACTTCATCCTCGGCTCACCGGCCTTCGGTGAGCTCGTGACGGATGCGAGCATCCACCGCAACGAGCGCAAGGGCGACGCCCCGAGCGACCACGTTCCGGTGCTGGTGGACATCGAGACCGAGGGCGAGGACGACGACCGCCCGATGATCTTCTAGGCCCCGCTGGTTGAGCTCACCGTCTCCATCCGCCGTAAGGTCGACCCCGCCCGGTTCGACGAGGCCACCCACTGGGTGCAGACCGGGATGGACCTCGCCAACGAATACCCGGGCTTCCTCGGCTCCGGCTGGGTGCGTGCGCACGCCGGTTCCGCGCACTGGCACATGCTCTACAAATTCAAGGATGCGGCCTCGCTGGGGGCCTGGGAGCACTCGATCGCCCGCACCAGCTGGCTGCTTGAGGGTGAGGGCCTGGTGCTCGAGTCCCACGTGGTGCGGCGCACCGGCATCGAGGGCTGGTTCGACGACTCCCAGGTCAACGCCGGTCCGTCCGCGCCGGTCCAGCCGCCGCGCTGGAAGCAGGCCGTGGCCATCGGGCTGGGCTTCTTTCCGCTGAACGTGATCTTCACCTACCTCGTCACCGGGGTGGACCCGCACTGGAACGACATCCCGACCGTGCTCCGGATCCTGCTGACCACCTTCGTGATGGCGCCCATGATGACCTACGTGGTGATGCCGTTCATCACCCGCCGGCTGCGGCCATGGCTGCAGAAAGCGCCCAAAAAGAAGGCCTGATCGGCCCGACGCTCAGGCGAGCAGCGCCGCGACGATCACCAGCGCCGGGATCGCGCCGATCGTGGTGACCAGCACGGTGTCCCGGGCCACGACCACGCCCCGGTCGTAGCGGGACGCGAAGTTGAAGATGTTCTGCGCGGTCGGCAACGCGCTCACGGTCACCACGGCGAACAGCTCGGGGCCCTCGAGAGCGAACACGAACCTGCCGAACAGGTATGCGATCACGGGCATCAGCGCCACCTTGATCACCGACGCCGCGACCACCTGCTTGCGTCCGGTGCCGGCCTGCAGCAGTCGCTGGCCGTGCAGCGACATGCCGAACGACATCAACACCAGCGGGATCGCGGCACCGCCGATGATGTCCAGGGGCGCGATCACGGCGTCGGGTACCGGGACGCCGAAGGCGGCGACGAGCACGCCGAGAACCGAGGCGATGATCATCGGGTTCCGCAGCGGCTGGGTGAGGATGCTGCGCACCGACACCCGTCCGCGGGTGGACGCGTCGAGGATGCTCAGGGTGATCGGCGCGAGCACGAGCAGCTGCAGCAGCAACACCGGCGCCACATACTGGGCGCTGCCGAGCACGTAGATGGCCACCGGCAAACCGATGTTGTTGGCGTTGACGTAGGTGGCGCTGGTGGCGCCGAGCACCGTCTCCGGCAGCGGGTTTCGAAAGAAAATCCTGGCCAGCACGACATACAGCAGCATGCCGACGATCACGCTGCACAGCACCGTGGCAAGGAACGCGGAGAACAGCACCCGCACGTCCGCCTGCGCGAGCACGGTGAACAGCAGCGCCGGGGTGGCCACGAAGAACGCGACGCGGTTGAGCACCCGGCCGGCGTCCTCGCCGGCCACGCCGGTGCGCTCGACGACGTAGCCCACCAGGATCACAAACCCGATGATCGAGAACCCGACCAGTACACCGCCCACTCTTCGACCCTAGGGCCACCGCCGGTGCCGGGTTCGCACGCGGCTGCGGCGGTGGCCCTGACCGGAACCGGGCCGGTTAGCGCAGCAGCGCGTCCGCCGAGGATCCCGAGGTTCCGGACTCGGTCTCAAGCAAGACCTCTTCCACAGTGTGGTGCGCCTTCGGGTTCCGCACGAAGACCGCAGCGGCAATGGCGATCACTATGGCCACACATCCGGCCACGACGAACGCGCTCGACAGGCCGCCGGTGAAGGCGTCCCTGGCCAGTATCGTTGTCGCGGCGTCCAGACCGGTGGGGATGATTCCCTGGGCCACGGCCTCCGCACCGGCGAAGGTGGTGGAGCCGAGTCCCGCGGCCGTTCCGGCTGAGACCACGGCGGCGAGCACCGCGGTGCCCAGCGCGCCGCCGAGCTGCAGGGAGGTGGCCTGCAGTCCCCCGGCGACTCCGGCGAGCTGCACGGGTGCGCCGCCGACGATGGCCTCGGCACCCGAGGTCATCACCAGGCCCACCCCGAGCGCGAGAACGACGAACGGCACCGCCATGGCCACGTACGGCGAGTCGATACTGATCGGGGTGAGCCCGAACAATGCGCCGCCCACAAGGACCAGACCCAGCGACATGGTGAGACGGATGCCGAATTTGCTCACCAGGGCGGCGCCGATGGGCGAGGCGATGATCGACACTGCGCTCAGCGGCAGCAACATCAGGCCGGCCGCGATGCCCTCCTCACCGCGGAAGTTGAGCAGGAACAGCGCCAGAAAGAAGGTCACCCCGAAGAGGGCGAAAAAGTTCGCGGCTACGGCCAGGGCGCCCACGGTGATGGTGGGGTTCCTGAACAGGCCCATCGGCAGCAGCGGCGCCGCCACGCGGTTTTCCACGACCACGAAGACCGCGACGAGCACCAGTCCGCCGGCCAGAACGCCGAGGGTGAGCGGGCTGGTCCAGCCCCAGGACTCGGATTGGACGACGGCCAGCACAATGCCGAACAGCCCCAGGGCAAGCAGAACGACGCCCGCGATGTCGAACCGTGCGCGGCTGGTCGCGGAACTTTCCTTGAGCACCAGGCCACCCAGGATCAAGCCGATCACGGCGATGGGGGCGTTGATGTAAAACACCGATTCCCAGCCGAGGGTGCCCACCAGCGCGCCGCCCACGATGGGCCCGGCGGCGATGGCAACGGATGACGCGCCACCCCAGATGCCGATGGCCATGCCGAACTTTTCCCGCGGGAAGGTGGCTCGCAGCAGGGCAAGGGTTTGCGGCATCAGCAGTGCGGCACTCAGCCCCTGCAGTGCCCGGAAGGCGATGACGCCCTCGGTCGTGCCGGCCAGGCCGATCGCCACCGAGGTGACCGCGAAGGCCGCGACGCCGATGAGGTACATCTTCTTGCGCCCGAACCTGTCGCCGAGCTTGCCGCCGAGGATGAGGAAGACCGCCAGGGCCAGCAGGTAGGAGTTGGTGATCCACTGCAGTTCGGTGAACGAGGTGCCGAGGGCGTCGGAGATGGCGGGGTTCGCGACCGAGACGACGGTGCCGTCCAGCCCGACCATGAACAGGCCGAAGCAGACCGCGGCCAGGGACAGGCCCGGGTTGCCCCGGAGTGATCGGCGGCCGGTGGCCGGCCGAGTGGGGGTGGATGTGGACATGGTGGTACTCCAAACGGTGGTGCGGGAGGTGGGATGGTGTGCGTGCGCGCACGACGGACAACGCTCCGACGCGGGATGCCGAAGCGTGCGGGGTGGGACCGGCGGCGGCTAGCCGGGACCGGCGGTCGGGCCGGGGGTGCGAGTGCCGCGGCGCTGCGGAGACAGCACCGGAAGCAGCCACTCACGGACGATGCTCGCCAGTTCGTCTGCCGAGACCACATCATTGCGGGCGAGTGCTCGATCCACGATCGCGGAGAGGATCATGCGGGCGGCGAGAAAGGTGTCAGCCTGGTCGTCGATCCGGCCGGTCTGCTTGAGCAGGTCGAGGGCTGCGCTGACGGCCAGGTGCAGCGGTTCCGCGAGGTGCTCGGCCACCGCCGTCATGACAGCGGGGTCGGACCGGCCGGCGGCATCCAGAGCGAGCACGAGCTGACCGAAGCGCCCCACGGTGATGCTCCGCACAGCGGCGGTGATCGCCGTCAGCGCTTCGGCAAGGGTGTGTGAGGCGTCGAGGACCGGAATGTCGATGGGGCCGAGTTTGGCCGCGACGGCCACGACCAGGGCGGTCTTGGTGGGCCAGCGCTTGTAGATGGTGGCCTTGGAGGAGTGCGCCCGCGCCGCGACGGCATCGATCGTCATCGCCGAGAACCCGACCTCGGCGAGGAGGTCGGTCGTGGCCTGCAGAACGGCATCCGCCCGCTCGGCACTGCGCCTACTCATCTCCCCGACCACATGTGTACTCTAACGTACACTTGTGCCGGTTCGTAAGCCCGGCTCTTTCGCCGGCGGATGCGCTCCCCTACGCTCGACTCATGCCTAACCTCGATGTTCCGGGCGCACGCCTCTACTACGAAAGCGACGGACACGCCTCCAAACCGGCGCTGCTGCTGATCCACGCGGGGATCGCGAACCTGCGCATGTGGGACCCGCAGATCGACGCGCTGGCCGCAGAGCACTTCGTCATCCGCTTCGACACCCGCGGCTTCGGCCAGACCAGTACCGAGGACGTCGAGTTCTCCAACCGGGCGGATGCCCTGGCCGTGCTCGACCACCTCGGCGTGGCCCGCGCGACGCTGATCGGGTGCTCCCGCGGCGGCACCATCGCCATCGATCTTGCGGTGGAGAGCCCTGACCGGGTGGCCGGGCTGATCGTGATCGGGGCGGGCCCGAGCGGGTTCCCCGACACCGAGCTGACCGAGGTGGAGGATGCCCGGTTCGACGAGATCGACCAGGCCTTCGCCGCCCAGGATTGGCACCGGCTGGCCCGCCTCGAGGCCGCGATCTGGGATTTCGGCCCGTTGCGCCGCGAGGAGGACCTCGACCCCGAATTCGTCTCCACCGCCTACGCGCTCAACCGGGTGAACGTCATCCACGCGGAGGAGCGCCCGGTGTCGCTGCCGCTCGAACCTCCCGCGTTCGACAGGGTCGTCGACATCGAGGTGCCCGCCCTGGTGACGGTGGGCGAGTACGACATGTCCGAGGTGCTCGCGGCGTACGAGTACCTGGTGACGACGCTGCCCCAGGCCAGTGGATGCGTGTTCCGCGACACCGCGCACCTGCCGAACGTGGAACAAGCGGCCGATGTGCAGCGGGTGCTGCTCGACTGGCTCACCGAAAACGCCCTTTAACGGCCGCGAAAGCGGCCACGTGGTTGCTTCGAGAGGCTCGAGGCAACCACACGACCGCTTTCGCGGGATGGTGCGGTGCGGAACTAGACGCTCGCGGCGGCTCGGGGCGAGCCAGTGACGGCGGGGGCGGCATCCAGCGGCCGGTTGTCGGCCAGCACCTTCTGGTAGGCGGGCAGCTCCACGAACAGCTCGTCCTTCAGCGGGTTGCGCTTGGTGCGCACGATGACGCGTACCTGGTAGACGACCACGGCGATGTTGGCGGCCAGCGAGATCGCACTGACGATGAACAGGGCGGTGGGGTTGTGCGAGGACTCGACGGCGAACTTCGAACTGGTCACGAAGGTGGGCACGGCCATCGTGAACATCATCCAGAACGCCAGGGTCTGCGCCCGGTGCTGCAGCCAGGCGCCGCGCTTGATGAAGAACGCGGGGATGGTGCAGGAGATCAGTAGGGCGGCGCCGGCGTAGAAGGAGTGGTCACCGACGGCGTTGTAGACATAGGCGAAGTTCCACAGGTCGTACGCGATGATCCAGAACCAGAGCATGTCGGGCCAGATCATGTCCTTCTTCTTGCCGCGGCTGATGATGATGCCCGCCCAACCGCAGATGGTGACGAGGTTGAGCAGCCCGGCGATGCCGTTCATGATGTTCCACGGGCCGCCGACCATGAAGACGCCGTCGACCTTGCCCTGCATGCCGTAGACCTGGAAGTCACGGATGACCGCTTCGAAGATGTTCAGCGCGAGGATCGCCGCCGGGAACATCAGCCAGTACTTGTTCTTCGCCAGCTTCGGGATGAAGCGGATGGCCATGAAGCCCAGGCAGCCGGCCAGCGCGGAATAGACCTTGACCCAGTGGAACCAGGTGCCGGTGCTGGAGTCGGCGCCCGCGGTGTGGGGCCAGACGAAGATGGTGAGCACCACCGGTAGCCCGATGAACAACACGAGGGCGGCCCACTTGCTGGCCCGGGCGATCTCGTTGGCAAGCATGAGGCCCGCCACCACCGCAACCCACATCAGCGTGGAGTACCAGGGGATTGACTCGTACAGGAACATCTTCGTTTCTCCTTATTCGGTTTTCTTTGTGGGGTGGTGCGTCTTACGGGTGGTGCGTCTTCACGGGGTGGTGTTCGTGGTGCCCATGTCCAGGTGCAGTGTCTGTCGCACGATGGCGACGAGCACCGGGTCGTCGACGTCGGGCGACGAGCGCACGAGGCCGATCAGTCCGTAGACCAGGACGTAGAAGACCTCGCCGACGTGTTCGATGTCAATGTGGTGCGCCCGCGCGTAGGCCTCGACGGTGGTCACCCGCAGGCGCTCGACGATGGCGCGCACGGCGCGGTCCACAAACCGGTTGTACAGTCCGGCGTTCTCGGGGTGGCCGAGGTCTTCACGGAACATGTCCTTGGCGTGCAGGTGGTGGCGGAACAAGACCACGCAGTCCAGCAGCGCCTTGGCCACATTGCCGGGCTCCCGGTCGGCGTCCCAGCGGGAGACGGCGTCGACGAACTCAGTGATGTGGTCCTCGAAGATCAGGTCGATCAGAGCGTCCCGGTCGGGAAAGTAGTGGTAGATCAGGCCCCGCGTGACGCCGACGCGCTTGGCGATCTCGGTGACGGAGACCTTGGCAACGCCCCGTTCGGCGAAGAGCTGCCGGGTCGCGGCGACGATCTCGTCATGGCGCTCGTCGGGCTGCTTGCTCTGGCGAGGGGAGGCCGTCGGGGTGCTCATGCTTGAACGCTACTCCCGCCGTTGACACGGCGTCAATGACACCGCGTCAATCGCCCCGAACTGGGGAGTGCGCCGCTAGGGGACTCTCCGTCCCGCCGTCGAACCACTAGCCTGTGGAAGCCGCACCATTCATCAGGGGGATTGATGTCATCGAGCAGCGCCATTCGCGACTTCGCGCAGTACGTCGGGCGATTCCGCTGGCCGCTCAGCGCGGCCGAACTCACCGACACCACCCGCTGCCCGGCCTGCGCGGCCACGCTGCCGGCGCCGGTCTGCCCGTCCTGCGGGCTCGACCTGCGTCATCCGGCCGCCCGTGAGCTGCTCACTGCGTCGACGGATGCCGCCACCGCCCTCGACAGACGGGTGCAGCTGATCGGTCAGATCCGCTTCGAAGTGGCCGAGGCGGAGGCGGCCAGGGCCGTTGCGGCAGAGCAGCTGTTGGCGGTGCAGCTGGTGGCCGCACACGCCGACGAGGCCGAGCGCCAGGCCCAAGCACAGGCACAGGCACAGGCACAGGCACAGGCACAGGCACAGGCACAGGCACAAGCACAGCGCGCCGCCGAGGCTGCGCGTGCCGCACAGGCCGCCGCGCGGGCCCTCGCACAGGCATCCGCCGCCACCCAGGCCGGCGCGCAGACCCCGGTCAGCGTCGCCGCCGCGGCCCCGGCCTCGCCCACCGTCGCCGCGCCCGCCGAACCCGCCCCGTCCGCCCAGCCCGTTCCCCCGTTCGCTCTGCCCGGTGTTTCTCCGGCGGCTCGCCCGGCCGCCCACACGCCGCCGACCCCGCCGAGCACCCCCGCACCGGCGACGCCGACGGGGCCGACCCCGCACAAGCGCTCGAGCGTGCAGGTCGTGCTGCTGCTCGTGGGTGTCACCCTCGTGTCGGTCGCGGCGATCGTCTTCCTCACCGTGGCCTTCGTCGTCGCCGGCCTGGCCGTACGCTCGGCCATCGTGGGGCTCTTCACCGTGGCCATGCTGATCACGGCGGGGCTGCTGCGGCGCAAGGGTCTGGTCAGCACGGCAGAGGGCATCGGCGCTCTCGCCGTGGTGCTGGTGCTCCTGGACGCCTGGGCGTTGCGGGAGAACGACCTGTTCGGCTTCGGCACCGTCGACGGCCTCCTCTATTGGGGCGTGACGCTGACGGTGTGCACCGCGCTGTTCCTGCTCTGGCACGCGGTGTCGTCGTTGCGGGTGGCCAGCGTGGCCGGTTTCGCCGCGGCCGCACCGGCTGTGGGTCTTCTCGCGGCCGGGTTGGCCGCGGATGCCGAGCCGGTCACCCGGGTGTTCCTGGCCGCGCTGGGCGTCGCAGCCGGCGCGCTCCTGCACAGGTTCACCCGGCCGGGAACGGCCTCGTTCTGGCCCGCCGTGGACCGCACGGCCGAGAGGATCGCCCTGCTCGCGCTGGCCGCCCTCGCCCTGGCCACCGCCACGCTGACCGCCGGATTCGTGGCTCCCGCCGAGACGGTGATTCCCCTGCTCACATTCGGCGCCGTCGCCGCGGGCGCTCTCGCTCACGCCGTCGTCGCGTTGACCGGGCGCACACCGGGTGCCCTCTACCGGTCTTTCGCCTACGCATCCGCCAGCCTGGCCACGCTGGCGGTGGTGTTCGGCATCGAGGTGTTCGTCTGGCGCACCGACGACAACACCCTGCTCGTGACCCTGCCGTTGCCGGCCATCGCCACTCTCGCTCTGGGCCTCGAACTCGCCTGGCGGCGCCGGGCGACCGGCCCCGCCCGCATCGCCCTGCTCACCGCCGCGCTCACCGCCGCGTCGTTCGTGGCCGCGATCGGTGCGGTTGCGTTGGCCACAGCCGCCGCGCCGCTGGCCTCCGCCCTGCTCTCGACGTTCACGACGTCGGGCGATCCGCTCGTCTCGGTGAACGAGATGAGCGTCTGGGCACTGGCCACGCTGACCGGCGTCGCCGTGCTGGTGGCCGGGTTCTGGCGGGCCGGTGCGGTGCTCGCCCCACGCCTGCGGATACTCGCCTGGTTCGGTTTGGTCATGGTACTGCTGGCCGTGCCGTTCACCGAGGCGCTCTGGCTGGTGCTTCCGCTGTATCTGCTGCTGGGCGCCGCCGCCCTCACCGTGCTCCTGCTCGCCCGCGCCGGGCGTCTGACACTGGGCGGCTACCGACCGATTGTCGTGACACTCTTCATCGCCAGCGAAGCGCTCGGTTACACCGTGAGCTGGGCCAGTAGCGCCAGTTGGTGGCTCGGCACGCTGTCGGCGGTGCTGACAGTGTTCGTCGCCCGGCTGCTGTTGAACCGCGAGTCTCAGGCCGGCGGCCGCGGTGCTCTGCTGTCCGGAGCGATCGTGCTCACCCTCGTCGGCGCCGCCGCCGCTCCGGAAGCGCTCACCCTGGCCGCGCCGCCCACTCCGGCCATGCTCTGGCTGCTGGTGGCCCTCGCCGTGGCGTCGGCCACCGGTCTGCTCCAGCTGTTCCTGGCCCAGGGCCGGATCGGCGGATTCACCGCCGTAGAACGCCGAGCAGGATTCTGGACCCTGTTCGCCCCGACTCTGTTGGGCGTCCTACTGCCCACCGGGCGCATCATCGACGGCCTGAGCGGTGCCGACCGGGCGACGATGCCGCCTGCCGTCCCTGTCGCCGGCATCCTGGCCGCCGCGCTGATCGCGGCCGCGATGCTGCTCTGGACCCTGACCCGCGGCGGCGGCCTGCGCTGGGAGCGGTTCACCGGCGCGCTGCTCGTGGCCCCCGCCGTGCTCGCACTCACGGTGAACCTCATCTCCCTCACCGAGGCGCCCGGCACGGTGTCGGTGCTCGCCGCGCCGATCGCCGCTCTGCTCACGGTGGCACTGGCCCTGGTCCTCCGCACTCTCGCACGCACCATCGGCGGCACCACCGGCAGCCGGGCGCGTTCGTCGGCCGGCCTGGAGATCGGCGCCGCCGTGGTGCTCGCCTCCGTCTTCCTGCGGCCCGGACTCGCCGAGCTGGGCTGGCTGGTGCTGCTGCTCACCGCGGTGGTCCTGCTGCTCACCGCGATCGACGCCGACGGTCTCTTCGCCTCTGCCTCCTGGCGCCGCCATGTCGGCTGGCTCTCGCTCGTCGCGGCCACCGCCGGGCTCTGGTGGGGCCTGGCCCGCGCCGGCACCACCCCGGTGGAGGCCTACGTGCTCCCCCTGGCCGGACTGCTGTTGCTGCTGGCCGCGTTGCTCTGGCGTTACGGTCGCATCGACCGCGCCGTCACCGCCAGCCGGGGCGCCGCGCTGCTCACCCTGGCCGGGCTCTCGGTGGCCTTGCTGCCCCTGGCCCTCAGCATGCAGACCGGGTCGCCGGTGCGTCCGGTCATCGTCGGCGCGGCATCCGCGGTGCTGCTCATCGGCGCCACGCTCGTGCGCTGGGCGCCGCCGCGCTCGGCCTACCTGGCCGCGACCGCGCTGGCCGGCGCTCTCGGGCTGATCAGCACCGGCATCGCCCGCTCGTTGCGCCTGCTCGACACCGCGGGCGCCACGGGACCGCTGCTCGAGGCGTGGCTGCTGCCCACCGTGGTCATCACGTCCGTCGCGGCGTTCCTGCTGGTGCGCCACCCGGATGCCCGCACCCGCCTGGCCAGGGACCGCGCTGCCGTCGTGCTCCTGGTCGTGGCCCTCGGCACCCTCACCGTGCTGGAAACGGCCTCGTTCGACACCTCGGCTCTGGCGGCCGGCCGCGCAATCGCCCTCGTGGGCGTT
Organism: Cryobacterium sp. MP_3.1; assembly: GCF_035984795.1. Taxonomy (NCBI): domain Bacteria; kingdom Bacillati; phylum Actinomycetota; class Actinomycetes; order Micrococcales; family Microbacteriaceae; genus Cryobacterium; species Cryobacterium sp. MP_3.1. The sequence continues at coordinate 30,864 of NZ_JAXCHV010000004.1, read as the reverse complement.
CTGTCCGTCGGGCATGTGCTGGCGCTGTGGTGGCCGCAGGTGCCACTGGGCACCATCGCGGCGTGGACCTGTGCCGCCCTGGCCGGCTTCGCTGCCGGCGCCGCCGTCGTCGGCGGCACTGTCGAGCCATTCGAGCTCGTAACGGTGCCCGTCGGACTCGCTCTGGTGGCCGCTCAGCTCGTCACGGCCCGCCTCCGGGCCACGGATGGCGCCCGGCCCGCCGGAGCGTGGGCCTGGACCGGCGCCGGACTCGCGCTGGCGCTGCTGCCCAGCGCCGTCGTGGCGGCCGCACCCGGCGCCACGACCCTCGGTGCCGCCGGCCTCAGCGACGACGCCGTGCGCCAACTGGTCACTCTGACCCTCGGCGGCCTGCTCGCCGTCGCGGGCGCCGTACTACTGGGCCGCCCCCGGTGGAGCCTGCTCGCCTGGCCCGGCCTGCTCGTGGGAACCGCGGCCGTCGTGGTCACGGCGACCGGGCGCATCCTGGCGCTGGTGACGGTGCCGGCGGCCGGCGCCGACTGGCGCCTCGAGGCGTGGCTGCTGCCCGCGGCGCTGCTGCTGGTGGTCACCGGCGGCATCATCATCCGGCACACGCCGTTCATCGTCTCCGTTGCGACGGCTCCGACGGCGACCCGCACCCGCACCGTGCGCCGGAGCTTCGGCTACGGCCTCGTCGGCCTGGCACTGCTCGGCATCCTCGGCGCGGAAACTGCGGCACTGCCGTTCGGTCCGTGCGCCGAGGGACGCGTGATCGCCTTGGTCGCTCTGTTCGCCGTGCTGCACGTGGCCCTTCACTGGTTCGATCGCAGCCCCGCGGGCACCGTGCTCGCCTGGTTCAGCTGGGCCGCAGGCCTGGTCGCGCTCCTGGCCGGCCTCGGGTTCGGCCTGCCCGCCCCGCTCGAACTCACCACCGGTCCGCTGGGGCTCTCCCTGATTCTCGGGCAGCTCCTGGCCGCCGGGCTTCTCGGTCCGGCGCGGAACCCGGCGTCCCTGCGGGAGTCTGCCGCCGGCCCGGTTCTGCAGGCCTGGCTGGCCGTGGGGCTGGGTCTGGTACTGCTGCCCAGTGCGGTCGAGGGTGCCCAGGGCGCCCTGCTGCGACCGGTACTGGTGCTCACCGTCGGCGGCATCCTCACGGTCGGCGGAGCCTTGCTGATCAGCCGGCCGCGCTGGCGGGTTGTGGCCTGGCCCGGCGTCCTGGTCGGTGCCGTGGCCGTCGCCGTCGCCGCGTCGGGACGCATCCGGCCGCTGCTCGGCTCGCCGGCCGGCCCGGACGGGCGGCTCGAGGCCTGGCTCCTGCCGGCCGCCCTGCTGCTGATCGGCGCGGGCTACGTCATCATCGCCAGATCCCCGGCGCTGGTACGGCCGGTTCACGCGGATGCTGCCGCGATGGATGCCGCTGTCACGGTGACCGTGGACCCGGCCGGTCCGCGCCGTCTGCTCGGCTACGGCCTCGTCATCGTCGCCCTCACCGGCATCCTCGGGACCGAAACCGCCGCGTTGCCCTATACGGCCTTCGCCGCGGGCCGGGTGATCGCCCTGATCGCGCTGTTCGCCGTGCTGCAGGTCGCCGTGCGCTGGTTCGACCGCAGCCGCGCGGGCGTCCTGCTGGCCTGGCTGCTCGTGGCCGCCGGCTTCCTGGTGCTGGTCGCCGGTCTCGGCCGGGACCTGCTCGACCCCGTCGAGGTGGGCACCGTGCCGCTGGGGATCGCCCTGGTCGTCGGTCAGCTGATCTCGGCGCGGGTCATCGGCCGGGCGCGGGGTACCGCGTTCCCGGTCCCCTCGGCCCGTCTGGTGCAGTCCGGTCTCGTCGTGGGCCTGGCGGCGCTAGTGCTGCCCAGCGCTCTCCTCGGCGCTGAAGGCACCCCGGTGCGTGCGGTGCTCAGCCTGGCGATCGGCGGTGCCCTGGCCGTCCTGGGCGCCCTGCAGACAACCCATCCACGCTGGACCCTGCTCGCCTGGCCGGCCTGCCTGGTGGGCACCCTCACCGTCCTGACCGCCGCGGGCCTGCGGATCCTCACCCTGCCCGGAGCCCCGGCCGGACCGAGCGGCGAGCTGGAGGCCTGGCTGCTGCCGGCCGCCGCCCTCCTGGTGGCCACCGGAACCTGCCTGGTCTGGGTTGCCCGCAGCACCGATTCCGCCGACGCCACCAGCCTGCCGCTTCGCAGTGGGTATGGCCTCGTCGTCGCGGCCATGCTCGGCACCGTGCTCGCCGAAGTGGTCGCCCTGGGCTACCCACCGCTGGCAACGGTGCGGGTGGCGTTGGTGGTCTGGGTCTTCGCGGCGGTGTTCCTGGCCGCGTTCTGGGGCGACCGTAGCCCGCTGGGCCGGCTCATCGCCGGGGCGGCCCTCGCGGGTGCCGCCGGGATGCTCGTGGCCGGCCTGTTCCACGACGTGCCGGACCCCGTCGAGATCGTCACCGTGCCGCTGGCGCTGGCGCTCGTGGCGGCCGGGCTGGTGCACCTGCGGCGGGTGCCCGCTGCGGGCAGTTGGCCCGCGCTCGCCCCCGGCCTGCTCCTCCTGCTGGTGCCGTCGCTGCTGCTCGACCTGAGCGTCAGCCCGGTCTGGCGCGTGGTGGGCCTCGGCGTGGTCGCCATCGCGGTGCTGCTGCTCGGCACCGCGCGGCGGTTGCAGGCTCCGTTCGTGCTCGGCGCCACGGTGCTGTTGCTGCACGCGCTCGCCCAGCTCTGGCCGTGGATCGCCCTGCTCTACGTCTCGGTGCAGTGGTGGCTCTGGCTCGGTATCGGCGGCGTGCTGCTGATCGTGCTCGCCGCGCGGTACGAGCAGCGCATCCAGAACTTCAAGACGGCGGCGCTGAAGATCTCCGCGCTGCGCTAACCGCTCCCCACAGCGCCCCGCGCTCAGCCCGTCACAACCGGTGCGGGGCGCGGGGTGCACAACTCCTGCGGATGACCGGCGCCGCGCATCGTGGAAGCATGGGGAGGTGCCCGAATCCAGCGCCCCCGAGTTCCTCAGCACGACCCGCCTGCGACTGGCACCTCTCGCCGCGGCCGATGTGGCCGAGGTGCACGCCATCTACGCCGACCCGGGAACCTGGCTGCACCTGCCGACCGGCCGCCACACGGCCCTCGCACAGGCCGAGCGGATGGTCGACGAGAGCGAGCAGAGCTGGGCCGCATCCGGTTTGGGGCGCTGGGCGATTCGGTTGCGGCACGACCTGCCCAGCACTGCACTGCCCGGCACCACCCTGGCGGCGGGAATGCTCATCGGGGTGGCCTCGGCGACGCTGATGGACTGCGGGGCGCACAACTTCGGCTACCGGCTGACCCCGGCCAGCTGGGGAATCGGACTGGCCACCGAGGCCGCCACGGTGGCCCTCGCCGCGGCGCAGGCCTCGGCGTATCCGGTGACCGCCCGCGTTCTGGCCGGCAACCCCGCCTCGGTGCGGGTGCTCGAGCGCATCGGGCTCACCCTGGTGTGGCGCGGGCAGGGGGTGGCCGGCACGGCGTCCGACCAGCCCGCCACCGCGGCGCTCGAACGGCTCATCTTCGCGGACCGGCCCCTCAAGCCCGATCTGCTGGCCGCGATCATCAATCTCGGCTGACCTGCCGTCCGCGCCTGCGGTACAGGCGGAGATCTTCCGGCCGTGTCGGCGTGTCGTGGTCGCCGGCCCGGCGAGTCCCGAAATTCTCCGCCTTTAGGTAGCCGCTCGGCCGCGCCGGAACCCGCTCAGGGCTGTTCGCCGAGCTCGGTGACCTGTTGGCGGTACTGCTCGGCCGTGAGCTCGCCGCGTGCGTAGCGCTCGTCGAGGATCCGTCGGGCATTGCTCCTGCGCGGGCCCACCGGGCCGGGCGAGTCGTCGCGGAACACCCGCACGGTCCACACAATGAGCAGCACGACCGCGCCCAGCGATAGCAACCCGTAGAGCCAGAGCCAGGCCGGGTTCATTCCGTATCCCCACATCATCCAGGTTCCTTTCCTGACGAGCACAAGTGATCGTGACCCCCACGGTAGTCTCATTGCCCTTGCCTGGTACCCCTAGGGGGTATAGCGTAAGGGTATGCCTTCCCACCCGGATCACCACATCGACCAGCCCACCGACGGCGCCTCTCCGGCGGATCAGGCCGCGATGAATCACGCCGACACGGACCACGAATCGATGGACCACACCTCGATGGACCATGGGGCCATGGGACATGCCGGGCACGGCGATCACGTCGCCCGATTCCGCCAACTGTTCTGGCTGATGCTGGTGCTTGCCGTTCCCGTCGTGGTCTTCAGCGGCATGTTTTCCATGCTCCTGGGCTATGAGTTGCCCCACGCCGCCTGGGTCGTCTGGGTCTCGCCGCTGCTGGGCACGGTGATGTACGTCTGGGGCGGCCGCCCGTTCCTCACCGGCGCGGTGGCCGAGCTCAGGCAGCGCTCTCCCGGCATGATGCTGCTGATCGCACTGGCGATCACCGTGGCGTTCCTCTCCTCCTGGGGCGCGAGCCTGGGCATCCTGGCCATGGAGCTCGATTTCTGGTGGGAGCTCGCGCTGCTGATCGTGATCATGCTGCTCGGCCACTGGATCGAGATGCGCTCGCTGGCGCAGTCCTCGTCCGCGCTCGAATCGCTGGCGGCGCTGCTGCCCGACGAGGCCGAGCGGGTGGATGACGGCACCGTCACTCTTGTCGCTCCCGCCGACCTCGAGGTGGGCGACCTGGTCATCGTGCGACCGGGCGCCCGGATCCCCGCCGACGGACAGGTCACCGAGGGCACCGCCGATGTGGACGAGTCGATGATCACGGGCGAATCCCGTCCGGTGCGCCGCGGCCCCGGCGCCGCGGTCGTGGCCGGCACCGTCGCCACCGACACGGCCCTGCGGCTGCGGGTGACCGCGGTCGGCGACGACACCGCGCTCGCGGGCATCCGCCGGCTCGTAGCCGAGGCGCAAGCCTCGTCCTCGCGGGCGCAGCGCCTGGCCGATCGGGCGGCCGGCTGGCTGTTCTGGTTCGCGCTCGGTGTCGGTCTGCTCACCGCGATCGCGTGGACCCTGCTCGGCAGCCCGGAGGATGCCGTGATGCGCACCATCACCGTTCTGGTGATCGCCTGCCCGCACGCGTTGGGCCTGGCGATTCCGCTGGTGGTGTCGATCGCGACCGAGCGGGCCGCCCGCGGCGGGGTGCTCGTGACCGACCGGCTCGCCCTGGAGAGCATGCGTACCGTCGACACCGTGCTGTTCGACAAAACCGGCACTCTCACCCGGGGCGAACCCGTGGTCAGTCACGTGCACGCCGCCGCCGGTCACACCGAGGAGGACGTGCTCGCCCTGGCGGCCGCCGTGGAGGCCGACAGCGAGCATCCGCTGGCCACGGCCATCGTCGCCGCGGCCCGCGGCCGATCCGTTCCAGCGGCCACCGGGTTCCGGGCGGCCACCGCCGTGGGCGTGAGCGCCACGGTCGCCGGCCACGAGGTGGCGGTGGGCGGGCCGAGCCTGCTCAGCCGCCATCACGCCGAGCCGCTCGAGCACACCGACGCCTGGGCCGCCGAGGGCGCCATCGTGCTGCACGTGCTACAAGACGGCCGCGTGATCGGCGCCATCGGCCTCGCCGACGAGGTGCGGCCGGAATCGACGGAGGCCGTCGCCGCCCTGCACGCCCTGGGCATCGCGGTGGTGATGATCACCGGCGATGCCGAGGCCGTGGCGCACAATGTGGCCGCCCAGCTCGGCATCGACAGGGTCTTCGCCGGCGTGCACCCCGACCGAAAGGCCGCCGCCGTGGTGCAGCTGCAACAGGAAGGTCACCGGGTGGCCATGGTGGGCGACGGGGTCAACGACGCTCCGGCTCTGGCCCAGGCCGACGTGGGCATCGCCATCGGCGCCGGTACGGATGTCGCGATCGCCTCCGCCGGCGTCATCCTGGCCAGCGACGACCCCCGATCGGTGCTCTCGGTGATCGAGCTCTCCCGCGCCAGCTACCGCAAGATGACGCAGAACCTGTGGTGGGCCGCCGGCTATAACCTGCTCGCGGTGCCGCTGGCCGCCGGAGTCCTCGCCCCGATCGGCTTTGTGCTGCCGATGGAAGTGGGTGCGCTGCTGATGTCGGCCTCGACGGTGGTGGTGGCCGTGAACGCGCAGCTGCTTCGGCGCCTCGACCTGCGGCCCCAGGTGAGCACAGCCCGGGTGCTCGGCGCCCGCCACCCCGACGCCACGCCGAGACCGGTGTCCTGATGCGGGCGCCTCCGGCAGCACCCCGGAATCAGGAACCGCCAGCCCTGGCCCGCCCCGTCAGCCGGCGCACCGTTCTGGCCCTGGGCGGGCTGGGCGTCATCGCCGTGGCGGGCGGAGCGGCCGCGCTCTGGGCGACCTGGCCGTCGGGCACAGCCGGGTTCGTCGGCGGTGACGACCTGCACCAGCCCGACGAGCTGACGAGCAGCGGCGGGCTGCTCGATGTCACCCTCTCCGCCACACCGGCCACGACCGTGATCGGCGGGCGCAGCGCGAGGGTGCTCGGTTACAACGGCGGCCTGCCCGGCCCCACGCTGCGGCTCGTTCCCGGCGACCGGCTGCGGGTCACGCTGGTCAACGGCCTGGCCGGCCCGACCAACCTGCACGTGCACGGCCTGCACGTGTCGCCGGAGGGGAACGGCGACAACATGGCCGTCATGGTGAAGACCGGTGAGTCCTTCCACTACGAGTACCGGCTGCCGGCCGACCACCCGCCCGGCGTGTACTGGTACCACCCGCACCACCACGGCACCGTCGCCGACCAGGTCTTCGGCGGCCTGTACGGCACCATCGTCATCGACGACCCGGTGCCCATCGAGAGCAGCCGGGAACGGGTCCTGGTGATCTCGGACGTCACGCTCGACGGCGTCGGTGCGGTCGCGGACGCATCCGCCGCGGACCGGATGCAGGGCCGGGAGGGCGAGCTTGTGCTGGTCAACGGTCAATTGGCGCCTGTCCTGGCGCTACGACCCGGCGAGCGCGAGAGGTGGCGGATCGTGAACGCGTGCGTCTCCAGATACCTCCGACTGCGCCTCGACGGTCAACGGTTGCAGCTGCTCGGCATCGACTCCGGTCGCCTCGGAAGACCGGCGGAGGTGGACGAGATCCTGCTCGCGCCGGGCAATCGGGCCGATGTCCTCGTCACCGCGGTGGAGGGCGGAACCGAGTTGCGCACCCTGGCCTACGACCGGGGCACCGCGACCTCCGGCGGCATGATGGGCGGCTCCGGTCAGGCCGCGACGGGCACCGAGGTCGCCCTCGCGACTGTCACGGTGACCGGGGACCCGGTGGCGGCGCCGGGGGCCGTGCCACGCCAGCCGGCACCGCTCGACCTGCGCGGTGCGACCGTGACGGCTCGGCGCGAACTCAGCTTCGACATGGGAATGGGTATGGGCGGCGGCTCGATGATGACTTTCACCATCAACGGGCAGGAGTTCGACCCGGAGCGCCTCGACACGACGGTGCTGGCCGGCAGCGTGGAGGAGTGGACGCTGCGCAACACGAGCGAGATGGACCATCCGGTGCACCTGCACGTGTGGCCGATGCAGATCGTCGATCGGGGCGGCACCGCCGAGGCTGCAGTCGTGTGGCGCGATGTGGTGAACGTGCCGGCCCGCGGGCAGACCACAGTGCGCATCAGTTTCGCCGACTTCGCCGGACGCACCGTCTACCACTGCCACATCCTCGACCACGAGGACGCCGGGATGATGGGGACGATCCTGGTGCGGTAAGCGGGTCCATCAGGCACGAACCCTCGCCGACGATTCGGGCGCCGTCGGAACGATTGACCCGTTGGTCAGAGAACACGACTAGCCTCCATGGATGGCCGAAACACGAACACCCGCCGCGCCCCGCGCTATGGAGCTCTACTGCCCCACCGCTGACGACTGGGCAGGCCTGCGCGATATCCGTCTCCGGTCCATCGCGAACTTCCCGTTGGGCTTCTTCGAATCATTCGCCGCCGTCCTCGCGCTCACCGAAACTGACTGGCGTCAGCGCGGCGCCCGGAACACCGAACCCACCAGCTTCCAGGTTGTCGCACGCACCCCCGGCGAACAGTGGGTCGGCACGATGGCCGCCTTTGTGTCCTCCGGTCCGCCGAGCTACCGGCCGGGCGAGCCGCCGATCGGCGGCCCGGTTCGCGCCAACCTGGTGGGCGTCTGGGTCGACCCCTCCTATCGCGGCCGCACCGGAGTGGCCACGCGACTGCTCGGCGCCGTCCGCACCTGGGTCGCCGACGAGCAGCACCTCGACCGGATCTACCTGCACGTTCACGAGAGCAATCACCGCGCCATCCGCTTCTACGAGAAGAACGGCGCCCGCCCCACCGGCGACTACATCACGGACCCGCACCGCACCTCGGAGCGGCACCTGGAAATGGTCCTGGCCGCGCAGGGCTGAGATGGACCTGCTCCTCGAATTCTGGACCCGCGTCTCGGCCACGAACGCTCCCCTGCCGGCTTTGACGGTGTGGGTGACCATCGCCGCGGCCGCCCTGCTCGTGCTGGTGCCGCCGGCCTGGAAACTGACCCGGCACGGCATCACGATCGTGCACGAGGGCGGCCACGGGCTCGTCGCGGCTCTCGGCGGCCGCCGGCTGCAGGGCATCCGGCTGCACTCCGACACCTCCGGCCTCACCGTGAGCCGCGGCAAGCCGCGCGGGCCCGGCATGGTCTTCACCCTGCTCGCCGGGTACACGGCGCCGGCCCTGCTCGGGCTCGGGGCGGCATGGATGCTCAGCCGCGGCCACGACATCGGCCTGCTCTGGGCGCTGCTTGCGGCGCTGGCGCTGCTGCTGGTGCAGATCCGCAACTGGTTCGGGCTGTGGTCGGTGGCGGTCACCGCGGCGGTGGTCTTCGCGGTCACCTGGTTCGGCTCGCCCACCGTACAGAGCATCTTCGCCGTGCTGGTCACCGCGTTCCTGCTGCTCGGCGCCCTGCGCACCGTCGTCGAGCTGCAGGTCACCCGGTCGCGCCGCGGCGGCACCGCCTCGGACGCCGACCAGCTGGCCCGGCTCAGCCACCTGCCCGGCCTGTTCTGGGTGCTGGTGTTCTTCGCCGTGGCCGGCGCCTGCCTCGTCGGCGCGGCGAGACTGCTCGGCCTGGTCTAGCCGCAACGTCTCAACTTGCCGCAAAACGCCCCCTCAGACGCCCGGTGGGGGCACTGTGCGGCAACTCACGAACGGGCACTCCCGGCCGCGCGCGTGCGCCCCTAGAAGACGCTGGTGCCGAGCAGGGTGCCGACCAGCCAGGTGACGAAGAGTGCCGCGGCACCGCCGGTGACCACGCGCACGGTGGCGCGGGCGAGGCGACTGCCGCCGAGTCGGGCGCCGAGCGCGCCGGTGAGGGCCAGGGCCACCAGCACGGCGAGGAACGTCACCGGGACCCGGACGTTCTCCGGCGGTAGCAGGATCGCCAGCAACGGCAGGATCGCTCCGAGCGTGAAGGCCAGGGCCGAGGCGGCGGCGGCGTGCCAGGCGCTGGCCACATCCTCTTCGACGATGTTGAGTTCGAGCGAGAGGTGCGCCTTGAGGGCATCCTTCTCGGTGAGCTCGAGCGCCACCTGGCGGGCGGTGGCCGGGGCCAGCCCGCGCTCCTCGTAAAGGGTGGTGAGCACGTCGAGTTCGCCGGCCGGGTCGTCGCGCAGCTCGCGCTTCTGCTTCTCGATCATGGCGCGCTGGCTGTCACTCTGGCTGCTCACCGAGACGTATTCGCCCAGCGCCATCGAGATGGCCCCGCCGACGAGCCCTGCCGCGCCGGCCGCCACGATGGCCGGCGTGGAGGCGCCGGCACCGGCGACGCCGACCACGATCGCGGCCACGGACACGATGCCGTCGTTGGCGCCGAGCACGCCGGCGCGCAGCCAGTTGAGCCGGGTGGCCAGGCTGCCGCCCAGCGAAGCGCCCTCTGTTTGGGCGCGCGGTGCGGCATCCGGGGCGGCGTGAAAGGGCCTGAACAGCGGGGGCGAGAGGATGGCCATAGAGTCACCATAGGCACCCCCCGCCGACTCCGCCAGCCTGGAAAGCCTTGCCTAATCCCCCTGATCAGAGGATGGAAAGGCTAACCTAATCGGCGGCAGTGTCCAGCCGTGGTCTGCGGCTGCCGCCTAGAACGGCACCCCGCACACGAGCGCGGCATTGGCGAACGCGGTGGCTTCCCCGGTGCGCACGAACACCCGCGCAGACGCCGAGAGCACCTTGAGGTCACCGTGTCCGATGTACTCGATGTCGGTGAAGCGCCCGCTCAGCCAGTCCCCGGCCTCCGTGCCCTGTGCCTCCGACGCGGCCACGCAACGCTCGACGACGAGTTCGCCCAGCAGCGCGTCGAGAACCTGCTCGAAGCGCGGCACGCCGTGCACCAGGGCAAGGTCGATCACCGGCACGCCGGCGGGTGCGGGCATGCCGCAGTCCGCGACGAGGACGATGTCACCGTGACCCAGGCGGCTGAGGGCCGCGTTCAGGTCGGCGTTCAGGATGCCGGCGCGTTTCACGGGTGTGCCTCGTTCTTCTCGGTGGCGGAGTCGATCGCCGAATCGGCGGCTGCATCGGGACGGACCTCGGGAAGGCTGTCGCCCTCGTGCGGATAGGACGGCTGCGTTCCCCGGGACTGCACTGCGAACGCCCCCACCCGCACGGCCAGCCGGGCCGCCTCGCGCAGGGTGTCCCCGGCGGCGAGCCGGGCGCTCACAGCGCCCACGAAGGCGTCGCCAGCGCCGGAGCTGTCGACCGCCTCCACGACGGGGGACGCCACCGTTTCGGTGCCCTCGGCGTCGGAGACGATCGCGCCGAGCGCACCGCGGGTGAGCACAACAGAGGCCACCCCCCACTCGCGCAGCCGGGCCACCGCCTCGGCGTCCGTCGCGGGTGGCGCTGTGCCGGGCGTGAGCTGCGCCAGGAGCAGCGCGGCCTCATGTTCGTTCACGATCAGGGGGTCGGCGGCCGCGACCGTGGCGGGGTCGAGCTCGATCACCGGGGCCAGGTTGAGCACCAGGCGCCCGCGGGTCAGCCGGGCGGCGGCGGCGCTTCCTGCTGCGGGGATCTCGCCCTGCAGCACCACCACGGCGGCCCCGGCGATGAGGCCGGCGCTCTGGCCGACGACACCGGCATCCACCGCGGCGTTGGCCCCGGGGATGACGACGATGGTGTTCTCACCGTCGGCGGCCACCGTGATCAGGGCCAGGCCGGTGGGCCCGTCCACGGCCCGCACGCTGGACAGGTCGACCTGCGCGGATTCGAGGATGGCCGTGGCCGAGGAGGCCAGGGCGTCCAGGCCGACCGCGCCGACCATGCTCACCCGGGCGCCGAGCTGGGCCGCGGCGACGGCCTGGTTGGCGCCCTTACCGCCGGGCAGAACGGTGATCGAGGTGCCGATCAGAGTCTCGCCCGGCAGCGGATGACGCGCGACGGTGGTGACCTGGTCGGCGTTGATCGAGCCGACCACGACAACCCCGGTCAGGGTCGCCGCGGAGTCTGGGTGCGGGGTTGGCGGGGTCACTTGGAGAAGTCGCCCACGTTCGTCTTCGTGACGGCAACGACGTCGACGGGGACTGTCGCTTCGACATCCTCACCGTTGATGGCCTTGACGGCCAGTTCGATGGCGAGCTTGCCGAGTTCGGCGGGCTGCTGGGCGACGGTGGCGTAGAGCGAGCCGTCCGAGATGGCGGCCAGGCCATCCGCGGTGCCGTCGAAGCCCACAACGGACACCTCGGAGCCGGCGCGGGCGCCGAGAGCCTGGATGGCGCCGAGGGCCATCTCGTCGTTTTCGGCGAAGATGCCGGTGACACCGGGGTTGGCCTGCAGCAGGTTGGTGGTGACGTCGAGTGCGGAGGCCCGGTCGAAGTTCGCGGTCTGCTCGGCGACGACGGTGATGTCGGGGTAGGCGGCGATGCCCTCGTCGAAGCCGGCGCCGCGGTCGCGGCTGGCGGAGGTGCCCGATACGCCCTGCAGGGAGATGACGGTGCCCTTCTCCCCCATGGCTGCGGCGAGCTCATCGGCGGCCTGCTTGCCGCCGGCGACGTTGTCACTGGCGACGAGGGAAGTCAGGTCGGCGTCGTTGACCGTGCGGTCGACGCCGATGACCGGGATGTCGGCGGCGATCAGCGCGTTCACCGAGGCGCTGGCGGCGTCGGAGTCGACCGGGTTGACGATGACGGCCTTGGTGCTTCCGGCGGTGGCCGTGGCCAGCTGGTTGGCCTGGGTGGCGGAGTCGTTCTGGGCGTCGACGATGTAGAGGTCGACGCCGGCCTCGTCGGCGGCGGCCTGGGCGCCGTCGCGCAGCTCGACGAAGAACGGGTTGTTCAGGGTGGAGATCGCGAGCACGATCTTCGGCCCGCTGGCCTCGTCGCCGCCGCCGCGGCCGCAGGCGGTGGTGCCGGCGAGGATCAGTGCTGCCGTGGCGGTGACGGCGGCGATACGGCGAAAGGAGGATGACTTCATTGTGTTTCCTTTGTTGTGGTGGGTCGGTGTGAGGTAAGTAGGGAAAAGGCTCAGCTGTTACGGGTCTTGCGGCGCAGCACGTCGGCGCCCACCGCGAGGGCGATGACCAGCCCGATGACCACCTGCTGCCAGAACGACGACACGTTGAGCAGGTTGAGTCCGTTGCGGATGACGACGAGCACCAGGGCGCCGATGAAGGTGCCGGAGATCTTGCCGAGCCCGCCGGAGAGGGAGGCTCCGCCGATGACGACGGCGGCGATGGCATCCAGTTCGTAGCCGGCGGCGGCCTGCGGCTGGGCGGAGTCGAGCCGGCCGGCCAGGAGCAGTCCGGCCAGCGCGGCGAAGAGGCCGGCGAGGGCGAAGACCGTGACGATGATGCGCTTCACCGGCAGGCCGGAGAGCCGGGCGGCCTCGGCGTTGCCGCCGACGGCGTACATGGAGCGCCCGAGCACGGTGCGGTTGAGGATGAAGGAGGCCACCAGCGCGGCCAGGACCAGGATCACGATGGGCATCGGCACCGGGCCGATGTTGCCGCCGAGGAACGACACCTCAGGGGCGGTCTTGATCGGCCGGCCGTCGGAGATCACCAGGGTGAGGCCGCGGGCCACGCTGAGCATGGCCAGGGTGGCGATGAAGGAGGGCAGCTTGCCGTAGGCGTTCGCGGCGCCGTTGATGACGCCGGCGAGCAGGCCCACGACGAGGCCGCCGACGAGCGCCATCCAGCCGGGCAGGCCGGCGCTGACGAAGAACCAGCCGGAGGCCATGGCCGAGAGGGCCGCGACGGCGCCGACAGACAGGTCGATGCCGCCGGCGACGATGACGAAGGTCATGCCGAAGGCGAGCACCGCCACTGTCGACACCTGGATGCCGATGTTGAGCAGGTTCTGGCCGGTCAGGAAGTCCGGCGTGGCGATGACCAGGGCGATGCAGAGCACCACCAGGCCGACCAGGGCGCCGTTGTTGGCCAGGAAGGTCTTGTAGTCGAAGGAGCGTCGGGTGGGCGCGAGCGTGGTCGTGGACATGGTTTCAGTTCCTTCGGTTTCAGCGCTGCGCGGCGACGTCGCGGGCAGCAAGAGTCATGACGGTGTCTTGGGTGGCATCCACTGCGCTGAGTTCGCCGGCCAGTCGGCCGTCGCGCATGACGAGGATGCGGTCGCTCATGCCCAGGATCTCGGGCAGTTCGCTGGAAACCATGACGATGGCTCCGCCGGCTGCGGTGATCGAGTTCATCAGTTCGTAGATTTCGACCTTGGCGCCCACGTCCACGCCGCGGGTCGGTTCGTCCAGCAGCAGCACTGTCGAGGCGGCGATGATCCATCGGCCGAAGACGGCCTTCTGCTGGTTGCCGCCGGAGAGTGAGCGGATCGGCTGGTCGATGGTGTGCATCCGGATGCGCAGCTTCTCGGCCACGGCCTCGGCGCGGCGGCGCTGGCCGGTGAAGTCGGCCAGGCCGAGCTTGGCGCTGGAGGCCAGCGTGGCATAGCCGAGGTTGTCGTTGACCGACGCGTCCAGCACCAGGCCCTGACCCTTGCGGTCCTCGGGCACATGGCCGATGCCGGCCCGGATGGCCGCCTGGATGTCACCCTTGGGCAGCTGCGCACCGCGCACGGTGACGGAGCCGGTGTCGTATTTGTCGGCGCCGGCGATGGCGCGGATCAGTTCGGTACGGCCGGCCCCGACGAGCCCCGCGATGCCGAGCACCTCGCCGGCGCGCACGGAGAAGCTGATGTCGTCGAACTGACCGGCGCTGGTGAGGTTGGTCACCGTGAGCACCTCGGTGAGCGCGGGAGTCTCGTCGGCGCGGCGCGGGAATTGGTCCTCGATGCTGCGGCCGACCATGAGCTTCACCAGCTCGTCTTCGGGAGTGGAGGCGGGAACCTCGGCGATGAAGTGGCCGTCGCGGATGACGGTGACGGTGTCGCCGACCTCGGCGATCTCGTCGAGGTGGTGGCTGATGAAGAGCATGCCGACACCGCGCTTGCGGAGGTCGGCCATCACGGCGAACAGGGCCTGGGTCTCGTGCCGGGTGAGCGCGGCGGTGGGTTCGTCGAGGATCAGCACCCGGGCGTTGATGCTCAGGGCCTTGGCGATCTCCACCAGCTGCTGGCGGGCGATGCCGAGCTGGCCGACCGGGGTGTCCACGTCGATCTCGAGGCCGATCAGGGCCAGTGCCGCGCGGGCCTGCCGGCGGAGTTCCTTGCGGTCGACCATGCCGAGCTTGGTGGGCATCCGGCCGAGCATCACGTTCTCGGCCACGCTCATGGTGGCCACGAGGTTGAGTTCCTGGTGGATGGTGGCGATGCCGTGTTCTTCGGCGGCGCGGGTGCTGGGCAGGCTGGTCACGGCGCCGTCGACGAGGATCTGGCCGCCGTCGGGCTGGTAGACGCCGGCGACCATTTTGATCAGGGTGGACTTGCCGGCGCCGTTCTCGCCGAGCAGCACCTGCACCTGGCCGGGGTAGACGCTCACGGTGACGTCCTGGATGACGGTGACCTGGCCGAAGGTCTTTGTCACGTTCTGCAAGGTGATCAGGGGGTTCACGGTCATTGCTGGCTCCTTTGCTCAGGCTGTGTCGTGGGGCGGATGGGCGTGGCCGAGGAGGCCCGCACTATCAGTTCGCTGGGGAGCACCACCGACTCCGGGGTGTGCCCGGCGATGACCTGCAACAGAAGGTCCACGGCGATCCGGCCCATGTCTTCGACGCTGTGCGCGATGACGCTCAGCGCCGGGTTGAGCAGCGCGAACCACTCGATGTCGTCGAAGGCGACGAGGGCGATGTCGGTGCCGATGCGCAGACCGAGCCTGTGCAGGATGCTGATGGCGCCGACGGCCATCAGGCTGTCGGCGGCGAGCAGAGCGGTGGGCGAGCTGGCCAGCTGCATCAGGGCGTGCACGCCGGCCGAGCCGCTGGCGGCCTGGTAGTCACCGAAGTAGACCAGCTCGGGGTCCTGGCTGAGGCCGGCCTCGGCGACGGCGCGGGTGAAGGCCGCGAAGCGGTCCCGGCCGGTGGAGGTGGCCTGTGGGCCGGAGATGTAGCCGATCCGGGTGTGGCCCTGTTCGGCGAGGTGCTGCACGGCCTGGCGGATGCCGGTCTCGCTGTCGGTGGTGACACTGGGCAGGTCGAGGCCGGGAACGGTACGGTCCACGAGCACCGTGGGAATCTCGCGCTCGATCAGGGCCCGCAGCCGGCCACCGTCGTCGCCGACGGGGGCGACGATCACTCCGTCGACCCGACGGGAGATGAGGGTGTCGAGGTAGCGGTCCTGCTGGTCGTTACGCTCGTTGGCGTTGCCGAGCAGGGTGACGTAGCCGGCCGAGAGGGCCGCCTGTTCGGCGGCGTGCGCGAGGTCGGCGAAGAAGGGGTTGCGCACATCCGGTACCAGCAGGCCGAGGGAGTTGGACCGGGTGGACCGCAGGGCCTGGGCCTGGGCGTTGGGCTGGTAGTCCAGCTCGGCGGCCGCGGCGGCGACGCGTTCGCGGGTGTCGGCCGAGGTGGCCGGGTTGCCCGACAGAACCCTGGAGGCCGTGCCCACCGAGACGCCAGCGCGGGCGGCGACGTCCTTGATCGTTACGGCTTCCACAGCCACTCCCTTGTGTGTGCGTGCGTGGTATTTCTGATGACTCCGGCGACCCGTGGAATCGTTTCCATGGAATCGTTTCCATCGTACGTCGCGGAACAAACGAATGTCAACCGAGCCCGGCCATCCCGCAGGCTCAATCACCGAGTTGCCCACCTGCGGACGACTTGCCCCGGCACACCGGGGCAACTGGTCCGCAACGAGGCAACTCGGCGCGGCGGGTGGACTGCGCAGATCCGGTCAGCGGCGCCCGACGAAGGTGTCCATCGAGCTGTACACGCCGAAGACCCGGCCGGCCACGGCATCCCAGGCCGCCAGGGGCAGCACGCCGCGCAGTTTCTTGGAGAAGCCGACGGTCCACGGCATCAGCAGCTGGGGCGAGCCTGCGAGCATCGCCCGCCAGACCCGGTTGACCACGTACTCCGGGGTCATCACGGGGGTCAACAACGGGCCGCGGGCGCCGTCGAACATGCCCGTGGAGATGTAGCTGGGCGCGATGGTGCTGACCCGCACGTGGTCGAAGCCCTGCTGGGCGAGCTCGAGGCGCAGCGAATCGCTCCAGGTGATCACGGCGGCCTTGGAGGCCGCGTAGACGCTCATTCGCGGGTTGGAGAGCATCCCGGCGGCGGAGGCGATGTTGACGATGCGCGATTCGCGGTACGGGTTGCGCATCATGGCGGGCAGGAACTCCCGGGTTATGTACATCGGGGCCAGGGCGTTCACCTGCATCGTGGCGCGGGTGTCGTCGCCGTTGTCGTGTTCCCAGAAGAACGACCCGCGCACGATGCCTGCGTTGTTGATCACGATGTCGGGGTTGCCCACCTCGGTGCGCACCCGCTGGGCGGTCTGCGCGATCGCGCCGAGGTCGGCGATGTCGACGACGTATGGGGCGATCTGGGTGCTGCCGCCGGCACGTTCGGTGAGGATGGCGGCGGTCGCCGTGAGCGCGGCGGCGTCCCGGTCCCACAGGATCACGGTCCGTGCGCCCTCGGCGACGGCCCGCTCGGCGTAGAGGCGGCCCATGCCCATGGCGGCGCCGGTGATCAGCACGCGGGCTCCGGAAACGGTTCGAGTCATGGGTCAATCATCCCAACTCCTGGGCGTGAAGTCCGGCGTCCTCGCCCGCGCGCCCGACACCCGATTACTACGTTGCGTTGCGGAGGGGCGTGCGCCGGCCCGGCCGGCTGGATAGCGTCGAGAAAACGTCGACCTCCCAACCGATCGGACGCCCATGTCTGCCAGCACCGCCACGAGCACCGCCGCCCGCCGCGCCGCGGGGCTCGGCGGCGTGTCGGAGCGCGACCGGACCGTCCGGCCGGCGACCACCAAGGCGGCCCTCGCCGTGGAGTTCGCCGGGCTGGGGCGCACCTTCGCGCCGAGCAGCGGCACCGTGGCATCCGGTGCCGCCCGCCCGGTGCTGCGCGACGTGTCGCTCACCGTGCGTCCCGGCGAGGTCCTCGCGATCCTCGGCACCAGCGGCTGCGGCAAGTCCACCCTGCTGCGCATCGCGGGCGGGCTGGACTCCCCCAGCACCGGCTCGGTGCAGATCGACGGCACGCCAAGCACCGCCTTCGACACCCGCTGCGCGGTGGGGTTCCAGGAGCCGCGCCTGCTGCCCTGGCGCACGGTGGCGGCCAATGTGTCCCTCGGCCTGCCGCGCGGCACCGCACGCGAGGCCGGCCGCGCCCGCGTCGCCGAGCTGCTCGAACTCGTGGGCCTCACGGTCTTCGCCGGGCACCGGCCCGCCGCGATCTCCGGCGGCATGGCGCAGCGCGCGTCGCTGGCCCGCGCCCTGGCCCGCAACCCCGGCGTACTGCTGCTCGACGAACCCTTCGGCGCACTGGATGCCCTCACCCGGCTCAAGATGCAGGACCTCCTACTCGACGTGCACGCCGCCGCCCCCACCACGGTGCTGCTCGTCACCCACGACGTCGACGAGGCTCTGCAGCTGGCCGACCGGATCATCCTGCTCGGCCAGGAGCCGGCCACGACGGGTGCCGCACAGGCCGTCGGCGGCGCCACGACACCCGGTGCCACGATCGTGCAGGAACTCACCGTGCCCGGCAACCGGCCCCGCGACCGCGGCTCGGCGGAACTCGCCGAGCTGCGCGGGCGCCTCCTCGCGGGCCTCGGCATCGACCGGCACGGCGAGGCCCGAGGTGTCGCCTCGAACACCGGCATCCCGCACTTCCCCTACTGACCAGCCCGACCCCCTCCACGTTCCACCGCACCACATCCACAGCATGGATGCCCGTTCCCCGCCCGCACCCAACGAGAGACTCGCCATGAAGAAACGCTTCACCGCCACCGCCCTGATCGCCTCCGCCGCGGCCGCCGCCCTGCTGCTCACCGGCTGCGTCGCCGGTGAGAACCAGCCCGCCGCCGAGGCAGCCGTCAGCACCGACGACGACGCCGGCATCGTCACCCAGGGCGGCGAGCTCAACATCGACTTCGCCACCTACAACCCGCTCAGCCTGGTGATCAAGGAGAAGGGTTGGCTCGAAGAGGCCCTCGCCGACCAGGAGATCACCGTCAACTGGGTGCAGTCGGCCGGTTCGAACAAGGCCAACGAGGCCCTCCGCGCCAACGCCATCGACGTGGGCTCCACGGCCGGCTCCGCCGCGCTGCTGCACCGCTCGAACGGCTCGCCCATCCAGGTCATCGACATCTACTCGCAGCCCGAATGGGCCGCCCTCGTCGTCCCGGACGGCTCCGAGATCACCTCCGTCGCAGACCTCAAGGGCAAGCAGATCGCCGCCACCCAGGGCACCGACCCGTACTTCTTCCTGCTGCAGGCGCTCGAAGAGGCCGGCCTCGGCCTGGACGACGTCACCGTGCAGAACCTGCAGCACGCCGACGGCTGGGCCGCCCTGCAGAACGGCTCGGTCGACGCCTGGGCCGGACTCGACCCGATCATGGCCGGTGCCGAAGCCGCCGGTGCGGAGCTCATCTACCGCAACGTCGACTTCAACAGCTACGGCTTCCTCAACGCCACCGAGGCCTTCATCACCGAGAAGCCGGATGTGGCCCAGACCGTCGTCGACGTCTACGAGCACGCCCGCGCCTGGGCGCTGGCGAACGAGGAGGAGACCGCACAGATCCTCGCCGACGTCGCCGGACTCGACCTCGCGGTCGCCACGAAGGTCATCACCGAACGCTCCAACCTCGACGTCGACAACGTCCCCGGCGACGCCCAGATCGACGTCCTCACCACGATCGGCCCGATCTTCGTCGAGACCGGCGACGTGCTCGAGCAGAGCCAGGTCGACGACGCCCTCGACAGCATCGTGAACGACACCTTCGCCACGAAGGCCGACCCGACGATCATCGAGTAGCCCGGTGGATGCCGCGCCGGCCGCACGCAGGCCGCCGCGGCATCCGCCTCACCGCCTCGGTTTCACCGCCACACCCATCCCGCACGAAAGGCCCCCGATGACCGAGACCCTCGCCCCGGACACGGCGCCCGTCGTGCGCCGGCCGTTGACGTCGCGGCGGAGCGCACGCATCCTCGGCGGGCTGCTCCTGCCGGTGCTGATCCTGATCCTGTGGCAACTCAGCACCGCCCTCGGCCTGGTCACGGTGTCCCAACTGCCGTCTCCGGCCATGGTCTGGATCGCCACCGTCGACCTCTTCGACCGCGGCGAACTCACCCTCTACGTGGCCATCTCCACCCAGCGAGTGCTCATCGGGTTCGCCATCGGCGCCGCGCTGGGCCTGGCCGCCGGGTCGCTGGTGGGGCTCTCCCGCGCCGCCGACGTGCTCTTCGCGCCCACCCTCGGCGCCATCCGGGCCGTGCCGTCGCTGGCCTGGGTGCCGCTGCTGATCATCTGGCTGAAGTACGGCGAGGAATCCAAGATCGTTCTCGTCGCCATCGGCGCCTTCTTCCCGGTCTACACCACGGTCGCGCAGGCACTGCGGCACGTGGACCGCCAGCTCGTGGAGGCCGGCCGCGCCTTCGGGTTACGCGGGGTGCGGCTGTTCACCGCCGTGCAGCTGCCCGCCGTGATCCCGTCGGTGATCTCCGGGCTGCGGCTCGCGCTGGCCCAGGCCTGGCTGTTCCTGGTGGCCGCCGAGTTGCTCGGCGCGTCGATGGGGCTGGGCTATCTGCTCTCCATCTCGGGCACGAACGGCCGCATCGACCGCATCCTGCTCGCCATCATCCTGCTCGCTCTGCTCGGCAAGCTCACCGACGCCATCCTGGGCGTGTTCGAAAAGTGGGCCATCACCAAGTGGGCCTGACCGGCGCCCGCGGCACGCATCAGGCGCCGCGGCACGCATCAGGCGCCGCGGCACGCGGTAGAGCCTGTGCCGCCGCGACGAAGACCTGCCCCGAGCGGCCACCCGCCCGGCCGCGCAGGTTACGCCGCATTGCGCCGCTGCCTGCAATGGATGCCCGCGCTGCGTAGCGTCGAAAGCGCCCGATAGTCCGCCATCAGAACCAGCCGCCGGAGTGTGCCCATGCCGAACCTCGACACCAGCACCAGCACTCACGCCAACACGGACACCCACCCCCCGGCCACCCGCGCTGCCACCGCGGACTGGACCGACACCAGCGCCACCATCCGCAACCTCTCCACCGAGCACCGCCGCTACCCGGCGCCGGCCGCGTTCGCCGCGCGGGCCAATGTCGACGCCTCCTGGTACGAAAAAGCCGCAGCCAACCCGGTCGCCTTCTGGACCGAGCAGGCCAAGCGCCTGGACTGGGCCGAGCCCTGGCACACCGACCACACCTGGCAGCCGCCCGCCCCGGATGCCGACGGCGTCTTGAGCGTGCCGCGAGCGGAGTGGTTCGCCGGCGGAAAACTGAACGTGGCGGTGAACTGCGTCGACCGGCACGTGGCCGCCGGCCGCGGCGACAAGGTCGCGTTCCACTTCGAGGGCGAACCCGGCGACCGGCGCACCCTCACCTACGCCGACCTCGAAAGAGAGGTCGCCCGCGCCGCGAACGCGCTCACCGCCCTCGGCATCGAAAAGGGTGACAGGGTCGTCATCTACCTTCCGGTGATCCCCGAGACGATCATCATCACCCTCGCGGTCGCCCGCCTCGGCGCCATCCACTCCCTGGTGTTCGGCGGCTTTTCGGCCGAGGCACTGCGCTTCCGGGTGGAGGACACCGGCGCCAAGCTGCTCGTCACCACCGACGGCCAGTTCCGCCGCGGCCAGGCCGTGCCGGTGAAGGAAGCCGCCGACGAAGCCGTGTCGGGCACAAACCAGATCGAGCACGTGCTCGTGGTGCGCCGCACCGGCGACCTGACCCCGGACATCCCCTGGACGACCGGTCGCGACGTGTGGTGGCACGACACCGTCGACACGGCGTCCGCCACCCATGAGCCGGAGTTCTTCGACGCCGAGACGCCGCTGTTCATCATCTACACCTCGGGCACCACCGGCAAGCCGAAGGGCCTGGTGCACACCAGCGGCGGTTACCTCACCCACGCGTCCTGGAGCCACTGGGCCGTCTTCGACGCCAAGGACGACGACGTGCACTGGTGCACCGCCGACCTCGCCTGGGTCACCGCGCACAGCTACGTGCACTACGGCCCGCTCTCCAACGGCACCACCTCGGTGATCTACGAGGGCACCCCGAACACTCCGCACCCCGGCCGGCACTTCGAGATCATCCAGCGTTACGGCGTCACCACCTATTACACGGCGCCCACGCTGATCCGCACGTTCATGACCTGGTTCCCCACTGGATTGCCGAGCGAACACGATCTGTCCAGCATCCGTCTGCTCGGTTCGGTCGGCGAGGCGATCAACCCCGAGGCCTGGGTGTGGTTCCGGGAGAACATCGGCGCCGGCCACGCCCCGATCGTGGACACCTGGTGGCAGTCAGAGACCGGCGCCGCCGTGATGGCGCCGCTGCCCGGGGTGAGCACGCTCAAGCCCGGTTCGGCCCTGCGCGCCCTGCCGGGCCTGAGCGCCCTGGTGGTGGATGACGCGGGTCAGCCGGTTCCGCACGGCACCGGCGGCTATCTGGTGCTGGCCGGCACCTGGCCGGGCATGGCCCGCACGGTGTGGGGCAACCCGGAGCGCTACCGCGACTCCTACTGGGCACGGTTCGCCGAGCAGGGCTACTTCTTCTCCGGCGACGGCGCGAAGTACGACGATGACGGCGACATCTGGCTGCTCGGCCGGGTCGACGACGTGATCAACGTGTCAGGGCACCGGCTGTCCACCATCGAGATCGAGTCGGCACTGGTGTCGCACCCGGCGGTCGGCGAGTCCGGCGTGGTGGGCGTGACCGATGCCACCACGGGCGAGGGCATCGCCGCGTTCGTGATTCCCGCGGTGGCCCCGGCAACGGATGACCCGGCCGCCTGGCTGGCGCTGGCGGCCGAGCTGGCCCCGCAGTTGCGGGCGCACATCACCCACGAGATCGGCGCGGTGGCCAAGCCCCGGGACGTGTTCCTGGTGCCCGACCTGCCCAAGACCCGCTCCGGCAAGATCATGCGCCGGCTGCTCGGCGACATCGTCGACGGCCGCCCGCTCGGCGACGTCACCTCGCTGCAGGACGACACCGTGCCCGGCCGCATCCAGTCGATCGTGGCCGCCGCCCGCGCCGAGCCATCATCCCGCGAAAGCGGTCGTGTGGCTGCCACCCCACGCTGAGGCAGCACCACGGCCGCTCTCGCGGGCAGCACCGCTCGCGCGGGTCAGGGGCGGGCGGCCGCCGCGAGCACCTGGCGAACGGTGTCGGGGTGGCTGAGGATGCGGAAGTGCCCACCGGTGTCGATTCGCACGTTCTCGGCGCCCGTCAGGATGCTGCCATCCGGGATGTGCGGATCGAACCGCCCGAACACCGACACGATCCGGTCGTTCAGCCGGGCATCGGCGCCGAGGGCGGCGAGCTGCGGGTCGGTGCCGGCGAACGCGCGCAGGCTGGGAGTGGGCATGTACCTGGCGTATCGCGAGCCGGAGAACGGGGTGCTCACCGCCACCATCCGATCGACACGATCGTCGGGGTCAAGCTGCGTCATCAGGTACTTGCCGATCAGGCCGCCCTTGCTGTGCGCCACGATGACCAGGCGGTTCAGCTCGCGATCACGCAGGTACTCGGCCACGATCTCGGCCGACGGCACCACCGGCCGCCGGTTGGTGTGCAGCGGCGTCACCACGTGCACCGGATGCCCGGCGTCATGCAGCGCCTGGATCAGCGGCCGCATGAAGTGCCAGCTCTCGTAGATCCCCGGGATGATCAGCACCGGCGCCGCCTCGCCCGAGGCGTAGTCGTCGGGGTGCGTGCGGGCGAGGGCACCACGCACCTGGGCGAGAACGGCGTACCGGTAGTCCAGCAGCCAGGAGCCGGCGTTCCGCAGGCCGACGCAGAGCAGGCCCCGCGCCGACCGACCAGGCTTGCGGGTCATGGCGTGACAGGCTCACCATCAGGAGCGGCCGTGCGGGCGTACTCCCGGATGCCGGCCGCCGTGTCGACCGCGGCGCTGAAGTGCACGAGGTGGCGGCCGGGCAGCTCGAGCAGCTTCCCGCGTGTAGCCTGCGCGGCGAGGTGCACGCCCCAGTCGTGGCGTGACACCGGGTCGTCCTCTCCCCGGATCACCAGGGTCGGCGCGTACACCTCCCGCAGCCGCAGGTCGGTGCGGTAGGCGAGCATCGGCCGCAGGGTGGCGAGGTACCAGCGCGGACCGCACAGAAGGTAGTCGCGCACCACGATCATGGTGCCGTTGACAGGTTCCTTCAGGGTGTCCCGGCCGAGGGCAAGAGCCTGGCGCAGCGCCGAAGATCGGGTGGGGTCGGTGACACCGCCGATCAAGACGAGGTGGGCGACCACTGTCGGGTGGCGCACGGCCGTCTCGGTCACGAACTGGGCGCCCATCGAATGCCCGACCAGTACGACGGGCCGCCCGCTCAGCATCGGCAGCAACTCGCCGAGGTAGTCGGCGTACTGCTCGATCGACACCCCGTCCGCGGGCTTGGGCGAGCGGCCGAAGCCCGGCAGGTCCACCGAGTGCACCGCGCCCGTGGCGGCAAGCTCGGCGTGCATCCGGTCGAAGTAACGGTGCGACATGCCGATGCCGTGCACCAGGACGAACACCGGCGCGTCCGGCGCTTCCGGACCCGGTGTCGAGCGCACAGTGACGGATGCGCCGCTCTCCGGCAGCAGCAGCTCACGCACGCGACCGTCTCCGCTTGCTCGACGTGGTCGTCGTGGGGACCTGCGGGTCATCGGGAGCATCGGTCACTCCTGCGGAACGCGCACGCGCAGGCCGCCGGGCAGCACCCGCGCCTTGAACGCCGTGGCGGTGCCGAAACCGTCGCCGTCGAGTTCGATCTCCTCGGGGTGGCTGAGCTTCACGGTGATCTGGCGGCCCTTGACGTAGTTGAGGGCCTCGACCTCCTTGGTCATCATGCGCCGGCCGAGCGGCGTGCGGCGCAGCACGCCGTTCTCCCACAAGACCTTGACGACGATCTGCACCCAGTGCACGAAGCCCTCCGGGCGCAGCATCAGCATCTCGAACTGCCCGTCGTCGATGACGGCCTCCGGCAGCAGCAGCACGTTGGCGGTGAGGGTACCGGTGTTGCCCACGATCACGGTGTGCGCGCGCACCGACTTGGTGGGGCCGCCGTCGAGGCTGTAGCGCAGGCGCAACTGGTTGCGGTCACGCAGGGCCGTGATGATCGCGCCCACATAGGCGAGCCAGCCGATCTTGGCCTTGAGCTCGTCGTTGGTGCTGGCGAGCATCTTGGCGTCCAGGCCCAGGCCGGCCATCACGAGGAACGCGTGCTTGCTGACGCTGTCGTCCTCGTGCCGGATCTCGATCCGGGCGATGTCGACCTTGCGGTCCTTGCCGCTGAAGGCCGTGCCGATCGAGTGTTCGAGGTTGTCGAGCGTGAGGTTGAGGTTGCGGGCCAGGAGGTTACCGGTGCCGGACGGCAGCAGGGCCAACGCCGCGTCACTGCCGTGCACGACCTCGGCCACCGCACGCACGGTGCCGTCGCCGCCGGCGGCGATCACCATGGTGGCGCCGGCATCGATCGCGGCCTGGGCTGCGCCCTGCCCCGGGTCTTCCTTGGAGGTTTCGAACCAGAGGGTCTCCCCCCAGCCGGCCTTGGCCTCTTCGGCGGCGACGGCGCGTTTGATGTCGTCGAGGTTCACCTTGATGGGGTTGTAAACCACGGCGGCCAGTCCGGCTGCGCTCTCCCGGGCGGGCGCGGCATCCGCGGTCGCGGTCTTGTCGTCGATCGGGTCGTCGGTCGGAATGTCGGTCGGGATGTCGGACGGTGTCGACATGCGCGCTCTCCTCAGGCAGATGAGCGGATGATTCCGCTCGGGTGAATCCCGCGGCAGCCGGCAGGCTCAGCGTGCGGGTGCACCAACGCTACACGCCTCGCTTGGGAAGGGTTCTGTGAGCCGCGCCGCGCCTGGCACCCGATCGCTGGGATGATGGAGGGGTGACTGCTGCCTCCCAGACTCCGCTGCCGGCCTCTACCCGCTCGCGGCGGGCCGCCCGGTTGGCCTGGCCCGCCTTCGGCATCGCCCTGCTCGTGATCCTCATCGACCAGGCCTCCAAGTGGTGGGCCGAAGCCGAACTCGCCGATGGCAGGGTCATTCCGGTGATCGGGGACATCATCCGTTTTGTGCTCGTCTACAACCCCGGCGCTGCATTCTCGATCGGCTCCGACTTCACCTGGGTGTTCGCGGTGCTCGCCGCCGGCGCCGTGGTGTGGATCACCATGCTCACCTGGCGGGTCGAGTCCCGCGGCTGGATGGTCGCCCTCGGCCTGCTGCTCGGCGGTGCCACCACCCACCTCGGTGACCGGCTCTTCCGCGAGCCCGGCTTCGCCCGCGGCCACGTGGTGGACTTCATCGGCTACGGCAACCTGTTCATCGGCAACGTCGCCGACATCGCGATCTTCGCCGGCGCAACCATGCTGGCGATCCTCACCGTGATGGGCGTGCACCTGCGCCGCCCGGATGCGGAGCCCGCCGAGGCCGGCGCCGCTGCCTCCACCAGTTCCTCCACACCGGAGGACCCCGACACCAGGCTGTAAGTCGACCCGGGCGATGCTACCGTCTGAGGCATGGACACGATGATGCTCGAAGGGGTGACCTTGCTGGCCGACGACGTGGCCGGCATGGCCGACTTCTACGAGCATGCGCTCGGGTTCGAGGTGACCGTGCGAGAGCCGGACTACGTGGCGCTCGGCGGCCCCATCGGGGTGCGGCTCGCCATCTTCCGGCGCGCCGGCATGGGAGCGCACACCCACGACCATCCGTCGTTCGTGGCGCCGCGAAGCGGCCAGGCCGTGGAGCTGAACTTCCAGTGCGGCACCCCGAACCAGGTGCGCACCCGGTTCGCCGAGCTCGTCGAGCGTGGAGCGGTGGCCATCGCCGCACCAGCGGAGCGCGACTGGGGGCACCTGACCGGCTTCTTCGCCGACCCCGAGGGCAACATCCATTCACTGTTCGCGGTGCTGCCAGCCTGACGCCGTTTCCGCGGCCGCGCCGCCGCCACCCCTAGGCTGGGCCCATGCGCTTCGGACTCTTCATTCCCCAAGGCTGGCGTCACGACCTCGTCGGCATCGACCCCGCCCAGCAGTGGGCCACCATGAGCGGCCTCGCCGCGCACGCGGATGCCGGCGCCTGGGAATCGATCTGGGTGTACGACCACTTCCACACGGTTCCGGTGCCCAGCGAGGAGGCCACCCACGAGGCGTGGACCCTGATGAGCGCCTTCGCCGCCACCACCAGTCGGGTGCGGCTCGGCCAGATGTGCACCTGCATGAGCTACCGCAACCCCGCGTACCTGGCCAAGGTGGCCTCCACGATCGACATCATCTCCGGCGGCCGCGTCGAGATGGGCATCGGCGCCGGCTGGTACGAGCACGAGTGGCGTGCGTACGGTTACGGCTTCCCGCGTGCCGGCGAACGCCTCTCCCGTCTCGATGAGGGTGTGCAGATCATGCAGCAGGCCTGGACCACCGGCACCGCCACCCTCGACGGCGAGCACTACCAGGTGGACGGCGCCATCGTGCGGCCGTTGCCGCTGCAGGAGGGCGGCATCCCGATCTGGATCGCCGGCGGCGGCGAGAAGGTCACCCTGCGCATCGCGGCGCAGTACGCGAACTACACCAACTTCGACGGCACCCCAGAGGGCTTCACGCACAAGAGCGACCTGCTGCGCGAGCACTGCGCCACCCTCGGCACCGACTTCGACGCCATCGTGCGCTCGGCGAACTACAACACCGTGATCGGCCGCGACGAGGCCGAGGTCGCCGAACGGCTGGACGCCATCCAGGCCCGGGTCACCCCGTATCTCGGCGTCGAGGGCGCGGCGAGCTTCATGGCCGAGTACCGCAGCGGCGAGGCGCAGGGCGTGGGCACGCCCGAGCAGATCGTGGAGCGCCTCAACGGCATGAAGCAGCGCGGCCTCGGCTACGCGATCCACTACTTCCCCGAGGCGGCCTACGACAGGTCGGGCCTGGAGCTGTTCGAGCGCGAGGTCATGCCGGCCCTGCTGTAGCGCCAGCCCGTCCGTCGCCGCGGCGCCGGCCGCCCGACTGTTCCCCGTCCGGACATCTGTGCCCGGCGTACCGGGCGCAGATGTCCGCTTCGGCAACAGTTGCCTACGGATGCGATAATCGAACCGGTCACGAGAGCCCTCTGCCCCGCAGTTCCCGGCCGACCTTCCCGCGTGCACGACTCGGGCGGATACGACACCCAGCGGCACAAGATCGGACACCATGTCCAGCACGAACACTCCCGACGGCACCCAGAGCACCGGATCGGGGAGCATCAACACCCCCGCCGACATCCACTGGCGTGACGGCGACACCGAGCACACCGCCCGTTGGCACTCCGAGGGCGGCTGGCCGGCCCCCAAACGTGTGGTCGTCGTCGACGACACCCTCACCGCGGATGCCGCGTACAGGCTGGCGAAGTCCGGCACCGGCCTGCTCTGGCGGGGCGACTTCCAGAACGCCCGGCAGTTGCTCACCGCGATGGCCCGTCGCGTTGACCGGCACCGACGCACTCCCAGCGACACGCTCAAGGCCGCGTTCGAGGTGGGCCGCACCGAGGCCATGCGCCGCGCCCGGCTGTTGGGCCTGGTGCTCGTGTCCCTCGACGCCGACCACACCCTGAGCCTCCGCCGCGCCCCCGACCTGCGTCAGGCCTGCGACGAGGCATACGGCCCCAGCAGCACCGCGTCGGTCACCTCGCTCCGCGAACTGCTCGGCGTGATCGGCGCGCACGAGTGGCGCGTCAAGGGTGTGCCGGTCGCGGCGCTCGGCGCGCGCATCCACCCGCACTACGGCGTCTTCTCGCCGGTCCGCGGCGAATACCTCGACCTCGTCGCCACCGCTCCGCTGCCCGCGACAGGGTCGGCGTTCGACATCGGCACCGGCTCCGGCGTCATCGCCGCGATCCTGGCCCGCCGCGGTATCGACAGGGTGGTGGCCACCGACACGTCGCCGCGCGCGCTGGCCTGCGCCAGAGAGAACCTGGAACGCCTGGGCCTGACCGACCGGGTCGACGTTCTCGACGCCGATCTGTTCCCGGCGGGTCGCGCCGACCTTGTGGTCTGCAACCCGCCCTGGCTGCCGGCCTCGGCCGCGACGAGCACCGACGCCGCCGTCTACGACCCCGACAGCAGCATGCTTCGCGGTTTCCTGGCCGGGCTCGCCGGGCACCTCACCGACGGCGGCGAGGGCTGGCTGATCCTCTCCAACCTGGCCGAGCTGCTCGGGCTGCGCTCCCGCGGCACGCTGCTCGACCTCATCGACGACGCCGGCCTCACGGTGATCGCGCGCCTGGACACCCGCCCCACCCATCACAAGGTCGCCGACACGACCGACCCCCTGCATGCGGCCAGGGCCGCCGAGGTCACCTCGCTCTGGCGGTTGCGCCGGGCCTGATCCGCCCGACCCGCCGGCAGGCCCGACCACGTCCTAGCCTGGCGGGCTCGACGTGTCAGTTTTTCCCGTCATCCGCCACCTGGCCCACGGCCAGACGCCGTCCATCTCCACCTCGAGCGAGAAGCTCAGCAGCACCCGGATGATCACGATCGCCCCGAGCACCAGCACGCTCTCCACCGTGGGTTCCACCACGATGGTGCGGATGATGTCGGCCACGATCAACACCTCCAGGCCCAGCAGAATGGCCCGGCCCAGCTCCCGGCGCATGGTCTGGTACGCCGTCGCCCGGGTGTCCGCGCGCAGCATCCGCGGGATGCCGGCCACCAGCGCCGCCAGCCCGCCGAACACCATGATGGCCGCACCCACCACCTCGACCACTCGCACGGCCGCCTCGACCACTGCCTCGAACGTCATCCGCGCATCTCCCGCCGTCACCGTTGGCGCGAAGATACTCCCCCCACACGTTCGACCGGCAGCACGACAGGCGGAGAAATTCCCGAAACGCCGTCTGCGCCGGATGCCCGGCCGGCGTTTCGGCGAAAAACTCCGCCTTCACGTCACCGGCCGTAGGCTGATCGACACCGCAGCGCACCACCCAGACAACCAGCAGGGATCCCGATGACCACACCCCGCCGTCCCGCTTCCGGCACGGATGCGAGCGCGCACCCGCGCCTGCAGCGGAAGGTCGTGCGAGTGCTCATCCTCGGCCAGATCCTCGGTGGCATCGGCATGGGTGCCACGCTCTCGCTCGGCGCCCTGCTCGCCGCCCAACTCTCCGGCTCGAACGCCTGGTCGGGCATGGCCGCCACGATGAGCACGCTGGGCGCGGCCCTGGTGGCCGTGCCGCTTGCCCGCCTGGCACAGGCCAGCGGCCGGCGACGGTCCCTCGCCACCGGCGCCGGGATCGCCGGGGTCGGTGCCATCCTGGCCATCACCTCGGTCGCGCTGGACACCTTCCCGCTGCTGCTGCTCGCCCTGATGCTGCTGGGCGCGGGCTCGGCCACCAACCTGCAGGCCCGGTTCGCCGCCACCGACCTGGCCGGCGCCACCACTCGCGCCCGTGACCTCTCGATCGTGGTGTGGTCGACCACCATCGGCGCGGTCCTCGGCCCCAACCTGTTCGGTCCCGGCGAGGTCGTCGGCGCGCAACTCGGCCTCCCGCCGCTGACCGGGGCCTTCGCCTTCTCCCTCGCCGCTCAGGTCGGTGCCGCCCTGGTCTACACGATCGGGCTCCGCCCCGACCCGCTGCTCACCGCCCTCTCGGTGCGCGAGGCGCGGCCAACGAGCACCCGGCAGCACGGCGGCCTGGCCATCGTGCGCTCCAACCCGCTGGCCCGCTACGCCGTGGCGGTCATCGCCCTCAGCCACGCCACCATGGTGGCGCTGATGTCGATGGCCCCGGTGCATCTCTCCGAGCACGGCGCCTCGCTCACCATCGTGGGTCTCACCATCAGCCTGCACGTGGCCGGCATGTACGCGCTGTCGCCTTTGTTCGGCGCCCTGGCCGACCGGCTGGGCCGGATGCCGGTGATCCTGGCCGGCCAGGCCCTGCTGTTGGCCGCGCTGGTGCTGTTCTGGCTCGCCGGCGAGAATGCCACCGCCATGACGGTCGGGCTGATCCTGCTCGGGCTCGGCTGGTCGGCATCCGTCGTGGCCGGCTCGGCGCTGATCACGGAGGCGGTGGGGGTGCACGACAGGTCGGCTCTCCAGGGCTTCTCCGACCTCTCGATGAACGCCGCCGGCGCCCTCGGCGGGGCCCTCGCCGGCCCGGTCCTGCTGCTGGTGGGCTACTCGGGCCTCGGCGTCGCCGCGATGGTCCTTGTCGCGGTGGTGGTGGCCTGGTCGCTGCTGCGGCGCCCGGCGCCCGCGCTCGGTTGAGGCACTCAACGGTCGCTTATGAGGACGAAGTTCGGTTAAGAGGATGCTCTGCCCTGGGGTGACCCGGTGCTTCCGGACAGTGTTCCTATTTGATTGGATGAAATCATGGGAGCAGTCAGGAAGTCCGGTCCCCGTCGGAGGTTCACGGA